>NZ_JBIVRD010000001.1:0-437948 GCF_044755565.1 Kitasatospora sp. NPDC092286 | reverse complement strand
TATGGGGGGGGGCGGGGGGGGGGCGCGGGGGGGGGGGGCCCCGCGCGGGGGGGGGGGGGCGGCCCCCCCGGGGGGCCCCACCCCTCCGCGTTCCCGCGACACCGGGTGATAATCGGACCTGTGACCCAGGACCCCGCCCCCGCCCCCAAGCCCGCCGGCGCCCCCGAGCCGGAACCGATCCGCTGGTTCGGCACCAGCTGGGTCGACCGGGGCGCCGACTACCGGCTGCGCCGGGTCGTCGTGCCGATCGGCGCCCTGCTGGCCGCGCTGGCCGGAGCCTTCGTGCTGCGCTTCGGCGTCGAGGGCGTCCGGCTCTCCTCCGGTGGCGGCTTCGTGAACGGGCTGCTGGTCGCGGCCATCGCGGTCTGCTCGCTGATGGCCGGTCTGCGCACCTGGAAGCTGCTCAGCGAGGGCAGGGACCAGCTGAGCGGCTGGATGGCCGAGGACAAGTCGCTCGGCGTGGTCTGGCTCATCGGCGGGGTCGGCGCGCTCCTCGCCTACTTCGTCCGCAGCCTCATCGAGGCCCCCGGCGAGGCCGTCCGGCGGGCCGGGTACGAGCGGGCCGTCGCCCAGTACGAGCGCCGGCAGGCGACCCGCGGCGGCCGGCCCGACACCAAGGCGCCGGGCCGGGGCAAGCGCAGGCGCTGAGCGCGGCCGGACCGGTCAGCTGCGGCTGACCGAGCCGCACTCCCGCTCGCCGTCGATGTCCTTGCTGCGGTCGTACGGGTCCAGGCTCGGCCCGGTCCGCTCCGGGTCCGGCTGGGCGAACTGGTCGAACTGCGGGTGGTAGTAGCCGTCGTGGACGTTGCAGGCGCTGTTGCCGGACTCGGAGTCGTACCGCCGCAGGTTGATCTTCTTCGGGTTGGACTGGTACCTGGCCGGGTCGTAGAAGCGGAAGTCCGTGATCCGCCGCACGATGGTCCTGGCGGTCCAGGTGTCGCCGGGGACATCGCCGTTCACGCTGGTCAGCGCCACCGGCTTGGCCACTCCGGGGCCGCTCGGCAGGCCGGGCGCGGGCTCGCCCGTCGTGGACGGCCTGGTGGACGGCTTCCCGGGGAGGGCCTGCTTGGCCGCCTCGGGCCCGGGGCGGATCGCGTAGACGAAGGTGTAGTCGGTGTGCACCAGCACGCCCTTCTCGCCGTCGCTCTCGAACGTCGTCCGGCCCTGCACCTTGACCACGTCGGTCACGGGGATCGCCTCGGCCGGGTTGAAGCGGCTGAAGTAGGAGATGGCGTTCCGCTCCTCGGACGGCTTGGCGAGCGCCGCCTCGGCGCTGTCCCGGTCGCCGCGGTCCAGCAGGGCCAGTGCCGCCTCGGGGCGGCCGCCCGCGGTCACCTTCGGGTCCAGGTTGGCGGCCGTCAGGTAGTCCTTGACCAGCTGGAGCTGGCCGGCCACCTCCTCGGCGCCGAAGACCCCGGTGGCCTGCGCCGCGGGCAGCACGAAGGCCTCCGCCCCGCTCGGCCAGCCCTCGGCCGGGGAGCCGGCCCACGGGTGGTCGACGGTCGGCTGCTGCTCGGCCGCCGACGGCGGGGCGGCGGTCGGCCGGGCGGTCTCCGGGGCGACGGTGGGCGCCGGCGCGACGGCGGACGGGCCGGGGGTGCCGGCGTCACCGTAGTGCTCGGAGTACCAGCTCCGCAGCCCGTCGATGTTGAGCGCGGCGAGCAGCACCGCGATGGTCAGCACCACGTACAGCGGCGCCCGCCACTCCAGGCGGCGGCGCGGGCCCGGGTTGCCGAAGGCGTCGGGCCGCCGGGGCCCGCGGCCGAACCGCTTGCCCTTCGAGGGGCCGTCGTTCACCGAGCGGCGGCCGCCCGGGTCGACCGGCGGGGTGTGGCGCCAGCGGGCGGTGAGCATCCGGGTCCGGCCGGACTGCTCCTTCACGGTGGCGCCCTTGACGAACTCCTCGTCGAGAACGAGGTCCGCGAACGGGTCCTTCCCGCCCGCCTCGGACGGGTCGGACCCGCCCGGCTCCCGGCCCTCGGACGGGCGCGGTTCTGGATCTTCGGCTATCGGCATCGCGCCAGTATGCCGACGGGGTGTGACGATTCGCTGATCGGGGGCACACCAGGTGGTGAACGCGTGCGCGATGTGCGGAGATCGCCCCTGTTTCCGCCGTTCCGGAAACGGCGTCAGCCCTTGCCCCGGGCCTGCTTCACCGAACCCACCACGCCCGCCACGGCGAGCAGGACGCCGGCCGGCAGCAGCGAGAGGAAGAACGCGCCGAACAGGCCGGCGTCGCCGAGGAACGTCTGCGCCAGCATGTTCAGCACCAGCAGTCCGCCGGCCGCTGGCAGCGCCGACTGCCACGGGTGCTCGGCCGCCCACCGGCGCAGCCGCCGGTCGCCGGTGTCGCGGCGCAGCTGGCCGCCCACCGTGCCGACCAGGAAGAAGAAGAACAGCGCCCAGCCGGCCGGTCCGGCCAGCATGCTCAGCGACCAGTCACCGGTGATCGCATCGATCCCCAGGGCCGTCGCCCCCACCACCGCACCGACTCCCGCGGCCGTCCGCCACGGTCCCACCGTCGCGGCGGCGACGGCGAGTTGCCGGTTCTCACGTCGGGACATCTCTTCGTGTGCCATACCTCCACGGTGCGCCCGCACACGGCCCGGGGCCATAGGGGAGAACCCCGAGTTTCTCCCTAGGGCGTGGCGGGCGGCAGTCCGACCGCTGGGTGGACGCTCCCGCCGCCGGCCCGGTCGCGGTGCGAGGATGGCCGCAGTACCGGAGGTAAGGAGCGGCCATGGCCAGCAGCGGAGCACACGGACAGAAGATCGCCTTCCTGGGCACCGGCAAGATCGGCGAGGCCCTGCTCTCCGGTCTGCTGAGGGCCGGCAAGGACCCGGCGGACGTGCTGGTGACGGCCCGCCGCCCGGAGCGCGCGGCCGAGCTGGCCGGGAAGTACGGCGTCGGCACCGCGACCAACGCCGAGGCCGCCAAGCTCGCCGACACCCTGATCCTCGCGGTGAAGCCGCAGGACATGGGCACCCTGCTGGAGGAGCTGGCGCCGCACGTCAGCCCCGACCGGCTGGTGATCTCGGCGGCGGCCGGCGTCCCCACCGCCTGGTTCGAGGCGCGGCTGGCGGCCGGCACCCCGGTGGTCCGGGTGATGCCCAACACGCCCGTCCTGGTGGACGAGGGCATGAGCGTGATCTCCGGCGGCTCGCACGCCACCGAGGCGCACCTGGAGCGGGCGGAGGAGATCTTCCGCTCGGTCGGCAAGGCGGTGCGGCTGCCCGAGTCCCAGCAGGACGCGGCGACCGCGCTCTCCGGTTCGGGCCCGGCGTACTTCTACTTCCTGGTCGAGGCGATGACGGACGCGGGCATCCTGCTCGGCCTGCCCCGGCAGGTGGCGCACGACCTGATCGTGCAGTCGGCGATCGGCGCCTCGGTGATGCTGCGGGACTCCGGCGAGCACCCGGTGAAGCTGCGCGAGGCCGTCACCTCGCCGGCCGGTACCACCATCGCCGCCATCCGCGAGCTGGAGAACCACGGTGTACGGGCGGCCCTGCTGGGCGCCCTGGAGGCGGCCAGGGACCGTTCCCGGGAGCTGGCCTCCGGCGGCAAGTAGGCCCGGACGCAAGGCCCGGCGGGCCCGGAGGCGGGGCCCAGTAGGCTCGACGGCATGTCCTACGACTTGGTGATTTTCGACAACGACGGTGTCCTGGTGGACAGCGAGCCGCTCTCCAACCGGCTGCTGGCCGAGTACCTGACCGAACTCGGCTACCCGACCACCGTCGAGGAGTCGTACCGGGACTTCATGGGCACCGCCGCCCACCGGGTCCACGACGTGATCGCCGAGCGGTTCGACGGGGCGAAGCTGCCGGACGGCTTCGACGACCTGTTCCACGCCCGGGTGTTCGCCGCGTTCGGCGCCGAACTCGCCGCCGTCCGGGGCGCGGAGCGTCTGCTGAAGGAGTTGCAGCAGCGTTCCGTGCCCTACTGCCTGGCCTCCTCGGCGCACCACGAGTGGATCCGGACCGCGCTCGACGTCGCCGGCCTGCGCGGGAACTTCGTCGAGGAGCGGATCTTCAGCGCCCAGGACGTCGGCGTCGGCAAGCCCGCGCCCGACCTCTTCCTGCACGCCGCCCGCACCCTCGGCGTCGAGCCGGGCCGCTGCCTGGTCCTGGAGGACAGCGTCAACGGCGTGCTGGCCGCCCGGGCCGCCGGTATGGACGTGTACGGGTACACCGCGCTCACCGACCCGGCGAAGCTGACCGCCGCCGGTGCCACCGGGCTGATCGCCGATCTGGCGGAGGTCCCGGCGCTGCTCTGAGCCCGCCCGGCCGGGGAGGGCCGCCGCGGAACAGCCGCACGGAACGGCTGTTCGCAGAACTGCTGCGCGACCCCTCCCGCGATCGCGCGCCACCGCCTACGCTCTCGCCAACATCGTTGTACCGGCCAGTAGCGAGGTTGGCATGAGTACCGTGATCCCTCCTCGGCTGCGCGCGGGCAGAGCCGCGCTCGCCGCGAGTTTCCTGCTCCAGGGCGTCACCTTCGCCCTGCTGGTCACCTGTATCCCCGAGATCCAGGACCGGTACGGGCTGAGCGACGCCCTGCTGCCGGTCTTCCTGGCGGCCGTGCCGATCCTGGCCGGGGTGGGCTCGATCGGCTCCGAATGGCTGGTGCGGCGTACCGGGGCCCGGGCTGTGCTGCGGGTCGTCCAGCCCGCCGTCTGCCTCAGCCTGGCGGGCGCCGGGCTCGGCGGCACGCTCTGGCAACTCGCCCTGGCCCTCGGCGCGTTCGGGCTTCTGGTCGGTGCGCTGGACGCCAGTATGAACATGCTCGGGGTGGGCCTCCAGCGCCGTTACGGGCGCTCGGTCATGCTCGGCTTCCACGCCGCGTTCAGCCTCGGCGGCATCCTCGGCGCCGCCGTCGCGGGCCTCGGCTCACGCTACGACCTCGGCCTGCCGGTGCTGTTCGGCTCGGCCGCCGCGGTGATCGCCCCGCTCGCCGTCCTCGCCGGCACCCGCTTCGCCGGGCCCGCCGAACTGGGCGACGCCGTCCGGGAGGCCGCCGAGGCCGCCGCCCGGTCCGTACCGTGGCGGCCACTGCTGCCGCTCTGCCTGGCGATGGCCTTCGCGTACATCGCGGACGCCTCGGTCTCCAACTACAGCGTCAAGTACCTCACCGACGGCCTCGGCAGCCCGAAGGACGTCGCCAAGCTCTCCTACCTCGGCTACATGGTGGCGATGCTGCTCGGCCGGGCCCTGGGTGACCGCGCGGTGCAGCGCTGGGGCGCCGTCCCCGTGGTCCGCGGCGGCGCCGCGCTGGCCGCGCTCGGCTTCGCGGTGGCCGCCGCGGCGCCCGGTGCCGGGGCGGGCATCGCCGGCTTCACCGTGCTCGGCTTCGGAATCTGCGCGATCATCCCCCAGGTCTTCGCGGCCGGCGGACGGCTCTTCCCGGCCGACTCGGACGCCGCCGTGGCCCGGCTCAACCTCTTCAACTACGTGGGTTTCCTGGTCGGTTCACCACTGGTCGGGGCGATCGCGGGCGCGAGCTCCTACCGCTGGGCACTGCTCGCCCCGATGCTGCTGGTGCTCGCCGTCCTCCCGCTCGCCGGCCGCTTCGCCCCCGCCCCGGTCGCCCGGCCCGCGGTGGCCTGAGCGCGAACCGCCCGAGCGAACCGCCCGAGCGGACGGCCGGCACCCACGGCCGGGGCGGACGGCCGGAGCGGCCCGGAACCGGCGCGCCCTGGCGGCCGCCGGAGCGGAGCCACCCGCTACGGTGGAGGCCATGCCCGAAGCCGAGCGTGACACCCCCTGCGGCCTGCACCTCTTCTGGGACGAGGCCGTCACCGCCTACGACTTCGGCCCCGGCCACCCGATGGACCCGACCCGGCTGGCGCTCACCATGCGCCTCGTGGAATCCCTCGGGCTGAGCAGCGGCCCCGGGGTGACGGTCCGGGCCGCGCCGCCGGCCGGCGAGTCCACCCTGCGCCTGGTGCACACCCGCGAGTACGTCGCGGCGGTCAAGCACGCCGCCGCCCACCCCGAGGAGCAGGACGCCCGGCACGGGCTCGGCACCGACGACAACTGGGCCTTCCCCGCCGTGCACTCCGCCTCCGCGCTGATCGCCGGCCAGTCCGTGGCCGCCGCCGAGGCCGTCTGGCGCGGCGAGACCCCGCACGCCGTCAACTTCGCCGGCGGGCTGCACCACGCCATGCCCGGCCGGGCCTCCGGTTTCTGCATCTACAACGACCCGGCGCTCGCCATCGCCCGGCTGCTCGAACTCGGCGCCGAGCGGGTCGCCTACGTCGACGTGGACGTCCACCACGGTGACGGCGTCCAGCAGGCGTTCTGGAACGACCCGCGGGTGCTCACCGTCTCGCTGCACGAGCACCCCGCCACGCTCTTCCCGCAGACCGGCTGGGCCACCGAGACCGGAGGCCCCGACGCCCCCGGCTCCGCCGCGAACCTGCCGCTGCCGGCCGGCACCGGCGACACCGGCTGGCTGCGCGCCTTCCACGCCCTGGTGCCCGAACTGCTGGCCGCGTTCCGCCCGCAGGTCCTGGTCACCCAGCACGGCGCGGACACCCACCTGGAGGACCCGCTCGCCCACTTCGCCGTCACCGTGGACGCCCAGCGGCTGATCGCCGAGGAACTGCACGACCTGGCCCACCGGCACGCCGGCGGCCGCTGGATCGCCACCGGCGGAGGCGGCTACGCCGTGGTGGACGTCGTCCCGCGGACCTGGACCCACCTGGTCGCCACCGCCGCCGGACGGCCCGTCGACCCGGCCACCGAGACCCCGGAGGCCTGGCGCGCCGAGGTCTACCGGCGCACCCGCCGCCCGGCCCCGCTGCGGATGACCGACGGGGCCAGGCCCGTCTGGCGGGACTTCGACACCGGCTACGATCCGGCCGACCGGCTGGACCAGGCGATCCTCGCCACCCGCCGGGCCGTCCTGCCCTACCACGGCCTGCTGCCCTGAGCCCGGAGGCCCCGGACCGGCAGCCCCGTGTCCGGGGGCGTGCGCATGCCCACTGCTACAGACCGCTGAGCGACTACGTACTGCAACAGGCCTATCTCTCACCGTACGAGGACTGGGCTTCCCCCTCTTCCCACTGGTACCACCCATAACTACTCTGGGGATACACGTGTGCCGGTGGAGTCACCGGAGGGGAAGCCGGTGCCTTGCACACGGGTAAGGGTCGGGTGATGGTCATGAGTTCCGGCGAACGCCCCCTGCAGGAAGTTGTCTTCCTGACCGTGGCGGAGGTGGCCGCGGTCATGCGGGTGTCCAAGATGACGGTGTACCGGTTGGTGCACAGCGGAGAACTGCCGGCCATCCGGGTCGGACGGTCCTTCCGGGTGCCCCAGCAGGCGGTGCACGAGTACCTCAAGGAGTCCTACGTGCGGCTCGAGAGCGCGTAGGGCCGGGCGGCGGGGCGGGGTCCGCAGCCTGCGGACCCCGGGCCCGTTCGCCGGGGATTCTCCGGGTGTTTCCCGGTTCCGGGGAGCACGATTACGACCCAGGGCGCGCGGAAGGTAGGCTAGGCCGTCCGTCAGTCGTATGGACTCCGTCTCTCACGGGCGCGAGTCTCAGTGAGCGAGGGTTGTTCCGTGGGCTCTGTCATCAAGAAGCGTCGCAAGCGTATGGCCAAGAAGAAGCACCGCAAGCTTCTGAAGCGGACCCGCGTGCAGCGTCGCAACAAGAAGTAAGCGCCCCCGGCCGCGCCCTGCGCGCCCGGCGCTTCCACCGCCCGTCCAGACCCTTGTGGCCTGGGCGGGCGGTGTCATTTCACGGCCCGACACGGCGGCGCGGTACGGTGCACGCAAGTCGCTCAGGGCGAGGAATGGGGTGCAGCACCGTGGGCATGGTCGTGCTCGTCACCGGCGTGGCACGCCATCTCGGCGCCCGCTTCGCCGCCGAGATCCGCCGCCGGCCCGGGGTGGACCTGGTGGTCGGCGTGGACGTGCAGCCGCCCCGGCACGCCGTCGCGGAACCGGACGGGCCCGCCGCCCCGTACCGCTTCCACCAGCTCGACCTGCGCCGGCCGGCGGTGGCCCGGGTGATCGCCGAGCACCGGGTCGACACCGTCGTCCACCTCAGCGTCAGCGCCACCGGTCTGGGCTCGACCAACCGCTCCTCGGTCAAGGAGTCCAACGTCATCGGCACCATGCAACTGCTCGGTGCCTGCCAGAAGGCGTCCGGCGTGCGCCGCCTGGTGGTGAAGTCCACCACCGGCGTGTACGGCTCCACCCCGCGCGACCCGGCGGTGTTCACCGAGCGGACGCAGCCCAAGAACCTGCCCGGCGGCGGCTTCGCCAAGGACGCGGCGGAGGTCGAGGGCTACGTCCGCGGCTTCGCCCGGCGCCGCCCGGACGTCGCGGTGACCGTGCTGCGGTTCGCCAACATCGTCGGCCCCGGCGCGGACACCCCGCTCAGCGAGTACTTCGCCCTGCCGGTGCTGCCCATCGTCCTCGGCTACGACCCCCGGCTGCAGTTCGTCCACGAGGACGACGCGGTCGAGGTGCTCTGCCGGGCGGCCGTCGCCGCCGAGCCCGGCACCGTCAACACCGGGACCTTCAACGTGGCGGGGGAGGGCGTGCTGCTGCTCTCCCAGTGCGCCCGCAGGCTCGGCCGGCCGACCCTGCCGCTGCTGCTGCCCGCGATCAGCTGGGTGGCGGCAGTGGCCCGGCAGACCAGGATGGTCGACTTCTCGCCCGAGCAGCTGCGGCTGCTGACCCACGGCCGGGTGGTGGACACCACCCGGTTGCGCGAGACCTTCGGCTACCGGCCCGGCTTCACCACCCCGGAGGCCTTCGCCGACTTCGCCGCCGCGCAGTCCGCCGGCCTGCTGCCACCCGAACGGCTCACCGCCGTCACCGACCGGCTGGCCGCCCTGCTCGGGTCGGAGCGCCGCCCGGCCGTTCCTCCCCACCGACCCAGGAGCTGAACCCGCGATGAGTGCCGCAGCCGAGAACGCGAGGGACGGGGCCAAGGTCATCCCGATCGAGTCCGCGCCCAGCTGGAGCGACCCCGGCCACCCGGGCCTGGCCGACCAGCTCGCCGACGCCGTCGGCGGGGCGCTGGCCGGGCGGCTCGGCCCGGCCGCCACCCGCCTGTTCGGCAAGGGCTGGGAGGGCCGGGCCGCCGACCGCCTGGCCTTCCTGCGCCGCCGGATCACCGGCGACTACGAGGTGGACGAGTTCGGCTTCGACCGGGAGCTCACCGAGGAGGTGCTGCTCTCGCTGCTGCGCCCGCTCGCCGAGAAGTACTTCCGGGTCGAGGTGCGCGGGATCGAGAACATCCCGGCCGAGGGCGGCGCGCTGATCGTCGCCAACCACTCCGGGACGATCCCGCTGGACGCGCTGATGACCCAGGTGGCCATCCACGACCACCACCCGCACCACCGGCACCTGCGGATGCTCGCCGCCGACCTGGTCTTCGTCCTGCCCGGCGTCAACGAGCTGGCCCGCAAGGCCGGTCACACGCTGGCCTGCAACGAGGACGCCCAGGCGCTGCTGGAGCGCGGCGAGGTGGTCGGAGTCTGGCCGGAGGGCTTCAAGGGCATCGGCAAGCCGTTCTCCGAGCGGTACAAGCTGCAGCGGTTCGGGCGCGGCGGGTTCGTCGCCTCGGCGCTGCGGGCGGGGGTGCCGATCGTGCCGTGCGCGATCGTCGGGGCGGAGGAGACCTACCCGATGATCGGCAACCTCAAGACGCTGGCCCGGCTGCTGGGCCTGCCGTACGTGCCGGTCACGCCGACCTTCCCGTGGCTGGGGCCGCTCGGCGCGGTGCCGCTGCCGACCAAGTGGACGATCGAGTTCGGTGAACCGATCGCCACCGACGGGCACCCGGCGGAGGCGGCGGACGACCCGATGCTGGTCTTCGACCTGGCCGACGAGGTACGGGAGACCATCCAGCACACGCTCTACAAGCTGCTGGTGCAGCGGCGGTCGGTCTTCTTCTGAGCCACGGCCGGCCACGGCTTCCGAACCACGGCTTCCGAACCACAGGGCGCCCCGCCGGCCTTCCGGAACGGTGCCCGGGTGAGGGCCCGGCGAACCCGCCGGGCCCTCACCCGGGTCCGTACGGCCGGGTCAGCCGCCGAGGATCCGCAGCCCGGGCAGCAGGCCGGGGACCAGCGGCGGCACCTCGACGCCCTGCGGCGTGGCACCGGCACCGGCGCTGGGCGGGCCGGACGGCCGCGGGGCCTGGTCGGGCACCGGGTCGGCGCTCGGCGAGGGCTTGACGCCGGTGAGCCCGCTGGTGAGGTTGTCGACCAGCCCGCCGACGGCGTCCGCGGCGCTGCTCGGCACGCCGCTCGGCACCGCGCCGCCGTTGCCGATGCCGGGCAGGCCCGACCCGGTGGACGGGGCCCGCTCGGTGCTGCCGGGCCTGCCGCCACCGTTGGCGGCGGCCGCGCCGCCCTGGGCCGGCCCGGCACCGGGTGCGGCGTTGCCGCCGCCCGCCGGGGTGTCGGCGGAGGTGGTGCCGGAGGCCGCGCCGCTCGCGCCGCCCGCCCCGGTGCCCGCCGGGCCGCTGCCGCTCTTGGCGGGCGGCTGGGTCAGACGCAGGGGCGCGACGTCCTCGCTTATGTCGTCGAAGAGCTGGTCCACCAGGTGTGCCTGCGGGGTCAGCTGCACCGGCAGCCTGCTCTGCAGCTCCGCCCAGCGGCCGTCCTCGCCCTGGGCGAACCCGGCCAGGGCGCGCATCGGGTCCAGCGAGCCGTTGCTGCGGTAGACCGAACGCAGCAGCTCGCGGCCCTTGAGGGCGTCGGCGTGCATGTCGTCCAGCGCGCGCCGGACCTGCTCGACCGTGCCCGGGCTGAGCGCGCCCGCCGGGTCGGTGTGGCCGACCAGGCTCTTGGCCTCGCCGAGCCGGGTGGCGGCGTGGTCGAGCAGCAGCTCGCCGCGCTCGCTGTCGGAGCCCGCGAAGTTCAGCCGGAGCCCTTCGAGGCCGCGCTTCATGCCGTACAGCGTGTCGCCGGGGAGGGCGTTGGTACTGGCGGTGGCGGCGCCCGCGAGGCTGCCGACGGCGAGCCCGGCGACCAGTCCGCCGATCGCGAACCGGCGGCTCCAGCGGCCGCGCGGAGCGGTCCGGAGCGACCGGTGCCTGCGCTGCCGGGGCACGGTGGCGCCCGGGCCGCCCGCGAAGGCCTGCTCGAACGCGGCCATCAGCTGGGCGCGTTGGACCGTCCTGACCTGCCGGTCCAGCTCCGGTCCGGGTAGCGCGCCGAGTGCGTCGGTCATGCCGACCAGCTCGGCCATCGCGGCCGTCGTGGCCGTCATGGCCGAACCGGCACCGGTGGAAGCGGTGTTGGCCGATTCGGTACCGGCGGCGCCGCGTTGCTCTGCCCGGTGGGCCTCCAGCGCCTCGGCGAAGGCCTTCGCCCGCCGGTGCTCCAGCACGTTTGCCGTCACGAGCCACACCTCCCTTCGTCGTTGTCGACACTCCGGCCTGCCGGGCGGTTGTCCCGGCGGGCCAAAGCCACTCCATCGGGTGAGAGGTCGCAATTCGACTTGACCGTACGCCTGGTGGAGGCTTGCACGCTGGCCAACGAGCGGTGCGGGCGGTCGGTTACGCGCCGCCGATCACCGGCCGGGGCGTTCACCCGCACGTGTCGGAGCGGCGTCGGCGGTGACGGTGGCGGTCCGGCGGGTATCTCCCCGGTCACCGGCCCGCTCACCGCGCGTCGGGCGGCAGCAGGCGGGCGAGCGTCCGCACCGCGCGGTACTGGAGGGTCTTGATGGCGCCCTCGTTCTTGCCCATGATCCGGGCCGTCTCCGCCACCGAGAGCCCTTGCAGGAACCGGAGCGTGACGCACTCCTGCTGCTGCGGGTTGAGCCGGTGCACCGCGTCCAGCAGGGCCGCGTTGGAGAGCGACTCCAGTACCGAGTCCTCCGGGCTGCGTTCGCACTCGTTGGAGTCGAGCATCTCCCCGGTGGTGACCTCCAGCCGGAACCGGCTGGACTTGAAGTGGTCGGCCACCAGGTTGCGGGCGATGGTCACCAGCCAGGCGCCGAAGTCCCGGCCCTGCCAGGTGAAGGTGCCGATCCGGCGCAGCGCGCGCAGGAAGGTCTCGCTGGTGAGGTCCTCGGCGGTGGCCCGGCTGCCGACCCGGTAGTAGATGTAGCGGTAGACGGTGTCCGCGTAGTGGTCGTAGAGGCGGCCGAAGGCATCGCTCTCGCCGGCCTGGGCCCGTTCGACCAGCTCCATGATCGGGTTGTGCTCGGTCTCGTAGCCGGGGCTCGGGGCGGTCCTGGCCCGGCTGCGGCCGCCGGTGCCGGTGGCGCCGGTCCGTCCGCGTGAGCCGGCGCCGGCGGAACCGGCGGCGGTGGTGCGCAGCGCGAGGCCGCCGGGGTGCGGCCGGCCGGGGCCGAACGAGGCTCCGGCGCTCACGAGTTGGGCCGGGGCGGGGAGCCGGCTGCGGAGCAGGCTGCGCAGCAGCTCCAGGCCGGTGGAGATCTGCCGGGCGGAGGCCGGGCGGCCGCGGAGGCCGGTGCGGGAGCGCAGGGGCGCGGGCGACGGGCGGGAGGGTGCAGGCGCGTCGTTCCGGACGGGTGGGTACACGGGACTCCCAGAGGCAGAACTGTGGACGGATCACCTCCGCCTGCGCGGAGAGCACGCCCGCGCCGCCCGGCAAAAGGGGCGCGTGGGTGACGTGCATCCAGGAGAGAATAACGCTTTGTGCAATGACAGCTACACCGTGTGGTCGAAGTGGTCGTTTGAGATCCGCGCAGTGTGCATATCTGACTGATGTCGACCGAACGTGTCATCGTTCATCCGGCTCAACGTGACCGAACAGATGCGCTGGGTGACAAGTTTGGGGGCCGGGAAGGCGGTTTCCCTGCCTCGGGCCTCGGCAACCCTCGACTTTCCCCGTCTGATGAACGATCGAAAGTGATCGGTGGCGATCAGATGTGCGCAGGAGATCCGGGCGGAGCGGTGGCACGGGGGAGTTCGCCCGTACGAGGGGCCTGGTCAGGGGGCTGGTTGACGTCCGGTCACCCGCCCGGGGACGCCTCGTCCCGGCCGCGCTGCCGGAAGGTTCGGCAGCGGCGCCGGCGGTTCAGACGCGGTGCCGGCGGTGCAGTGCGACCCCGGCGGCGGCCGCGCCCGCGATCACGCCGAGCGCGGCCGCCGCCGGCAGGCCGATCCGGGCGGCCTTGCGCCCGGTCCGGAAGTCCCGCACCCGCCAGCCCTGCGCCCGGGCGTGCCGGCGCAGCGCGCCGTCCGGGTTCACCACGTACGGGTGGCCGACCAGCGAGAGCATCGGGATGTCGTTGGCCGAGTCGCTGTACGCGGCGCAGCGGCCGAGGTCGAGCCGCTCCCGGCGGGCCAGTGCGCGGACGGCGGCCGCCTTGGCGGGCCCGTGCAGCAGATCCCCGACCAGACGTCCGGTGTAGAGGCCGTCCCTGGCCTCGGCGACGGTGCCGAGCGCGCCCGTCATGCCGAGCCGGCGGGCGATGACCCGGGCCACCTCCAGCGGGGCGGCGGTGACCAGCCAGACCCGCTGGCCGGCGTCCAGGTGCATCTGGACCAGGGCGCGGGTGCCCGGCCAGATCTTGTCGGCGATGACCTCCTCGAAGACCTCCTCGCAGATGGCTTCGAGGTCGGCCGTCCGCTTTCCGGCCACCAGGCCGAGTGCGGTGTGCTGGGCGTCGGCCATGTGGTCCGGGTCCTCGGTGCCGTGCAGCCGGAACCAGGCCTGCTGCCAGGCGAACCGGGCGATGTCGCGCCGGGTGAGGAAGCCGCGCCGGTAGAGGCCGACGCCGAGGTAGAAGATCGCCGCGCCGCGCAGGATGGTGTTGTCGCAGTCGAAGAAGGCGGCGGCGCGCGGGTCGTCCCGCTCGGGGGTGTGGTTCTCGGCGGGCGCCTTGGGGGCCCTGGCCGGCCTGTCGGCCGCGGGCGCGGTCCCGGCGGTCCCGGCGGACTCGGTGGTCCCGATGTCCTTGACGGCCCCGATGGGCTCGGCGGTCCCGGTGGCACCGGCGGACTCGGCGGCCGGGGCTCCGGCGGTCGGCCCCGGGCCCGGTTCGGCGCGCAGCGCGGCCTCCGCCGCCTCGGCCGCGGCCTCGCCCGCCAGGGCGGTCCGCGCGCTGGTGGGACGCCTTGTCTGGAGGAGCCTTCGGAGCACGGCCATGGCATCGAGCATAGCCAGCCGGGTCGGGAGCGGCCGTGACGGCGGCGTGCCCGCGCGGTGAACGGCGGGCGGCCCCGGCCCGGCCGGACGTCCGGCCCGGCCGGGTGTAAGGCGGGCGCACAATGGCCTGGTGAGCCCACTGCTGCGACGTGACAAGACCCCGAGCCCGAAGCCGGCCGACCGTACCGTGACCCTGGTCGGCAAGCCGGGCTGCCATCTCTGCGACGACGCCCGGGAGGTGATCGTCCGGGTGACGGGCGAGCTGGGCGCGACGTTCGAGGAGAAGGACATCACGCAGGACGAGGAGCTGTACCGCCGCTACTGGGAGCAGATCCCGGTGACCCTGATCGACGGCCGCCAGCACGACTTCTGGCGGGTCGACGAGCGCCGGCTGCGCGCCGCGCTGGGCGCCTGAGCCCCGGGGGTCCCGCCCCGCGCCGCCCCCGCCGACCGGCGGGGGCGGTTCGCCGAATCGTTGTGAAGAAACCCGCGACCGGCCGGGGAACGGCCCCGTTCGTCGGCTTACGATCGAACGCGTCCGCGGCCATGGGGGGCTGAGCACACCAGGAGTGCCGTCATGCTTCCCGGCCCGACCCCAGGGATGCCCGTCCGTCCGGAGGCGGCCGGGGCGGCCGGCGGGTTCGCGGTGGTGGACGTGGAGGCGACCGGCCGCAGCCCGTGGCGGCACCGGGTGGTCGAGGTCGCGGTGGTGCTGCTGGACGCGGCGCTGCGCCCGGAGACCGAGTTCTGCACCCTGCTCGATCCGCTCGGCCCGGTCGGCCCGACCCATGTGCACCGGATAGCCCAGGCCGACGTCGAGGGCGCCCCCCGGTTCCGGGAGATCGCGCCGAGGCTGCTGGAGCTGCTGGCCGGCCGGGTGCTGGTCGGCCATCACGTCACCTGCGACCACGCCTTCCTGGGTCGCGAGTTCGCCCGGATCGGGGTGCCGCTGCCGCCCGTCCCGCTGCTCTGCACCATGCGGCTGGCCCGCGCCCACCTGCCCCAGGCCCGCGGTTTCGGCCTGGCCGCCTGCGCCGAGGCGGCGGGCCTCGGCGGGTTCGCGGCGCACACCGCGCTGGGCGACGCCCGGGCCACCGCCGAGCTGCTGCGGCACTGCGCGGGCGTTCCGTCCTGCCCGCCCGAGGAGTGGGCCGCGCCGCTGGGCGAGGCGGCCCGGGTGCCGTGGCCGAGGCTGGGCCGGGCGCGTTCGCGGCAGTCCGGGGCCCCCGTCCCGCTGGTCCGCAGGGAGGCTCCGTACGGCCTGCGGACACCGGGCGCACGGCCCCCGGCGGTGGTGCCGACAGAGAGCGGTGCTATGGGGTCGACGGCGTGATGCGCATCACTGTGCGGGGACAAAACGGACACCATCTTTGTGCACACGTTCACAAACGCATAGCCTGGCTGCCAAAGCCCAGCTTCACCCACAGGAGCACCGTGGCAATCGGCCGATCACCACAGAGCAGTTCGCAGACGCCCGACCAGGGCGCCGCGCGCCGACCCTCGCGTGCCCGGGGCATCCCGGAGGCGACCGTCGCGCGCCTGCCCCTCTATCTGCGGGCGCTCACCGCGCTCTCCGAGCGCTCCGTGCCGACCGTCTCCTCCGAGGAGCTGGCGGCCGCCGCGGGCGTCAACTCCGCGAAGCTGCGCAAGGACTTCTCCTACCTCGGCTCGTACGGGACCCGTGGGGTCGGCTACGACGTCGAGTACCTCGTCTACCAGATCTCCCGCGAGCTGGGCCTGACGCAGGACTGGCCGGTCGTCATCGTCGGCATCGGGAACCTCGGCCACGCGCTCGCCAACTACGGCGGCTTCGCCTCCCGCGGCTTCCGGGTGGCGGCCCTGCTGGACGCCGATCCGGCCGTGGTCGGCAGCAGCGCGGCCGGTCTGCCGGTGCGCCACATGGACGAGCTGGAGGAGATCGTGGAGAGCCAGCACGTCTCCATCGGTGTCATCACCACCCCGCCCGGCGCCGCCCAGCAGGTCTGCGACCGCCTGGTCGAGGCCGGCGTCACCAGCATCCTGAACTTCGCCCCGACCGTGCTGACCGTGCCGGACGGCGTGGACGTGCGCAAGGTGGACCTCTCCATCGAGCTGCAGATCCTGGCCTTCCACGAGCAGCGCAAGGCCGGCGAGGAGCCGGACCGCGCCGAGTCCGTGCTCGACCGCGCCCCCGGACCGGTCCGGGCGGCCGCCGCCAAGCTGCGCCGCGCCGCGGGCGGCAGCGGCAAGGGCCGGGTGGCCGTCGAGCCGGCCAAGGACGGGACCGAGCCGGCCAAGGGCAAGCCCGGCGAGGGCGATCTCTCCGCGGTGATGCCGGCGTGAGCACCGAGAACCATGGCACCAGGGGGCGGGCATGAGTCTTCTTGTCGTAGGACTGAGCCATCGCACCGCCCCGGTCGGCGTGCTGGAGCGCGCCGCCCTGACCGGTGACGTCCCGACCCGGCTGCTGCACGACGCGGCGGCCACCGCGACCGTCGCCGAGGCCGCGCTGCTGAACACCTGCAACCGGATCGAGCTCTACGCCGACGTGGACAAGTTCCACGCCGGTGTCGCCGAGCTGTCGCTGCTGCTCGCCCACCACAGCGGGGTGGACCTGGAGGAGCTGACCTCCCACCTCTACGTCCACTACGAGGACCGCGCCGTCCACCACCTCTTCGCGGTGGCCTGCGGCCTGGACTCGATGGTGGTCGGCGAGGGCCAGATCCTCGGCCAGCTGCGCGACGCCCTGGCCAAGGCCCAGGACGAGCACACCGCCGGGCGCGGCCTGAACGAGCTGTTCCAGCAGGCCCTGCGGGTCGGCAAGCGGGCGCACAGCGAGACCGGCATCGACAAGGCCGGCCAGTCGCTGGTGACCTTCGGGCTGGAGCAGGTCGCGGCCGGCGCGGGCGAGATCGCGGGCAAGCGGGCCCTGGTGGTCGGCGCCGGCTCGATGAGCTCGCTGGCCGCCGCCACCCTGGTCCGCTCCGGCGTCACCGATCTGCTGATCGCCAACCGGACGCCCGAGCGCGCCGAGCGGCTGGTCGAGATCCTCGGCGCCGACGTGGCCCGCACCATCGAGCTGGCCAAGGTGCCCGAGGCGCTGGCCGACGTCGACCTGGTGATCTCCTGCACCGGCGCGGCCGGCGTGGTGATCAGTGCCGAGGACGTCGCCACCGCCGTCGCCGCCCGGGGCGGCGACGCCCCGCTGGCCTTCCTCGACCTCGCCATGCCCCGCGACGTCCACCACGGCGTGCACGAGCTGCCCGGCGCCCTGCTGGTCGACCTGGAGAGCCTCTCGCACGCCCACGCCGCCACCCCCGGCGCCGGGGACGTGGACGCCGTCTCCGGCATCGTGGCCGACGAGGTCACCGCCTTCGGCGCGGCTCAGCGGGCCGCCCGGATCGCGCCGACCGTGGTCGCGCTGCGGGCGATGGCCTCCGAGGTGGTCGCCGCCGAGCTGGGCCGCCTGGACTCCCGACTGCCCGGTCTCGACGAGCGCTCCCGCGCCGAGATCACCCAGACCGTTCGCCGCGTCGTCGACAAGCTGCTGCACGCCCCGACCGTTCGGGTGAAGCAGCTTGCCGCCGAGCCCGGCGGCGCCTCCTACGCGGACGCGCTGCGCGAGCTGTTCGACCTCGACCCGGCGGCCGTGCACGCCGTGTCGGGCACGCCCGTCGGCGGTCTGCCCCAGCCTTCCGGCGGGGGCACCAGATGAACCGTCAGCCATCCCACGAGTACCACCGGGACGATCACCTCATGAATGGTCAACCGCTCACCGACCAGGCCCGGCCCGCGACCGCAGCGCTGCGGCTCGGCACCCGGCGCAGCGCGCTCGCCATGGCCCAGTCGGGCATGGTCGCCCGCGAGGTGACCCGGGTCACCGGGCGCCCCGTCGAGCTGGTGGAGATCACCACCTACGGCGACACCTCCCGGGAGGCGCTGGCGCAGATCGGCGGCACCGGCGTGTTCGTCTCCGCGCTGCGCGACGCGCTGCTGGAGGGCCGGATCGACTTCGCCGTGCACTCGCTGAAGGACCTGCCCACCGCCGAGCCCACGGGCCTGGTGCTGGCCGCCGTCCCCGAGCGCGAGGACGTCCGTGACGCCCTGGTGTCGCACGAGGGCCTGGCCCTGGACGAACTGGTGGAGAAGCTGGCCGGCGCCGGGCGCACCGCCCGGATCGGCACCGGCTCGCCGCGCCGGATGGCGCAGCTGAACGCCTGGGCGCGAGCCCGTGGCGCCGCGCTGGAGACGGTCGCGATCCGCGGCAACGTCGACACCCGGATCGGCTTCGTCACCTCCGGCGAGCTGGACGCCGTGGTGCTGGCCACGGCCGGCCTCAACCGGCTCGGCCGCAGCGCCGAGATCAGCGGTCACCTCGACCCCGAACTGATGATCCCGGCCCCCGGCCAGGGCGCGCTCGCCGTCGAGTGCACCACCGCCAACACCGGGCTGACCGCCGCGCTGGCCGCCCTCGACCACACCCCCACCCGGGTCGCGGTGGCCGCCGAGCGCGCCCTGCTGGCCACCCTGGAGGCCGGCTGCTCCGCGCCGGTCGCCGCGCTGGCCACCTGGGGTCACCGATCCGAACTGCGGCTGGAGGGCGTGGTCGGCACCGTCGACGGCACCTCCCTGCTGAAGATGTCCGCCCACGGTCCGATCGTCCTCGACGAGACCGCCGAGCAGCAGGCGGCGGCCCTCGGCCGCGCCCTCGCCGCCCGGCTGCTCGACGCGGGCGCGGCCGCCCTGATGGGGGAGCGAGCCCGATGAGCCCCACCACCGCCACCGACACCCCGTTCCCGGCCGACAGCCCCTTCGCGGGCGGGTCGTCCGCCGCCGGCCGGTGCACCTTCCTGGGCGCGGGCCCCGGGGACCCGGGCCTGCTGACGCTGCGCGCGGTCGAGGTGCTCGCCTCGGCCGACGTCCTGGTCGCCGATCCGCTGACCGCCGCCGCCGTGCGCAGTCACTGTCCGGCCGGTGTGCAGGTGCACACCCCGGGCGCGGAGGGGGCCGGGTTCGACCTGGCCAAGCTGGTCGCCGAGGCCGTCCGCTCCGGCCGGCACGTGGTCCGCACCGTGGACGGCGACCCCGGCCTGGACGGCTGCGCGGCCGAGGAGATGCTCAGCTGCGCGGGCGACGGGATCCCGTTCGAGGTGATCCCGGGCGTCGCCCAGTCGGTCGGCGTGCCGGCCTACGCCGGCGTCCCGCTGCGCGGCGGCAGCGGCACCGACGTCCGGTTCGTGGACGGTCCCGCGCTGCTCGCCGGCAGCCCGGTGGACCTGGGCGCGCCGGAGACCACCCTGGTGGTGCGCACCACCCTGGGGCAGCTGCCGGCCACCGCCAACGCGCTGGTCTCCAACGGCCGCAAGCCGGAGTCCGCGCTCAGCGCGACGCTCTCCGGCACCACCACCCGCCAGCGCACCTTCACCGCGACCCTGGCCACCATCGCGGCCGACCTGAAGGCGGCCCGGGTGCTGCCCTCGCCGGTCTCCGCCCCGGTGGACCCGGCGACCTCGGTGATAGCCGTGGTGGGCGAGCAGGTCGCGCACCGCTCCTCGCACTCCTGGTTCGAGACCAAGCCGCTGTTCGGCTGGAACGTGCTGGTGCCGCGCACCAAGGAGCAGGCCACCGGCCTCTCCGAGCAGCTGCGCTCGTACGGTGCGGTACCGCAGGAGGTGCCGACCATCGCGGTCGAGCCGCCGCGTACCCCGCAGCAGATGGAGCGGGCGATCAAGGGCCTGGTCACCGGCCGCTACGAGTGGATCGCCTTCACCTCGGTGAACGCGGTCCGGGCCGTCCGGGAGAAGTTCGAGGAGTACGGCCTGGACGCCCGGGCGTTCGCCGGGATCAAGGTCGCGGCGGTCGGCGAGACCACCGCGCAGGCCCTGGTGGACTTCGGTGTGAAGCCGGACCTGGTGCCGAGCGGTGAGCAGTCCGCGGCCGGGCTGCTGGAGGACTGGCCGCCGTACGACCCGGTGTTCGACCCGATCGACCGGGTGCTGCTGCCGCGCGCCGACATCGCCACCGAGACCCTGGTGGCCGGCCTGGTCGAGCTGGGCTGGGAGGTCGACGACGTGACGGCGTACCGGACGGTCCGCGCCTCGCCGCCGCCGGCCGAGACCCGTGAGGCGATCAAGGGCGGCGGCTTCGACGCGGTGCTCTTCACCTCGTCCTCGACCGTGCGCAACCTGGTCGGCATCGCCGGCAAGCCGCACAACGTGACGGTCATCGCCTGTATCGGCCCGGCCACCGCCAAGACCGCCGAGGAGCACGGCCTGCGGGTCGACGTGATGGCCCCGGCGCCGTCGGCGGCCGCCCTGGCCCAGGCGCTGGCGGACTTCGGGGCCAGGCGCCGCGACACCGCGACCGCCGCCGGTGAGCCGGTCTACCGGCCCAGCGAGCGCCGCCCCGGTTCGCGCCGCAAGGCCCGCTGAGGCCCTGCTGTTCGACATACTCGTCCCGGGGGCGGCCGACCCGCCGCCCCCGGCGCTGCACAACCGTTCGGAGAGAGAAGCCGTGTCCGCTGAATTCCCGTACGTCCGCCCCCGCCGGCTGCGTTCGACCCCGGCGATGCGCCGGCTGGTCGCCGAGACCCGGCTGCACCCGGCGGAGCTGATCCTGCCGCTGTTCGTCCGTGAGGGCGTCAGCGAGCCGGTCCCGGTGTCGTCGATGCCGGGCGTGGTCCAGCACACCCGCGACACCCTGCGCAAGGCCGCCGTCGAAGCGGCCGAGGCGGGCCTGGGTGGCCTCATGCTGTTCGGCGTGCCCGAGGTGCAGGACGCGGTCGGCAGCGAGGGCACCAACCCGGACGGCATCCTGCAGCAGGCGATCCGGGACGTGGTCGCCGAGGTCGGCGACGCCCTGGTGGTCATGTCCGACCTCTGCCTGGACGAGTACACCGACCACGGCCACTGCGGGGTGCTGGCCGCCGACGGCAGCGTGGACAACGACGCGACGCTGGAGCGCTACGCCGAGATGGCCCGGGTGCAGGCGGACGCGGGCGTCCACCTGGTCGGTCCGTCCGGGATGATGGACGGTCAGATCGCGGTGGTCCGCGAGGCGCTGGACGGCGCGGGGCACCAGGACGTGGGCATCCTCGCCTACACCGCCAAGTACGCCTCGGCGTTCTACGGCCCGTTCCGGGAGGCGGTCGGTTCCTCGCTGAAGGGCGACCGCAAGACCTACCAGCAGGACCCGGCGAACGCCCGGGAGTCGCTGCGGGAGCTGGCGCAGGACGTCGCGGAGGGCGCCGACCTGGTGATGGTCAAGCCCGCGATGGCCTACCTGGACGTCCTGCGGCAGGTCGCCGACGCCTCGCCGGTGCCGGTGGCGGCGTACCAGGTCTCCGGCGAGTACGCGATGGTCGAGGCCGCCGCGGAGAACGGCTGGATCGACCGGGAGCGGATGATCATGGAGACGCTGACCTCGATCCGCCGCGCCGGGGCCGAGCAGATCCTCACCTACTGGGCGGTCGAGGCCGCCGCGCTGCTCAAGTAGCCCACCGCCGTACGAGCCAGTACGACGAAGGCCGGGCCCCTCACCGGGCCCGGCCTTCGTCGTACACCCGTACGTCAGCCGACGTGGGCGAAGCCCTCCACGCCGCCGAGCGCGTCGGTGGAGGTGGCGGCGCCCCAGCCCTGGGCGCCGGTGTGGATGTGGGTGGTGTGCGCGAGGCCCCACCACTCACCGGCGGCGAACACGGGGTGCGCCGAGGCGACGAACTCGCCGCCGCCCGCGAGGCCGACGTGCGCGAACGCCGGGGTGGCGACACCCGCGAGCGCCAGCGCGCCGAAGGCGGTCAGCGCGGCCTTGCCCAGCTTGCTCTTCATGGATCTGCCCTCTCTGTCGGAACGCTCTCCCGGAGCGCCCTGTCACTGACACGTGATCACCCGCTCCCGTCGGCCCGGCGCCCCACGCGCCGGGCCGACGGCCTGTCACCCGCCCGGCCCGCACGCGGGAGCGGCGGCCCGTCCGGGTGACCGGTCCGTACAGCCCGGAGGGCCCGGGGAGACCTCCCCGGGCCCTCCGGCCGCGCCATGCCCCGAATCAGCCGATCAGGTGCGAGACACCCGAGTCGCCCGAGGACTGGGTGTTCTGGCCGACGTTGCAGATCTGCTTCGGGGTGCTGTTCAGGATCGGCACCTCGACCGGCACCGCGACGCCGATGACGGCGACCGCGATGTTGTGGACCTCCGGCAGGCAGACGTTCGGGTTGTCCAGGGTGTGGAAGTTCGGGCTGTTGTTGCCGGCGGTGCCGGTGTGGTTGGTGCCGCCGTTGCCCTGGACCGAGACGGCCGAGCCGTCCGCGTCCGCGATGGCGGAAGCCGAGCCGGCGGACATCGCGATGGCGGCGGCGGCCAGGCCGGCGGCGGCGAGGGACTTCTTGATCATTTCCGGTTTCCTCTCGAGGGTGAATCGGGGAGCGATTCGAAGGGTGGTTCAGGGGTGGTGCGGGTGGGCGGCAGGTCAGCCGATCAGGTGGGAGATGCCACCGTCACCCTTGCTCTGGGTGCCCTGACCCTGGGTGCAGTACTGCTTGCCGCCGCTGTTGGCGATCGGGACCTCGACCGGGACGGCCACCCCGAGAACGCCGACCGCGATGTTGTGGATCTCGGGGAGGCAGACGTTCGCGTTGTCCAGGAAGTGGAAGTTCGGGCTGTTGTCGCCGACGGTGCCGGTGAAGTTGGTGCCACCGTTGCCCTGGAAGGACCCGGCGGCGCCGTCCGCGTCGCCGATGGCCGAGGCCGGCGCCGCGGTCACGGCCAGCGCGGCCGCGGCGAGCCCGGCGGCGGCGAAGGACTTCTGGATCATGGGGAGATCCCTCTCTGAAATGCTTTTTGGATTCCGTGCGTACAACGCGTACAACGCTCAGGCCCGGTCTGCGGTCACTGACATTCAGATCAAAGAACGACGGCACGGAAGGTTACGGGGATTTTGGAAAAGAGTCCGGGAGGCGCGACGGGCGAGGGTTTCCGGTCTGATTATTAAGCCGAACAGGCTAATCGCCGCAATCCGTGCTCCGGTTGTCTCGTTGAGGCAGATTGCTTTCGGCTGCGCCCGCGCAGCCGTGCCACAGAGATCTCCAGTACGGACAGGCAGAACGGTGAAAAGCATGAAGTTCTCCAAGCGGGCCGGCGCGATGCTGCTGGCGGTCGGTGCGGGCGTGCTCGCCTCCCAGGGGGCGGCGTCCGCCGCTGCGGTCAACCCCGACCAGGTCGGAGCCCTGGAGGACCAGCTGGCCACCCAGCAGGTCCCGCTCGACCTGCCGCTCACCCCGCTGGGCAGCCGGATCTCCGGCGGTATCCCGGCCTCCCTGGTGATGCCGCCGGTGCCCGGGCACACCACCGGCGACGCGCTGGTCCCGGAGCGGATCCTGCCCGCGCTCGGCACCGGCAAGGTCGGCCCCACCGCCAAGGCCGATCTGCCGCTGCCGCTGGTCGACCGGGGCGCCGCGCTCGGCGAGCTGCTGCTGGAGGCCCCGGCCGCGCCGTTGCACGCCGACACCCCCGGCGTCGGGCTGGGCCGGCCGCTCGCCCTCGTCCAGGACGGCACCGGCCAGCTCGCCGACGGCCGGCTCAAGGTGGGCGAGATCGACCCGCGACTGATCACCGGCACGGTGCAGGCCGTCCCCGGCGCCAAGGCCAGCCTCGGCAACGAGGACGAGCGGATCTCGGTCACCGACTCGGTGGGGAACCTGGCCGAGACCACCACCGCCACCACCACCGGCGTGGTGCAGCAGTCCGGCGTCACCGGCCTCACCCAGCTCTGAGGCCTCACCCGGCCCCGGGCCGACGAGAGCCCGGTGCCCCCTCCGGACGGACGGGGCACCGGGCTCTCGGCTGTGTGCGGGCGGCCGGGAGCCCGGGGCGCGGGATCAGCCCGGCAGCAGCCCGAGCAGCGCGCCGACGGCCGGCAGGTCCCGCGGTCCGCCGCCGGCGCTCAGCGGGCCGGTCAGCGTGGTGGTGCTGACCGGCGCCAGGCCGGAGTTCTCCGGCTGGACGGTCGCGCCGTTGTTCAGCACGTCGGCCGAGGACTGCGCCCACGGGTCCACCCGCAGGTCCTTGAGCGGTGCGACGCCGTAGCCGAGGCCGGTGGTCGCACCGCCGAGCGCCTGGCCGACGTCGGTGCGCTGGAGGTTGGCACCGCCTTCGGGCGCCGCGTGCGCGGTGCCCGCGCCGAGCAGCATGGCGGCGCCCAGGGCGGCGGCGAGGCCGGCCCCGCTCTTCTTCGAGATCGAGATCATGCGGAATCACCCTTCGGGGGATCGGGTTCCCGGGCGGCCGGGGTGCGCCCGGGGATGCCGAACTGCCCCCCGGCCGGCTGGTCGGGGGGCAGGACGGCGGAACGCGTGCCGATCGGAGATCAGCAGTCGTCCTCGTGCACCGGGGGCGCCTCGACGTTGGCGCAGTGGTTGCCGAACGCCGGGTTCAGCAGGCCGATGATGTTGATGGAGTTGCCGCACAGGTTGACCGGCACGTGCACCGGCACCTGGATCTGGTTGCCGGAGACGACGCCGGGGGAGCCGGCGGCGACGCCCTCGGCACCGGAGCTGGCGACGGCGGAGCCCGCCGCGCCCAGCGCCAGGCCGGCAGCGGCGGCGGTCAGGACGGCGGCCTTCTTCACGTTCTGCATGGGGGTAGATCTCCTCGATCACACACGGGTGGAGCGGGCCGCACCCCGCAGGTCGCGGGGTGCGGCCCGGGCTCGGTGAACCGGCGGTCGCCGCTACGGCGACCGCGGGGTTCAGCCGACGTTGGCGCAGTGGTTGCCGAACGCCGGGTTCAGCAGGCCGATGATGTCGATGCTGTTGCCGCACAGGTTGATCGGGACGTGCACCGGGATCTGGATCTGGTTGCCGGAGAGCACACCGGGGGAGCCGGCGGCGACGCCCTCGGCACCGGAGCTGGCGAACGCGCCGCCGGCCGCGCCGACGACCAGGCCGGCGGTGGCGAGGGACAGGACGGCGGCCTTCTTGATGTTGCGCATGTCTTTCCTCCGTTTTCTGCCCGACGGGTTGGGAATGTCGGGATCCGGGCGAAAGTGAAATCATCGCCCGATGGCTTCTGGATTTTCCGTGATTGTCACTCCGGCGGCGCAGAGCGGCGTGTTCCGTCCGTGGCTCGGACGTTCCGCGGCCGCCTCGTTTCCGTGTCTCGCGAACAATTCCCGCACGGCCGGGATTGTTTCGCGCGAAGGCGCGACCAGGAGGAATTCCGGAGCGTCCGCCGCTCCGCGCGGAACGCGGGCGGCGGACGGCCGCGGATCTCCCGGGAGTCGTCGGGCCTCGCGACGGTGGAGCCGGGCGGCGTCCCCCGGACGGGTCAGGCGTTGACGCAGTGGTTGCCGAACGCCGGGTTGAGCAGGCCGATGATGTCGATGCTGTTGCCGCACAGGTTGATCGGGACGTGTACCGGCACCTGGATCTGGTTGCCCGAGATCACCCCGGGCGAGCCGGCCGCGACACCCTCGGCGGAGGCGCCGTGGAGGTGGTGGGCCGAGGCGGCGCCGGCGCCGGCGGCCAGCAGGGCGGCGGTGGCCGCGGTGCCGAGGACGCCGTGGGCGAGCTTGCGCATGTGCGGTATCTCGATTCGTGAGAGGGGCCTGGGTGGAGTGTGTTCCGCCAGGGAGAACGAGGCAGCGCCCGGCGGGAAACGGTCGGCTCCGGTGATCACCCAAATGCCTGGCCGCCCCGGCCCGTTGAGCCGGTCGGGTGACAGTGGGCGCGTCGTAGCAACCGGGCCGGGCGGGTGTCGTTGGAGATGTCGCACTCCCCGTGCATATCTGTCGAATAGTCAGGAGGCTCCTATGAGCATCAAGAAGACGGCCGCCGTCGGTGCCGCCGTGGTAGGCATCGTGGCGGCCGGTGCCGGCTCCGCGGTGGCCAGCTCCGGCGCCGAGGGTGTCGCCGCCGGCTCCCCCGGCGTCATCTCCGGCAACCAGATCCAGGTCCCGGTGCACATCCCGATCAACGCGTGCGGCAACACCATCGACATCGTCGGTCTGCTGAACCCCGCGTTCGGCAACCACTGCGTCAACGCTGGCTGATCCACGCCCGGTTCGGCCGGCGTGAGCCGTCGCCGCGCGCTTCCCTCCTGGGGCGCGGGGCGGCGGCTCTCCGCTTTTCCGGGCCCCGGATGTCGGTCCTCCTGGTCCGCCCGGGCCCGCGGTGGCGTCAACTCCCGGCGCTGTCCGAAGCCTTGTTGCGTTACTTGTCAGTACCTAGAATGTGAGACCTGCTCACCTTCCTTTGCTCCGAACCGTCCGGCGCCCCCGGCCGGGCGGCCCCACCCCGCAAGGAGTCGCGTGTGATCAGGTCACGATCGGCAGGTGCGCGGCGAGGTCGGACGGCCGCGCGCCGCTCCCCGTACGGCGCGCTGCTCGCGGCGGGCGCCCTCATCGCCACCCTCGGCCTGGCCGGAGCCCCCGCCGCCCTCGCCGACCCCGGCCCGGCCGCCCCGGCGGCCGGCCCCGCCCGCCCGGCCGCGATCGTCGCCCTCGGCGACAGCGCCATCTCCGGGGAGGGCGCCGGTACCGACACCGGCGACGGCTACTTCCCGGAGACCGACACCCCCACCAACTACTGCCACCGGCACCCCAGGTCGGAGATCTTCGTCACCGGCATCCCCGGCGTCACCCCCGTCGACCTCGCCTGTTCCGGCGCCCAGACCGGCGACCTGGTCAGCGACCCCGAGCTGGCGAAGATCACCGGGCCGGGCAGCGGCGACTTCGGCGAGCGCAAGCAGGACGTCCAACTCGCCGAGGTGGCGGGCCGGTACGACGTCAAAATGGTCGTCGTCACGATCGGCGCCAACGACGACTTCGACTTCAGCGGGATCATGATGCACTGCCTCGCGCAGTACTTCCCGATCCCCAAGGACCAGGGCTGCCGCGACACCGTCGGCAGCGACGAGATCGCCCAGCGGGCCGGGAAGGTCCAGCCCAAGGTGGTCGCCGCGCTGCGGAACATCCGGCAGACCATGCGGGCGGCCGGCTACGCCGACTCCTCCTACCAGCTGGTCTACCAGTCGTACTTCAACCCGATCACCCCCGACATCCGCCGCAACGACTACCTCGGCAAGGTCGCCGACGGTTGCCCGGCCTTCCCCGAGGACCTCGCCTGGGGGCACAACTGGGTGGTCCCGGTCTTCAGTGACACCCTGCGCGGCGCGGCCGAACAGGTGCCCGGCGTCCGGTACCTGGACCAGCGGCGGGTCGCCTTCGGCCACGAGGTCTGCGCGGAGTGGACCAGTTCCCCGTACGAGTACACCAACGGGGACGTCATCAATCTGTCCGAGTGGGTCCGCAACGGCTGCGACCAGCAGATCGGCATCCCCGGTCTCTGCATGAACATGGTTCGCCAGTCGTACCACCTGAGGGTGGCCGGTTACCGCGGCGAGGGCGGCTGCCTCGGCCAGTTCTACGCCCGGCCGGGCCAGCAGCAGGCCTACTGCACCCTCAACCAGCAGAACACCACGTCGATCGAACCGCTCACCCCCGGCAGGCCGTTCGGCGACGGGCCCGAGGACGGCGCCTGGTACCAGCTGACCAGCCCCGCCACGGGCCGGGTGCTCGACCTCTCCGGTGGCGGCACCTACGGCGACGCCACCAACGGCCGGAACGCGATCACCTATCCGGCCACCGGCGGCCTCAACCAGTCCTTCGTCCTGGAGGCCGAGCAGGGCGGCGGCTACGAACTCGACTTCAGCGGCAACCGGGACATGTGCCTGGACGCCACCGGTGGTTCCACCGCCCCCGGCACCCGGCTGGAACAGTGGCGCTGCAACGGCGGCGGCAACCAGCGCTGGGTCTTCGAGCCGGCCGGCGACGGCCTCTACAAGCTGGCCGACTCGCAGGACCGGAGCAAGGTCGTCACCGCGAGCGGCGACCTCGACGCCAAGGGCAACCCGCTGGTCGAGCTCGCCGCCGACACCGGTGCGGCCGGCCAGCTCTGGCAGCTCACCAAGCTCGGCATCGTCTACCTGCACGGCTGACCGGTGCTACCCCGCCGCCGCCCCCAACCGGGCGGCGGCGGAGGCGTCCAGCGGGTACGGAAGCTCCACCGGCAGCAACGCGCTGTCCCCGGTTCGCCGCACCTCTTCGGCCAGCGCCGTGACATCCGTGATCCGGCTGATCCACTCGTCCGCGTACCGCCGCACCGCCTCACCGCGCAGCCCGATCTGGACCGCCCGCCAGGCCAGCGGCCGCAGTCGCACGTCCCGCTCCGGATCCCACTGCACCCGGACCGGACTGCGTCGCAGCTCCCGCTTCCAGTCGTCCTTCGACGCGTGCACCCGGCCGGTGTACGCGCTCAACACCCCCTGTCCGAGCGCCCAGTCGAAGCCGGCCCGGCTGATCTCCAGTGCCAGCACCCGTTCCTGGCCGGCACCGCGGGCCCAGTCGCTGCGGTGCATCAGCCAGAGGAACGACGGCTTGACCCAGGTCATCCGGTCCCGCTTGAACGCGGCCGGGAAGCGCCCGTCCGCGGCGGCCGGGCCGGCGATCTCCGGGCCGAAGGCCTGGTACACGGTGACGGTACCGGCGGTGTGGGCCGCGCGGATCTGACGGACGGGAGGGATTTCGTCGGGCATACCCTGGATCGTCCGCGTACCGCCGCAGCGCGCGCCACCGGTTTTCGCCGTGGACCGGCCGCTCGGGGGCGGCTGCCGCCGGCGTCCCTGGCGTGGTGCCGTAGGCTCGGCCGGCGTCGCTGTGTTCGTAGCAGCGTCGGTCACGAGCGGGGGCGGGGAGTCCAGAGCTGATGAGCACGGCATCGAGCACCGAATCGTCGAGCACCGAGTCCGGCACGTCGTCGCGCCCGCTCGGGGGGGAGGACGAGGCGGTGGAGCCCGGCCGGGGTGGGTTCGCCGCCCTGGTGGACCGCTTCGCGCCCGCGCTCGGCGCGTACGCGGTGGTGAAGGCCACCGGGCTGACCGTCTTCATGCTGCTGCTGTCGCACACCGGGGACTACCTCAAGAAGGACCCGGGCCGCGGCGGCGGTGCCCAGCCCTGGGACGTGCTCGGTACCTGGGACGGCGTCTGGTACCAGCGGATCGCCGAGTTCGGCTACGACCCGCAGCTGATCCGGCTGGAGGGCTATCCGCTCGCCACCTACTACGAGAACTCGGCGGCCTTCTTCCCGCTCTACCCGTGGCTGATGAACCTGGTGGGGGCGGTCACCGGCCTCGGCCCGTACGGCTCCGGCATCGTGGTGTCGGTGCTGGCCTCCTTCTTCGCGGCGGCCGGGATCTTCGCGATCGCCGAGCGGCTGGGCGGCTTCAGGGCGGGCGTGATCGCGGCGGTGGTCTGGGGGCTGTTCCCCGGTTCGGGCGTCGAGTGGGCGGTCTACTCGGACTCGTTGTTCGTCGCGCTCTCCGCCTGGGCCTGCTACTGCGTGATGACGCGGCGCTGGCTGACCGCGGGCCTGCTCGCCCTGGTGGCCGGCCTCAACCGGCCGACCGCCGCCGCCCTGATCGCGGCCGTCTCGATCGCGGCGCTGGTGGCACTCATCCGGCGCACCGACGGCATCGCGCGCCCCCTGACCGCGATGCTGATCACCCCCTGGGGCCTGCTCTGGTACGTGGCCTGGGTCGGCTACCGGATGGACGACTGGGGCGGCTACTTCAAGCTCCAGCGCGGCGCCTGGAACCGCTACTTCGACTGGGGCGCCTCCACTTTCCGGAGCGCGCTGGACGTGATCACCGGGCACTGGACCTTCTGGCAGTCCAATCCGGCCCCCGACCTGATCGCGATCGCCCTGCTGATGGCCCTGCCCGGGCTGCTGGTGCTGCTGCTGCGCACCCGGCCGCCGCTGGTGCTGGTGGTCTACACGGCGCTGACCGTCTTCACCGCGCTGAGCAGCAACCAGATCTTCGGCAACATCTCGCGGTATCTGCTGCCGGCCTTCCCGCTCTTCATCGGCCTGGCGATCGCGCTGCGCCGGCTGCGGCTGTCCACGCTGGTGGGCCTGTTCGCGATGCCGGTGATCGCGGCCGGCTGGTACGCCGGGTACGCGCTGTTCGAGCTCGGCATCCCGTAGGCCCGACAGCCCCGCCCGTGTCGGCGCCCCGCGTTTAGTTGGTCAACGGGATCATCCGCCAGCAGACGGCCTTGCTACGCTCGGACGTATGACGACGATCCCGCCCGTGCGCCAGATCCGCGACATCTCCGGACTGCTGGATCACGCCAGCCACGTCCTGGCGACCCGGATGGCGGCGGCCTTCACCGAGCTCGGGATCACCCCGCGCGCCTACTGCGTGCTCTTCCACGCGCAGGAGGTCGAGCGCACCCAGATCCAGCTGGCCGAACTGGCCGACCTCGACAAGACCACCATGGTCGTCACCGTCGACGAACTGGAGAAGGCGGGCCTGGCCGAGCGCCGTCCGTCCGCCACCGACCGCCGGGCCCGGATCATCTCGGTGACCGAGGCGGGCGGGCACGCCGTCGCACAGGGCACCGCGATCGCCGACCGGGTGCACCGGGAGGTGCTGGAGTCGCTGCCCGAGCCCGAGCGGGAGTTCTTCGTCTCGGCCCTGTCGCGGCTGGTGGACGGCCCGCTGGCGGAGCCGGTGGAGAGTGAACGCGTGGTGCGCAGGGCCCGCCGCCCCCGGGGCTGAGGGCGGCGGCCCGGCGGCTCCCACTCGCTCCGGCGGTGCTCTGCACGGGCTTGCTGACGGTCACTCCGGACGCCGCTGTCACCGTGATCGGCCGCAGGAAAGTCTCCGTCGCCGGGCCCCGACCCTGGCCGGCGGTCCCTTCGGGCCCTTGGGGAAACGCTGCTGTCGGTCGATCAGAAAGCAGCCGGCCCCGGGGTCACGGCCAGACCAGGCAGTACAGCTGGTGCCCGGCCTCGTGCAGCCGGTTGGCGAAGTCCTGCCACTCGTGCAGCATGCTGTAGATCACGAAGGCGTCGCGCGGGCCCCGGCGGTCGGGCACGGTGGACCAGATGAAGGCGGCGGCGCCGAGTTCGGTCTCGTCGGCCTTGCGCAGCGGCTCGACGACGTTCTGGGGGAGCTGGACGACCGCGTAGTCGGGGTGCAGCACGACCAGTTCCAGCGGCGGGACCTGGTGCAGCGGCACGCCCTGGATGCCGGTGAGGACCATGGCGCTCATGGTCTCCGGCTTGATCTTGGTGGAGAGGTGGCCGTTGGGGGAGCCGCTGGTCTCCATCAGGTCGCCGAGCCGCCCCAGCGAGCCGAGTTCGCCCGCGTCCAGGCCCAGCCCGCCAGGGCCCAGCGCGGTGGGGACTCTGGCGGCGGTGGCCCGGTCGGGTGCGCCGAAGTACTTGTATGTCACCCCCACGCGTCCCTCACCCCGCCTCTCGCCGCCGCGACCGCCGCGACCCGTACCCGCTCCCGTACCCCCGCGTGCGGCCTCGGCGCGCCTGCGGGAGCCACCCGCCGCCTCGTCGTAGCCGTCCTGCGCCTCGGACACTCGGACCATCCTCACCGGAATTCGCCGGAATCGACAGACCCCCGCACGTCCGGCGTCCCTCCGGACGTGCTCCTTACCCGTCATGCGCCGCCGTACCCAGTCGCGGTACGCGGCAGTCCTGCACTCACCCCTGCACACCCCGGAGTGTCTGCACACTCGGAGTACATAGTCTGACTGGTCCGTGCAGTGGGAGCAGCCAGGGCCCCGTCATACGGATAACCGTACAGACTTCGGCACCCGGATCATCGTTCCAGATGATGAGGTCCGACATGCAGAGGTGAAGGACACGATTTGAGACCATGTCTTCTGTGAGCTACCCCTACGAAGCACCCCAGTCCCAGTCGCTCTTCGACCGCGCCTCGATCGTCACGCCCGGCGGCGTCAACTCGCCGGTGCGCGCCTTCCGCGCGGTCGGCGGTACGCCGCGCTTCATGGTGTCCGGCACCGGCCCCTACCTCACCGACGCCGACGGCCGCGAGTACGTCGACCTGGTGTGCTCGTGGGGCCCGATGATCCTCGGCCACGCGCACCCCGCGGTGATCGACGCCGTCCAGCGGGCCGTCTCGCGCGGCACCTCCTTCGGCACGCCCGGTCAGGGCGAGGTCGAGCTGGCCGAGGAGATCGTCGCCCGGATCGCCCCGGTCGAGCAGGTCCGCCTGGTCTCCTCCGGCACCGAGGCCACCATGTCGGCGATCCGGCTGGCCCGCGGCTTCACCGGCCGGGCCAAGGTCGTGAAGTTCGCCGGCTGCTACCACGGCCATGTGGACGCGCTGCTGGCCGCCGCCGGTTCCGGGGTCGCGACCTTCGGTCTGCCGGACACCCCGGGCGTCACCGGCGCCCAGGCCGGGGACACCATCGTGCTGCCCTACAACGACCTGGCCGCCGTCGAGCAGGCGTTCAAGGCGCACCCGGGCGAGATCGCCTGCGTGATCACCGAGGCCTCGCCCGGCAACATGGGCGTCGTCCCGCCGCTGCCCGGCTTCAACGGCGGTCTGGCCCGGCTCTGCCGGGAGAACGGCGCGCTGTTCATCTCGGACGAGGTGATGACCGGCTTCCGCGTCTCCAGGGCCGGCTGGTACGGCCTGGAGGCGGCGAACGAGGGCTGGGCGCCGGACCTGCTGACCTTCGGCAAGGTGATGGGCGGCGGCTTCCCGGCGGCGGCCTTCGGCGGCCGGGAGGACGTGATGGCGCACCTGGCCCCGGTCGGCCCGGTCTACCAGGCGGGCACCCTCTCCGGGAACCCGGTCGCCACCGCCGCCGGCCTGGCCCAGCTGCGCGGCTGCACCGACGAGGTGTACGCCACGGTGGACCGGGTCGCCGCCGAGGTCTCCACCCTGGTGTCCGACGCGCTGGCCAAGGAGGGCGTGGCACACCGGCTGCAGACCGCCGGGAACATGTTCTCGGTGTTCTTCACCGAGGCCGCCGTCACCGACTACGACGAGGCGAAGACCCAGCAGGCGTACCGTTTCACCGCCTTCTTCCACGCGATGCTCGCCCAGGGCGTCTACCTGCCGCCGTCCGCCTTCGAATCCTGGTTCGTCTCGGCGGCCCACGACGAGCGGGCGATCGAGCGGATCGCCGCCGCCCTGCCGGCGGCCGCCCGCGCCGCCGCCGAGGCCACGGCCTAGCCCGTACACCCCACGAAGCCCAGGAGAACCCAGAAGTGAGCGCCAAAGAGATCACCGTCGTCCATCTGATGCGGCACGGTGAGGTGCACAACCCGGAGGGCATCCTGTACGGCCGCCTGCCGGGCTACCACCTGTCCGAGCTCGGCCGGCAGATGGCCGACCGGGTCGCCGAGGACCTGGCCGGCCGGGACATCACCCATGTGGTGGCGTCCCCGCTGGAGCGGGCGCAGGAGACCGCCGAGCCGATCGCCAAGTCGCACGGCCTGGACATCGCGGTGGACGAGCGGCTGATCGAGGCGGGCAACATCTTCGAGGGCAAGACCTTCGGGGTGGGTGACGGCTCGCTGCGGAACCCGGCCTACTGGAAGTACCTGACCAACCCGTTCAAGCCGTCCTGGGGCGAGCCCTACCTCGACCAGGTGGTGCGGATGATGGGCGCGCTGGGCGCCGCCCGGGACGCCGCGCGCGGGCACGAGGCGGTCTGCGTCAGCCACCAGCTGCCGGTCTGGATCGTCCGCTCCTTCGTGGAGCGCCGCCGGCTCTGGCACGACCCGCGCCGCCGCCAGTGCTCGCTGGCCTCGCTGACCAGCTTCACCTTCGAGGGCGACAGGATCGTCTCGGTCGGCTACCGCGAGCCGGCCCGCGACCTGCTGCCCGCGCACCTGATCGGCAAGGGCGGCAAGGACAAGCCGGTGGGTAAGAGCTTCGGGGCCTGACCGCCACCGAATGGTCTGGTCCAGGTGCAGGTCAGAGGGGGTTCGACACGGAATGTCGGACCCCCCCGAACCTGCCCGGGCCTCCATGCGAAACTTTTCACATGTCTGGCATGACGCGCCCCCGTCCCCGTCTCGCCGCCGCGGCCTCCGCCACCGCGGCCGCCGCCGCGCTCGTCCTCACCGGCTGTTCCTCGTCGGGTTCGTCGGCCGGCGGTGACGGCCAGGTCGGCTTCGTGACGGCCAAGGGGACCAACATCTCCAAGGCCGCGCTCGGCCACCGCCAGGACGCGCCGGACATCTCCGGCAACACGCTGGAGGGCACCCCGACCAAGCTCTCCGACTACCGCGGCAAGGTCGTCGTCCTCAACGTCTGGGGCTCCTGGTGCGGTCCGTGCCGGAGCGAGGCGGACGACCTGGAACGGGTCTGGCAGAAGTACAAGGACCAGGACGTCCAGTTCCTCGGCATCAACACCCGGGACAGCGATGTCTCCAACGCCATCCGCTTCGAACAGGAGAAGGGCGTCACCTTCCCGAGCATCTACGACCCCGCCGGGGCCCAGTTGCTCAAGTTCCCCAAGGGCAGCCTCAACTCGCAGTCCATTCCGACCACCATCGTGGTCGACCGCGACGGCGGGCTCGCCGCCCGGGCCGTCGGCGGCCAGACCGACGACGCCCTGGAGTCGATGCTGCAGCCGGTGGTCGCGGAGCCGAAGCGGTGAGCGCGTCGCTGCAGCTCGCCGACAACATCGGGACCATCCAGAGCGGAGCGCTGCTGGTGGCCGCGCCGATCGCGCTGCTGGCGGGCCTGGTCTCGTTCTTCTCGCCCTGCGTGCTGCCGCTCGTCCCCGGCTACCTCTCGTACGTGACCGGATTCTCCGCCGCCGACCTCGCGGACGCGCGCGGGACCAGGCGCGGCCGGATGCTGCTCGGGGCCCTGCTGTTCATCCTGGGCTTCACCGCGGTCTTCGTCTCCGGCGGGGCGCTGTTCGGCCAGTTCGGTGACACGCTGAAGGAGCACCAGCAGGTCATCAACAGGGTGCTCGGCGTGGTGACGATCGTCATGGGGCTGGCCTTCATGGGGCTGGTGCCCGGCCTGAGCATGCGCGAGGTGCGCTCGCACCGCCGTCCGGTGATCGGTCTGCTCGGCGCGCCGCTGCTCGGCGTGGTCTTCGGGGTCGGCTGGACGCCGTGCATGGGGCCGACCCTGGGGGCCGTGACGAACCTGGCGCTCAACCAGGCCGACGCCCAGCGCGGCGCCCTGCTGATGTTCTTCTACTGCATGGGCCTCGGCGTACCGTTCATCGTGGCCGCGGTGGCCTTCCGCCGGGCGCTGGGCGCCTTCGGCTGGGTCAAGCGGCACTACCCGCTCGTCATGCGGATCGGCGGCGGCATGCTCGTCGCGGTCGGTCTGCTGCTCGTCACCGGCGTCTGGGACTCGATGGTGAACGACCTGCAGACCCAGTTCGGCGACTTCCAGATCGGAATCTGACCCGTGAGCAAGACCGCGACCGATACCGAGCAGGTGTCCTCGCCCAGTACGGAGGACGCCGCCGAGCGGCTGACCACCGCCCCGGTCGAGTCGGACGGCCCGACCGGAATCGGGGTACTCGGCTGGCTGCGCTGGATGTGGCGCCAGCTGACCTCGATGCGGGTCGCGCTGATCCTGCTCTTCCTGCTCTCGCTGGCCGCCATCCCGGGTTCGCTGATCCCGCAGAACGGCCAGAACCAGTTCAAGGTCGAGGCCTGGAAGGCTCAGCACACCACGGTCGCACCGGTCTACGAGAAGCTCCAGCTGTTCGACGTCTACAGCTCGGTCTGGTTCTCGGCGATCTACATCCTGCTGTTCGTCTCGCTGGCCGGCTGCATCGTCCCGCGCACCTGGCAGTTCGTCGGCGTGCTGCGGGCCCAGCCGCCCGCCGCCCCCCGCGTCCTGACCCGGATGCCGGTCTACGCGGCCTGGCGCACCGAGGCGGACGCCGGGACGGTGAACGCCGCCGCGCACCGGCTGCTCCGCAAGCGCCGCTTCCGCGCCGGCCTGGCGGGTGGCTCGGTGGCCGCCGAGAAGGGGTACCTGCGCGAGGTCGGCAACCTGGTCTTCCACCTGTCGCTCTTCGCGCTGCTGGGCGGTTTCGCCTGGGCGAGCCTGGCCAGCGGCACCGGTGGCAAGCTGATGGTCGCCGGCGAGGGTTACGCCAACACCATCACCCAGCTGGACGACTTCACCGGCTCCCCGTTCTACACCACCGACGACATCGACCCGTTCTACCTCAAGCTGAACGGCTTCACCGCCCGCTTCCAGACGAGCGGCGACCAGATCGGCAGCGCCCGGCAGTTCACCGCGAACGTCGAGTACTACGAGGGCAGCGACGCGTCGAAGCTGACCCAGGGCAAGATCGAGGTCAACCACCCGCTGGAGATCGGCGACAGCAAGGTCTATCTGATCGGCCACGGCTACGCCCCGGTGATCACCGTGAAGAACGCGGCCGGCGAGGTGGTCTACACCGGCGCCACGCCGTTCCTGCCGCAGGACGCCAACCTGACCTCCACCGGTGTCATCAAGGTCTCCGACTACGGCGAGAAGGACGGCGAGAAGACCCAGCTGGGCTTCTCCGGCTTCTTCCTGCCGACCGCCCCGGTGGCCTTCGACAAGAACACCGGTCCGCGCTCGCTCTTCCCGGGCGACGCGGACCCGGCGCTGGTGCTCAACGCCTTCGCGGGCGACCTCGGCACCGACTCCGGTCTGCCGCAGAACGTCTACCAGCTCAACACCAAGAACCTGAAGCAGCTCCAGCAGGAGGGCGAGCCCGCCAAGGCCCGGCTCAAGCCCGGTCAGGGCTGGACCCTGCCGGACGGCTACGGCACCGTCACCTTCGACGGCTACAAGGAGTGGGCCAGCTTCAGCGTCTCGCACCGTCCGGGCAACTCGGTCGCCCTGGCCGGCGGTGTGCTGGCGATCCTCGGCCTGATCGGCTCGCTGTTCGTGCAGCGCCGCCGGATCTGGGTGCGGGCCGTGGCCCTGCCCGGCGGCGGCACCCTGGTCGAGCTGGCCGGGCTGGCCCGCAGCGAGTCGGCGAAGATCGCCGAGGAGCTGGCCGAACTCGCGGTGGACCTCCAGGACGACGCGCCCGCGTCGGACGACCCGGACGACGATCCCACGGACGACGCGCCGGACGACGCCCCCGCGACCGATGACCCCGAGGCGGAGGGGGAGCCCGCAGCCGCCCCGGACGCGCCCTCGGACCCCGCTGTCCCTGCCGACCAGAACTCCAAGGAGTAGACGGTGCACCTCGCCTCGGCGGTCGACCCAAGCCTGGCCGACCTCTCCAACAAGCTGATCTATTCGGCCATGGCCGTCTACCTGATCGCCATGTTCTGCTACATGTTCGAGTGGACCTTCGGCAGCAAGGGTGCCGTCGCCGTCCGCTCGGTCGAGCAGGCGGGCGGCCTGGCCGAGACCGTGGCCGAGGCCAGGGCCAAGGCCGCCAAGAAGGTCACCGTCACGGTCGCCTCGGCCGGCGGCGGTACCACCACGCTGACCCGTACCGCCCTGGCGGGCGAGGGCGCGACGGTGGTCACCAGCGGTCGCGGCGAGGAGGAGCAGGACGGCCCGGGCGCCGCCGGCAACAGCGAGAAGGCGGACCTCTCCGGCCGCATCGCCGTCTCGCTCACGGTCCTCGGCGCGCTGCTGCACGCGGGTGGCGTGCTCACCCGCGGCCTCTCGGTGTCCCGCTGGCCGTGGGGCAACATGTACGAGTTCTCCTGCGCCTTCGCGCTCTCCATGACGGTCGCCTACCTCGGGCTGCTGGCCGCCAGGAAGAAGGCCCGCTGGCTCGGCCTGCCGGTCACCCTGGCCGTCGTGCTCACCCTCGGTATCGCCGTCTCGGTGCTGTACACCGAATCCGAGCAGCTCGTTCCGGCCCTGCACTCGTACTGGCTGGCGATCCACGTCTCGACCGCGATCGTCTGCGGCGGCGCCATGTACGCGGCCTTCATCGGCACCCTGCTGTACCTGGGCAAGGACTCCTTCGACAAGCGCATGGCCGCCGGTCTCACCACCGGCCCGCTCGGCACCTCGGCGTCCATCTGGCGCCGGCTGCCCGCCGCGTCGTCGCTGGACAAGTTCTCGTACCGGATCAACGCGATGGTCTTCCCGCTCTGGACCTTCACCATCATCGCGGGCGCGATCTGGGCCGAGGCGGCCTGGGGCAAGTACTGGGAGTGGGACCCGAAGGAGACCTGGTCGTTCATCACCTGGGTCGCCTACGCGTGCTACCTGCACGCCCGGGCCACCGCCGGGTGGAAGGGGCGCAAGGCCGCCTACCTGGCGGTCCTGGCCTTCGCCTGCTACCTGTTCAACTACTACGGGGTGAACATCTTCGTCACCGGAAAGCACTCGTACGCCGGGATCTGACCAGGAAAGACCACCCACCGGCCCGGCGCTCCGAAGAACGGAAGCCGGGCCGAGGTGCGACGGGGGTAGTTCGTGCCGGCCACCGGTGCCGGCACGGGGAGGAACGAGGAGGAAATCGCGCAATGGAGTGCGACGAGGTCATGCTGACCGTCCGAATCACCGCCGCCGAGCGAATGCTGCTCCGCCGGCTTGCCCAGGGGCACCGCAGCGATGTCTCGGAGGTCGTGGCCGACGGCCTGCTGGACATCATTCCCACGCTCAGCTCGCACACGGACGCCTACCGGCTGCTGGGGGCCCTCACGGCTCCGGCGCCCTGCGCGCTGACGGTCTGGCTGCCGACGCCGCTCGCCGACCTGCTGGTGCCGGGGGCGGCCCGGATCGCGCAGGTGACCGAGGTGCGGATCGGGTCGGCCAGTGCCATGCTGGGCGCCGCGCTGCGGCTCTGGCTGGCCCAGGACCCGAGCCGGCTGGCCGCCAACCTCAGCGTGATGCACGCGGGGCGGCCGTCCGCGCTGGTCGCGGCCTGACCCCGGCCGCGGTCACCGGGTCAGCCGGCGAGCGGCAGGCCCGGGCCGCGGCCGGGCCCGGCGGGGGCGTCCCCGAAGGCGTCGAAGGCGTCCCGCCGGTCCGGCCCGCCGGCCGGTGCGCCGGCCGGCTCGGTGAGCAGCCGGCACTCGGCCGCTGTCCGGCCGTCCTGCACCAGCAGCACCCGCACCGGCACCCGGCGCCCGCCCTGCCCGTCCTGGCCGCCCTGCCCGCGCTCGCGGACGGCCCGGACCAGGCAGGGCCGGTCCAGCTCGATGAAACGACTGAACGACGAGACCAGCTCGACCGGCACCACCGGCTCGGGGTGCCGCAGCCGCTGGGCGGCCTGCCGGGCGGCCTCCAGCACGAGCATGCCGGGCACGTGGTCCAGCGTGTGGTCGAACAGCACCGGGTGGCCGGCGTCGGTGCGCAGCAGCCAGCTGCCGGGCAGCGGGGACGGGCTGAGCACCACGTCGGCGGCCTGCTCGCGGCCTACCAGCCCGGGCGCGGTGGGCGTGCCAGGCCGCACCGGCGTGGCGGTCCGTCGTCCGGACCCGCGGAGCCGGGTGTACGAGGCGGGGGAGATCACCCGCAGCTGGCCGGAGCCGTGGCCGACCGGGCGGCCGTCCCGCTCGATCTCGGCGTGCACCCGCAGCGAGGCCAGCCGGCCGTGCCGCATCCGGACGTCCTGGCAGGCCACCCGGAGCATCAGCGAGGCGGGCCCGGCAGTGACGGCGAGGCCGTCGAGGCCGGCCGGGCCGAGCGCGTAGCAGAGTTCGTCCATCGCGAAGTGGTGGCCGCGCGGGACGCCGAAGCCGGCGTGGCCGATCAGCAGTCCGGCCTGGCGGACGGTCTCGGCCATCAGTACCGGGTCGTGGTGCCGGTCGCCGGGCAGCCGGTAGAAGCCGTGCAGCCGGGGCCACTGGGCGCCGAGCAGGAAGTCGTACGGGCCGGTGGCCTGCCAGCCGGTGATGAACACCTCGGACACCGAGGACCGGTGCACCAGGTGGCGGGAGACGGTCCGCTCGTGGAAGTCGTAGCCGGGGCCGAAGTGCGGATACGGACCATGGGCGCCCGGTTCTTCGATCAATGGCATGACTGGCCCCACTTCCGGGTGTCGGTCGACCGGCCACGGCGGGCGGCCCAGAGAAAACATACAGACCACCCGGTTTGTACTCCACGTGCGGGGTCGCCCCTGCCGGACGCCCGGCGTGATCACGGTACCCGGCCGCTGGTCTGCGGGAATGTCCGGGCGGGTGGTGGCGGACCTCGGGCGGGGGTCGGCACCCGCTGGACGGTGGGGGCCGCCGAGGCGGTAGATTAGATACCAACCATGCGGTTTCGGGCCGTGCCGTCCGCATGCGAGGCGTCGCACCACCGACGACGGCGCCCTGACAGCAGCCGCGCGAGCCGGGATCTCGCGCGGGCGGAGGCCGGAGGGGCCCAGTGGTCAAGCAGGAACGTGCGGGGCGGACCAGGCAGGCCGTCCTGCTCGCCGCGGCGGACACCTTCGCGGACGCGGGCTTCGAGGCGGCCAGCCTGGTCGACATCAGCCGCCGGGCCGGCGTCAGCAAGGGCGCGCTCTACTTCCACTTCGTCTCCAAGCAGGCGCTCGCCGACGGCGTCCGCGCGGCGGCCGGGCGCGAGATCGGCTCCGCCGCGCTCCGGGCGCTGCGCTGCGGCGGCCCCGCCCTCCAGGGCCTGATCGACTTCTCGCACGAGCTGGCCCGCCTGCTGCGCGAGGACGTGGTGGTGCGGGCCGGTGTCCAGCTCGGCCAGGGCGGCCAGGAGGCCCGCCGGGGCGGTGGGCCGGCCGGCACCGCGGCCACCTGGCGCAGCCTGACCGCCGTGGTCCGGCGGCTGCTGGACCGGGCCGAGGCGACCGGTGAGCTGCGCCCCGGAGTGGACCGTCGGCAGGCCGCCGAGCTGCTCACCACCCTGGCGGCCGGCCTGGTGCTGCTCTCCGCCGAGGACGCGGACCGGCTGGGACCGGAGGCGGTGCGCGGCCTCTGGGCCGCGGCCCTGCCGGCCCTGGTGCCGGGGGAGCGCTGCGCCGCGTACCGCACCTGACCCGGTCCGCCCGGCCGGTGCGGGGGGTGTACGGAACCGCCGACGGGCCGTTCAGGAACCGCTCAAGGCCTGCCCGTGGGCGGCTCAGGAACGCCCCGGCACCCGCTCGGCGACGCTCAGCCGGGCGAGCGCGTGCGGCTGGACCAGCCCCGGCAGGATCAGCGTCCACAGGTCGGCCATCCGCTGGACCAGGTCCTGGCGGCCGGTCAGCACCTGCGAGCTGAGCTGGATTCCGGTGACCGCGCCCGTGATCACCCCGGCCGCGGCCGCCACGTCCAGGCCCGGGTGCAGGTCGCCCGCCTCCCGGGCGCGTTCCAGCAGCCCACGGGTCACGTCCGACCAGCCCTGGTAGGTGTCGGCCTGCGGCTGGGTGAAGCTGCCGTGCTCGATGGTCAGCCGGATGCTGCCGCGCACCATGGGATCGTCCAGCAGGGCGTGGGCGAAGGCGTAGCCGAGGTCGATCAGCGTCTGGACGGGGCTGTCGGAGGTCGGCCGCCAGGTGGAGAGCCAGGCGCCCTGCCCCTCGATGACGGCGAGTGCCAGCTCCTCCTTGGAGCGGAAGTGGAAGTACAGGGCGCCCTTGGTGACGCCGGCCCGCTCCAGGATCTCGGACATGGTGGCGGCGGCGTAGCCGCGTTCGTCGAACACCTCGGCCGCCGCGAGGAGTACCGCCTGGCGGGTCGCCAGCGCACGGGCCTGCCTGGCCATCGCAGCCTCCCTGGATAGTTCTGGTCCTCGGCAGCGGCCGATCCTATGGGGGCCGACGGCGCTGCGGGCCGCATACCGTCCAGTAGGTATTCTACCGAGCCGCCCGGGGCCCGATCGTGCGTGCGCGGCGGCGGGAGGCCGGGCCGGCGCGGGCCGGAACGCCGACGGCCGGCCACCCGGGTGGGGTGGCCGGCCGCCGGAACGGGTCCGGGGTCCGCGGCTCAGGCGGCCTGCTGCCAGCTGACCGGGGAGTAGTACGCCGGGCGGCGCTCCAGGCGCTGCCAGCTGGCGATCGGCTCGACCGGCGCGACGGCGGCCGCGGCCTGCTGGGCGGCGGCACGGGCCATCAGCACGGCGGTCAGGGCGGCGAGTTCCTCGGCGTCGAGCGAGCCGCGGACGATACGGACGAGAGGTTCGGCGGAAGCGGTCATGATCTGGTTTCTCCCCCGGTGGCTGCGTGGTGTGGTGTGGGGTGGCGCCTGGTGTCGCGTCAGCGAGGTGCGCGGTGCTACATCGGCGGGTTGCCGTGCTTGCGGCTGGGCAGATCGGCGTGCTTGGTGCGGAGCATGGCCAGTGCCGAGGCGAGGACCTGACGCGTCTCGGCGGGGTCGATGACGTCGTCCACGAGGCCGCGTTCGGCCGCGTAGTACGGGTGCATCAGCTCGCTCTTGTATTCCTTGATCTTCTGGGCGCGGGTCGCGTCCGGGTCCTCGGCACCGTTGATGTCACGGCGGAAGATGACGTTGGCCGCGCCCTCGGCGCCCATGACGGCGATCTCGTTGGTGGGCCAGGCGTAGGACAGGTCCGCGCCGATGGAGCGGGAGTCCATGACGATGTAGGCGCCGCCGTAGGCCTTGCGCAGGATCAGCTGGATGCGCGGCACGGTGGCGTTGCAGTAGGCGTAGAGCAGCTTGGCGCCGTGGCGGATGATGCCGTCGTGCTCCTGGTCGACGCCGGGCAGGAAGCCGGGGACGTCGAGCATGGTGACCAGCGGGATGTTGAAGGCGTCGCACATCTGCACGAAGCGGGCGGCCTTCTCGCTGGCGTTGATGTCGAGCACGCCGGCCAGCGACTGCGGCTGGTTGGCGATGATGCCGGTGACGTGGCCGTCGATCCGGGTGAGGACGCACAGCACGTTGGTGGCCCAGCGCTCGTGGACCTCCAGGTACTCGCCGTGGTCGACGATCTCCTCGATGACCTTGCGCATGTCGTACGGGCGGTTTCCGTCGGCGGGCACGAGGTCGAGCAGGACGTCGTTGCGGCGGTCCACGGGGTCGTCGCCGGCGACCGGCGGGGGCATCTCGCGGTTGTTCTGGGGGAGCAGCGAGAGGAGGTAACGGACCTCCTCGATGCAGGACTGCTCGTCGTCGTAGGCGAAGTGCGAGACGCCGGAGGTGGAGGAGTGGACGTCGGCGCCGCCGAGGCCGTTCTGGGTGATCTTCTCGCCGGTGACGGCCTGCACGACGTCGGGGCCCGTGATGAACATCTGGGAGGTCTCGCGGACCATGAAGACGAAGTCGGTCAGGGCCGGGGAGTAGGCGGCGCCGCCGGCGCAGGGGCCGAGCATCACGGAGATCTGCGGGATGACGCCGGAGGCCTTGGTGTTGCGCTGGAAGATGCCGCCGTAGCCGGCGAGGGCGGTGACGCCCTCCTGGATACGGGCGCCGGCGCCGTCGTTCAGCGAGACCAGGGGTGCGCCGGCCGCGATGGCCATGTCCATGATCTTGTGGATCTTCTGCGCGTGGGCCTCGCCCAGCGCTCCGCCGAAGATCCGGAAGTCGTGCGCGTAGGTGAAGACCGTCCGGCCGTGCACGGTGCCCCAGCCGACGATGACGCCGTCGGTGTGTGGCTTCTTGGCCTCCAGGCCGAAGCCGGTGGCGCGGTGCCGGCGCAGCTGCTCGACCTCGTGGAAGGAGCCCTCGTCGAGCAGCAGGTCGATGCGCTCGCGGGCGGTCAGCTTGCCCTTGGCGTGCTGGGCCGCGGTGGCCTTCTCGCCCGGGCCCTGGCGGACCTGGTTGCGCAGTTCGTGCAGCTCGGCGACCCGCCCGTGGGCGTCGGCCGGGATCTCGGGGACCTCGTCACCGATCGGCGCCTCATGCACAACCGTCATCTCGAACCACTCCAAGGGTGAGGGAACTGTCCGACAGCCAACGTCTGCTGTGCCCCCGGCTGCGAATCACTTCTTCACTTATGACTGTACGAGGGGCCGCACGCTGGTTTCGGCGTCGATTCCGTACAAGGTCGCGTCCGTTTAGATGTCAGGGCTGGACAGAAACCGAGCCGCTCCGTCCTGTGCGCTCGGTGTCTGTTCGAATACCGGGGGTTGTCGCCAAGATGGTCATCGGATGATCTGAGCATGAAGAAACATGCAGGTCAGGGCTGTCAATCACTACGGTAGCGGACCGTTTTGGAGGATTGCTCAAGGCCTGATAAAGCCGATCGGGGCATGGTGGCGGGAAGCGATCTGCCGCCCGGCAGTCGTAGGGATGCGCCAAAAACACCGCAGCCCACCCGCATGTTCCCGGGTGGGCTGTTTGAGGGAGTCGCCTCAGCTCTTGCGGCCGTCTTCCGGCTCGTCCTTGCCCCGCAGCTCCTCCTCGCGGCGGCGCAGATCCGCCTCCCACTGCTTGAGCATGTCCTCGTGCTGCTTGTTGTCCTTCTTCAACGACGCCAGGAACTCCGGGTCGTCGTCCGGCGCGAGCGGGCGGCCGCCGCGCGGGCGGTCGTACTCCGGGTAGCCGGCGGTGGACCCGGCCGTCGCCGTCCGTAGTCCGTCGCGCCGCTTTCCGGCCACCAGCCAGGCGATGGAGCCGACCAGCGGGAAGAGCAGCACGATGATGACCCAGACCACCTTGGGCAGGTGTTTCACCTCGTCCTCGGGGGTGGTCAGGCAGTCGATGAAGGCCCACACCCAGAGGGCGAGCGGGAGCACGAAGGTCAGAATCCTCAGCACGGCGGCGATCTCCCCCGGCGACGGCGGTTGGGCGGGACTTCTCAGGGGCCCTTGACCGGGCCAGGCTATCGGGTGGCGGATACTGGCTGGCATGGCATACGACGATCTCCGCTCGTTTCTGCGGGCCCTCGACCGCGAAGGCGACCTCAAGCGCATCAAGGCCGAGGTGGACCCCCACCTGGAGATCGGCGAGATCGTCGACCGGGTGCAGAAGGCCAAGGGCCCCGCGCTGCTGTTCGAAAACGTCAAGGGCTCCTCGATGCCGCTGGCGATGAACGTCTTCGGCACCGAGCGCCGGCTCGCCAAGGCGCTCGGCCTCAAGGGCCCGGAGGACATCTCCGAGAAGATCGCCGGTCTGCTGAAGCCCGAGCTGCCGCACGGCTTCACCGGGTTCCGGGACGCCTTCGGCAAGCTCGCCTCGATGGCCCATGTGCCGCCGCGGAAGGTCAAGCCGGGCGAGGCCGCGGTCCAGGAGGTCGTGCTCACCGGCGACGACGTCAACCTGGACGAGCTGCCCGCGCTGTTCACCTGGCCGCTGGACGGCGGCTCCTTCTTCAACCTGGGCCTGACCCACACCAAGGACCCGGACACCGGCATCCGCAACCTCGGCCTCTACCGGCTCCAGCGGCACGACCGGCGCACCATCGGCATGCACTGGCAGATCCACAAGGACAGCCGCAACCACTACGCGGTGGCCGCCAGGCGCGGTGAGCGGCTGCCGGTCGCGATCGCCTTCGGCTGCCCGCCGGCCGTCACCTACGCGGCCACCGCGCCGCTGCCGGGCGACATCGACGAGTACCTGTTCGCGGGCTTCGTCGCGGGCGAGCGGGTGAAGATGGTCGACTGCAAGACCGTTCCGCTGCAGGTCCCGGCCGACGCCGAGGTGGTGCTGGAGGGCTGGCTGGAGCCCGGCGAGATGCTGCCCGAGGGCCCGTTCGGCGACCACACCGGCTTCTACACCCCGCAGGAGCCGTTCCCGGCCCTGACGATCGACTGTGTGACGATGCGCCGCCGGCCGATCCTGCAGTCCATCGTGGTCGGCCGCCCGCCGACCGAGGACGGGCCGCTGGGCAAGTTCACCGAGCGCTTCTTCCTGCCGCTGCTGAAGATCATCATCCCGGACATCGTCGACTACGACCTGCCCGAGGCAGGCGGCTTCCACAACTGCGTGATCGTCTCGATCGACAAGAAGTACCCCAAGCACGCCCAGAAGACGATGCACGCGATCTGGGGCGCCCACATGATGTCGCTGACCAAGCTGATCATCGTGGTGGACTCCGACTGTGATGTGCACGACTACCAGGAAGTGGCCTGGCGGGCCTTCGGCAACGTCGACTACAGCCGGGACCTCACCGTGGTCGAAGGCCCGGTCGACCATCTCGACCACGCCTCCTACCAGCAGTTCTGGGGCGGCAAGGCGGGCATCGACGCGACCCGCAAGCTGCCGGAGGAGGGCTACACCCGGGACGGCGGCTGGCCGGAGATGGTCAGCTCCGACCCGGCCACCGCCGCCCTGATCGACCGCCGCTGGAAGGAGTACGGGCTGTGAGCACGGCTGCCGCCCTCCCCGAGGTCCCGCCGGGCAAGGTCAAGGCGTTCCTGCGCCTGGTGATGATCGAGCACTCGGTCTTCGCGCTGCCCTTCGCCTACATCGCCGCGCTGACCGCGATGTTCCTCGCCGACCGGCGGGTGCACTGGGGCGAGCTGTTCGTCGTCACCGTCTGCATGGTCGGCCTGCGGACCTTCGCGATGGCCGCCAACCGGATCATCGACCGCGAGATAGACGCCCGGAACCCGCGCACGGCCGGCCGCGAACTGGTCACCGGCGCGGTGTCGCTGAAGACCGCGTACGTCGGCTCGGCGGTCGCGCTGGTCGTCTTCCTCGGCGCGGCCGCCCTGCTCAACCCGCTCTGCCTGGCGCTCGCCCCGGTCGCGGTCGTCCCGATGGTCGTCTACCCCTACGGCAAGCGGTTCACCGACTTCCCGCAGGCCATCCTCGGCCTCGCCCAGGCGATGGGGCCGGTCGGCGCCTGGCTCGCGGTGACCGGCAGCTGGTCCTGGGACGCGGTGGTGCTCGGCCTCGCCGTCGGCATCTGGATCGGCGGCTTCGACCTGATCTACGCCTGCCAGGACGTCGCCTCCGACCGGGCCGGCAACGTCCGTTCCGTCCCGGCCCGCTTCGGCGTCCCGGCGGCGATCCGGGGCGCGCGGGTCTGCCACGTGATCACGACGGCGCTGCTCGTCTGGTTCGCGGTGCTGACCCACGCGGGCCCGGCGTTCTGGCTCGGCCTGGTGGTCGTCGCGGGAGCGTTCGTCTACGAGCACACCATCGTGAAGCCGAACGACCTGTCGCGGCTGAACCGGGCGTTCTTCCAGACGAACGGCTTCGTCGGCATCTCGCTGTTCTTCTTCGCCCTGGTGGACCTGGTCATCCGCGGCCTGGGCGGGTGACCGCGCCCTGGCCGCCGCTCCCCTCGGCGAGGGTGTGCGCGACCAGGGCGTTGGCATGGCCGTGGCCCAGGCCGTGCACGGCCTTGAGCCAGGAGACCAGCTCCATGTGCCTGGTCAGGGGCGAGGAGTGGATCAGGTCCTTCCACTCCGCGATCGGACGGCCGTACTTCTTCTCGATCGAGGGGAAGTAGCTGGCGGGGCCCTTCACGGCTTCGGTCATGTCGATCGGTGTCCCATCGGTTCGTACGACTGTTGTCAGTTGGACCGGCGGCCGGGCGGGAACTCATCGGTCCGGTGAGGGTGATTCAGGTCACAGGCCGATCCCGGAGTGAGGGGAACGCGCGAATGGGCGGATCCGAGGTGGCCGCCGACTGGCGGGCCGACCGGATCGGCAGCGCGCTGCGGGGCGACGACCCCACCGTCCTGCGGCGGGCCGCCGTCAGTCGAGTGACAGGGCGTCGCCCACGCTGAGGCGGCCGGGGGAGGCGACCTCGGCGAGGGCGTCGAGGCGGTTGTCGTGGGCCTGGGCGATGGCCTTGAGGATCTCCGGGGCGTGCGGGAGGCCGGGCTGGGCGGCGGTGGTCATGACGCAGCGCTCGCTGCTGCGGACGAAGCCGAGCCGGACGCCCGAGCCGCCGCGGCCCTCGCGGCCGAACCAGGCGTCCTCGACGAACGGCGGGGTGCCGGGCGGGGTGCGCAACAGGATGTTGGGGCGGAAGCGCCGTTCGTCGACCACGGCGTACGGGACGGCCTCCCGTACCCAGTCCAGGGTGGCGGTGGTGAGCACGCTGACCGGGAGCTGGTCGAAGTGGGAGACGGCGTCCTCGCGGGCGAGCTCGACGTCCGGGCGTTGCAGGTAGGCGCGGAGGAAGGCGGTGGTGTCGGCGACCGGCCGGCCGAGCGGGTCGAACAGCTCGGGGCCGTCGAGCCGGTGCCCGAGCCGGGAGGAGAGGCGGAGCAGGCCGTCCATCCGGCGGAAGCGCCGGGTGTTCTTGCCGGAGCCGAGTTTGCCGGCGCTGTCGCGCACGGCGTAGAGACGGTCGCCGGCCAGGCCGCGCTCGTCCACCTCGACGGAGTCGAGCCGCTCGCCGCCGGTGGACTTCACGGGGTAGCGCCAGAGCCGCTCGATCACTCCGATGATCTCTGCCATGGCCGGAAAGCGTAGCGGCGCCCGACGGGGATGGTCTAGACCAAGGTGCCCGTTCCGGCCGCGCCCGCTCACCCGAGCCGGGCCACCGCCCGCACCGGCGCGCCGTCGGCGGCCACCAGCCGGAGCGGGAACAGCGAGATCTCCACCGGCCGGCCGGCCTCCTGGGCGTCCAGCAGCGCCCGCAGATCGGTCAGGTTCTCGGCGATCACACCGCCGCCGGGTGCCCCGAGCAGCACCCGGTGGGCGGCCAGGGTCGGCTCCTCGGCGCCCGCCGTCCGGTCGTGCTCGTCGGTGAGGTCGGCGAGCAGGGCGGCCACCGCCGGGTCGCCGGGGCCCGGATCGGGGGTGGGGTCCACGCTGAGCGCGTCTAGGCCGACCGTCCGTACCCCGGCGGCGACGATCGCCTCGGCGGCCGCCGCGGTCAGGTGCGGATGGGCGAGGTAGGCGTCGGTGCCCCAGTGCCGGGCCCAGCCGGTGGCCAGCAGCAGCACGACACCCTCTCCGGCGGCCGCGGCCCGCTCCAGCGCGGGGCCGAGCAGCTCGGGCGTCACCGGTGTCCGGGGCGGCAGGCCGCGCAGGTCGGCGACCACCGCCGGGCCGGTGAACAGCTCCAGCGGCAGGCCGTCCAGGGTGGGCCAGGTGACGTCCACGTGGTACGGCGCGTCCACATGGGTACCGGACTGCGAGCCGAGGTGCAGGGCCAGCACGTTCACCCCGGCGGTGGCGGTGGTGAGGGCGGGCTCCAGGGCGACCGCCGGATCGCCGGGGTAGACCGGCATCGCGGTGGTCACCTGATGGGTGAGGTCGACGAGGGTCGCTGCCATGGCGCCCATCCTCGCAGGGCCGTGTCCGGATGGAGCCGCTCCGGGTGGGGCCGTATAGAAATGGGCCATGGGAACAGCGAAACAGCCGGTGCGTCAGCCATGGGTGGTCGGGGTCTCGGGCGCGTCCGGGACGCCGTACGCCGCCTCCGTGATCCGGGCGCTGCTCGCCGCCGGGGAGGCGGTGGACCTGGTGGTCAGCCGCGCGGCCCGGCTCACCATCCTGGACGAGACCGGCATCTCCTTCCGCGACGCGCACTGGCGCGAGGACCTCGCGCGGTGGCTGGGCACGGACGACCTCGACGACGTCCGCTACTGGCCGGCCGGGGACTTCGCGGCCGGCCCGTCCAGCGGCTCGTACCCGGCCAAGGGCATGCTGGTCGTCCCCGCGACCACCGGGGCGGTGGCCGGGATCGCGCTCGGGCTGAGCAAGGACCTGCTGCAGCGGGTCGCCAGCGTCACCCTGAAGGAGCGCCGCCCGCTGGTGGTGTGCGTCCGGGAGACGCCGCTCAACGGGGTGACGCTGAAGCATCTGGTGGAACTGGACGCGCAGGGCGCCGTCGTGCTCCCCGCCTCGCCGGGCTTCTACGCCGGCGGCTCCACCGTCCGTGAGCTGGTCGACTTCGTCGCCGGCCGGGTGCTGGACGCCGTCGGCGTGCCGCACTCGCTGTACCTCCGCTGGGAGGGCGAGTTGGGCGCTGCGGCCCGCCGGGACGGCCGCGACGCGTGAGGGGGAGTGGGGAGCCCGGTGACGGGAGAGTATGTTCTCTGCGATATCCGGGTTGGTCCGCGCATAGCGCCTTGGAATCCGGATAATGATCTGTGGGTCTGGCGAGGTTCGGAAGGACGCGGACGGTATATGGACACGGTGGACAGACAGCTCATTCAGGCGCTCCGGGAGAACGGCCGTGCGTCCTACGCCGAGCTGGGCCGACTGGTGGGCCTCTCCGGCCCGAGCGTGACGGACCGGATCAACCGGCTGGAACAGGCCGGTGTCATCACCGGCTACCGCGCGACGGTCAACCCGGCCTCGCTCGGTTTCGGCGTCACGGCCCTGATCGGCCTTCAACTCACCGACGCGGCCGACCACGAGGACGTCGCGCACCGGCTGAAGGACCTCGGCGAGGTCGAGGACTGCTGGTTCATCGCCGGGGACGACTCGTACATGCTCAAGGTCCGGGTCCCCGACGTGGAGGGCCTGGAGTCGGTGGTGAAGCGGATCTCCGGGACGAAGGGCGTGGCCCGTACCCGCACCACCGTCGTACTCTCCACCAAGTGGGAGAACCGGGTGAGCGAACTCCCCCTGGTCGAAGGAGAGTAACGGCGATGGCACTGGTCGGCCTGGAGGAGCTGCGCGCGGCCCAGCGGCGGATCGCGGGGGTGGCGGTGCGCACCCCGCTGGTCCCCGCCCCCTGGGCGGGCGACGGCGAGCGCCGGCTCTGGCTCAAGCCGGAGAACCTCCAGCCGACCGGCGCCTTCAAGGCCCGGGGCGCCTACAACCGCCTCGCCGCGCTCACCGGGGACGAACGGGCCCGCGGCGTGGTCGCCCAGTCCAGCGGCAACCACGCGCAGGCGGTGGCGTACGCGGCGGGGCTGCTCGGGATCAAGGCCGTGATCGTCATGCCGGACACCTCGCCCGCCGTCAAGGTCGACGGCACCCGCTCGTTCGGCGCCGAGGTGGTCCTGGTGTCGCCCGAGGAACGCGACACGGTGCCCGCCGAACTGGCCGAGCGGCACGGCTACGTCTGGGTGCCGCCGTACGACGACCCGTTCATCATCGCGGGCCAGGGCACGGTCGGCCTGGAGATCGCCGAGGACGCCCCGGCCGAGCTGGACACCGTGCTGGTGCCGGTCAGCGGCGGCGGCCTGATCTCCGGGACGGCGGCCGCGCTCAAGCTCACCCGCCCGGGCGTCCGGATCGTCGGGGTCGAGCCGGAGCTGGCCGCCGACGCCCAGGCCAGCTTCCGGGCCGGCCGACGGCTCAGCTGGCCGGTCGCCGACACCTACCGGACCATCGCGGACGGCCTGCGCACCCCCTCGGTCGGGGAGCTGCCGTTCGAACACCTCACCGCGTACGTGGACGACATCGTCACCGTCACCGAGGACGAGATCCGCGCCACCGTCGCCCTGCTGGCCCGGCGCGGCCGGCTGGTCGCCGAGCCGTCCGGAGCCGTCGCCCCGGCCGCGTACTTCCACCGCGCCGACGCCGTCGGCGGACGAATGGTGGCGGCCGTGGTCAGCGGTGGCAACATCGAACCGGTACTGCTCGCCGAGCTGCTGTCGGCATAGGCGTACGCTCGTTCCGGCAAGGAATCGAAGTCGGAGGAGGCGGGGCACCGCATGGACGCAGGGCTCAAGCGCGAGCTGGAGGCGAAGGTCTACGCGGGTGAGCGGCTGACCCGCGAGGACGGGATCGCGCTCTACGAGAGCGACGACCTGGCCTGGCTGGGCGGGCTGGCCCACCACGTGCGGACGCGGAAGAACGGCGACGTCGTCCACTTCAACGTCAACCGCCACCTCAACATGACCAACGTGTGCAACGCGTCCTGCGCGTACTGCTCGTTCCAGCGCAAGCCGGGTGAGAAGGACGCGTACACGATGCGCATCGAGGAGGCCGTCCGGCTGGCCAAGGCGATGGAGGTCGACTCCCTCACCGAGCTGCACATCGTGAACGGCCTGCACCCGACCCTGCCGTGGCGCTACTACCCGCGCTCGCTGCGGGAGCTGAAGGCGGCCCTGCCGAACGTCTCGCTGAAGGCCTTCACCGCCACCGAGATCCACTGGTTCGAGAAGATCAGCGGCCTGCCCGCCGACGAGATCATGGACGAGCTGATCGACGCCGGTCTGGAGTCGCTGACCGGCGGCGGCGCGGAGATCTTCGACTGGGAGGTCCGCCAGCACATCGTCGACCACGACACCCACTGGGAGGACTGGTCGCGGATCCACCGCCTCGCCCACAGCAAGGGCCTCAAGACGCCCGCCACCATGCTGTACGGGCACATCGAGGAGCCCCGCCACCGGGTGGACCACGTGCTGCGGCTGCGCGAGCTCCAGGACGAGACCGGCGGCTTCCAGGTCTTCATCCCGCTCCGTTACCAGCACGACTTCCACGACTCCAAGGACGGCGTCGTGCGCAACAAGCTGATGGCCCGGACCGAGATGGCGACCGGCGCCGAGGCGCTCAAGACCTTCGCGGTCTCCCGGCTGCTCTTCGACAACGTCCCGCACGTCAAGGTCTTCTGGGTGATGCACGGCGTCACCACCGCCCAGCTGGCGCTCAGCCACGGCGCGGACGACATGGACGGCTCGGTGGTCGAGTACAAGATCACCCACGACGCGGACAACTTCGGCACCCCGAACAAGCTCGGCCGCGACGACCTGCTCGACCTGATCCGGGACGCCGGCTTCCGCCCGGTGGAGCGCAACACCCGCTACGAGATCATCCGCGAGTACGACGGCCCCGACCTGACGCGTCGCGAGACCCCGCAGGCGATGCGCCTCTGACGATCCGCCTCTGACCAGCGGTTCTCCGCCTCCCGAGCCCCGCACCGGGCTCGGGAGGCGTTTTCTTCACCGGGCTCGTACAGCGCCCCGGGTTTCCTATCGGCCCCCTCGTTTGGCAGGATCGGCCGCATGTCCGGTTCTCATCGCGCCACCGCGTACCCCCCGTACGAGCCGATGCCCGAGCCGGCGTACGGGGCGCCGCAGCAGTTCTCCGGGGTGTACCGGCAGCCGGTCCACCCGGACCACGGCACGCCCCGGCCGGCCGGTGAGTACGGTGTCCACACGGCCGGGGCCTACGACGCGTACCCGGCCCACGAGGACTACGAGGCGTACGACCAGCCGTTCGAGCCCGTCCACACCGAGCCCGTCCACACCGAGCCCGTCCACACCGAGGCCGGCACGGTACCCGGACAGGCCGGACCGGTCGCGGACACCGCGCCCGCCGCCGTGCCGGTGGAGCCCAGGGCGGCCCGCGGCCACCGGCGCAAGCCCAAGAAGAAGCGCCACGGCCGGGCCGTGACCGCCGGTACCGCGCTGCTGCTCGCGGCCGCCGCCGGCTGGTACACCGTCGGCCAGGACTCCGCCCAGCCCGGCGTGACCAGCGCCGACGGCCCCGGCCCCGACGGCGTCGCCGCCCCCGACCAGCCCTCCCCGGCCGCCGTCCCCGGCGCCCAGCCCGCCGCCGACCGGCACACCGGGGCACCGGCCGTCACCCGCAGCGAGGCCCGGACGGACGGCTCGGTCGCCGCGATACCCGGCGTCGGTGCCACCTTCACGGCCCGGATACCCGCCGAGACCACCCAGGTCGTGCTCGCCTCCGGCCAGGGCCGGGACGCCAACAAGACCACCGTGACGCTCTGGACCCGCACCCCCGAGGGCCGCTGGCTGGCCGGCGAGAGCTGGCAGGGCCACAACGCCAACAAGGGCTGGACCACCGACCACAACGAGGGCGACCTGCGCAGCCCGATCGGCGTCTTCTCGCTCACCGACGCGGGCGGTCGCAACGCCGACCCGGGCAGCAGGCTCCCGTACGACAAGGACCCCAACTTCGTGGTCTCCGGGCGGGGCTTCGCCGGCGAGCCGCTGGCCGGCTCCTTCGACTACGTCGTCGCGATCAACTACAACCGGGTGCCCGGCAACTCGCCGCTCGACCCGCGCCGTCCCAGCGGCTCCACCAAGGGCGGCGGGATCTGGATCCACGTCGACCACGGCGGCCCCACCCACGGCTGCGTCTCCGTCCCCGAGGACAAGATGGCCGAGCTGCTGCGCACCCTCGATCCGGCGGCCCGTCCGGTGATCGTGATGGGTGACGCGGCCTCGCTGGCCGTCTGACCCGCTCCCGGCCGGGGGACGTGGCCCCAGTCCCCCCAACGGTCCTTGTTGGCCTCCTACAGGTTCCGGGGGCGGATCCTGTAGCCGGTCGCGCCCCGCGGACCAGCGGGTAACCCGGTTGAGTGGCAGCATGAGCGGTTCGCGCATTGTGGCACTCGGCCACTACCAGCCCCCGAAGGTCCTCAGCAACGACGACCTGGCGGTGCTGGTCGACACCGATGACGAGTGGATCCGCAGCCGGGTGGGGATCCGGACCCGGCACATCGCCGAGGGCGAGACCCTGGTCGACCTCGCCACCGAGGCGGCCCAGAAGGCGCTGGCCAAGAGCGGCCGGTCGGCCTCCGACGTCGACCTGATCGTGGTCGCCACCTGTACCGCGGTCGAGCGCAGCCCCAACACCGCTGCCGCCGTCGCCGCCCGCCTCGGTGTGCGCGCCCCGGCCGCCTACGACATCAACACGGTCTGCTCGGGCTTCTCGTACGCGCTGGCCACCGCCGACCACGCGATCCGGGCCGGCGCGGCGCGGCTCGCGCTGGTGATCGGTGCCGAGCGGATGTCGGACACCATCGACTGGACCGACCGGACCACCTGTGTGATCTTCGGTGACGGCGCCGGCGCCGCGGTCGTGGAGGCCCAGGAGGAGGGCGCCGAGCCCGGTATCGGCCCGGTGGTGTGGGGTTCGGAGCCGGAGAAGAGCGATGCCGTGGTGATCACCGGCTGGGACCCGGTGATCAGCCAGCAGGGCCAGTCGGTGTTCCGCTGGGCCACCACCCAGATCGCCCCGCTGGCCCGCCGCACCTGCGAGCAGGCCGGTATCGACCCGTCCGAGCTCAAGGGCTTCGTGCCGCACCAGGCCAATCTCCGGATCATCGACGCGATCGCCGCCAAGCTCGGCGCCCCCGACGCGGTGGTCGCCCGGGACGTGGTGGAGTCCGGCAACACCTCGGCCGCGTCCATCCCGCTGGCCTTCTCCAAGCTGGTCGAGCGCGGCGAGCTGTCGCCCGGCGACCCGGTGCTGCTCTTCGGCTTCGGCGGCGGCCTGGCGTACGCCGGGCAGGTCGTGCGCTGCCCCTAGAGAGCCCTAGAGAGCCCTGGAGGGCCCTTTACGGCCACGGACGCACACATGCCGGTGGGCGGGCACCCCTTGTGAGGGGCGCCCGCCCACCGGCATGTCTGGCGCGCTGCGGTACGTCGGCGGACCTCCCCCGAGGACACGGCCGCCGTCCGCCGTTCCCCGGACAGGAGGCCGGGGCTGCGCGCGGAGCGGATGGGTGGGTAGGCGGATCGGTCTACTTGGGCGGCTTCTTGCCGGTGACACCCAGGTACACCAGGGGAGCGAGGCTGGGCTTGAGGTCCTTGACCTTGACGCCCCAGGAGGTGAAGGCCTTCTGGTGCTCGGCCGCCGAGGCGAGCAGCGAGACCAGGGATCCGGCGACGGCGGCCGCGTCGAGCGACTTGTCCGCCTGGTTCTTCGCCTGGAGTTCCTTGATGGCCTCCGTGAGCGGCTTGGCGACCGCGTTGAGGACCGTCATGCGGATCTTGAAGAACCGCTTGTCCCCTTCGGCGGCACCGAGCGTGACCACTCGGAGAATGGCGTCGTTCTTGCGCCAGAAGGCGAGGAATCCGTCGACCAGTTCTTCCGAAGTGGCCGAGCCGGACTTCCCTGCCCAGGACTTTCCGGCCACCAGCTCTTTGAGGGTGTCGGCGTCCTTGGCCATTTCCTCGGCGATTTCGAGGACAGCGCCCTCGACATCCGGGAAGTACTGGTAGAAGGTCGCGGGGGAGGTACCCGCCATACGGGCGACGTCGATGACCTTGACGTCCCGATAGGGCGACGTGCTGAGCATCTCGCGGAGGCAGTCGAGCAGCTTCTGCCGCGTCTCCTGTCCGCGTCGCCCGGCGACGCGACCGTCGACGGTGCGAACTTGTCCTGTCATGCCGTCAGCTTACCGTGGCACGATCTTGGCGCGATTCGGTGATGCGACTATTACTCCGCCCGGGGGTTGGTATAGGGGGCGTGAAGCGCTTTGGACGGATATTCATCACCCCCCGGAGGCCCTGTTGAAGCCCCCCCGTGTGCTTATGACCCCACAGCGTGACGGCGAGTCCGCTGAGGGGTGATCGAGTGACAGAGCGTGACGATCGCGGGCCGGGTGTGACGTGGCCCGCGAAAAAGTTCCGGGCGTGTCGCACGCAAGCCGCAGCCGGAGCGGGCGTCAGAATCCGGCCGTTCCGGAGGCGCTGACCGGACGGTGAGCGGCCGCCGGCCGACGGCCGCTCCCGGGCCGGATCAGAGCGGGGGAGGTTGGAGATGACCCGGGCGGCATTGGAGAATCGGGTCCGGCACCCCGCGGCGGGTGCGGAAGACGGGGAGGTGGCAGCGAGTGGACCAGCTGACGGCGCACGATCCGAGGCGGATCGGGCCCTTCGAGGTGCTGGGGCGGCTCGGCGCGGGCGGGATGGGGCTGGTCTACCTGGCGCGCTCCGCGTCCGGCCGGCGGGTGGCCATCAAGACCGTCCGGGGCGAGCTGGCCGAGGACGAGCTGTTCCGGGTCCGCTTCGCCCGGGAGATCGCGGCCGCCAAGACCGTCGGCGGCTTCTACACCGCGGCCGTGGTGGACGCCGACGCCGACGCCCGGGTGCCCTGGCTGGCCACCGCGTACGTCCCGGCGCCGTCCCTGGAGGACCTGGTCGGCGAGTGCGGGCCGCTGCCGGTGGGCGCGGTGCGCTGGCTGATCGCGGGCATCGCCGAGGCGCTGCAGTCCATCCACGCCGTCGGGCTGATCCACCGCGACCTCAAGCCCTCCAACGTACTGGTGGTCGAGGACGGTCCGCGGGTGATCGACTTCGGCATCGCCGCCGGTGTCTCGCACACCCGGCTCACCATGACCAACGTCGCCGTCGGCACCCCGGCGTACATGTCGCCCGAGCAGGCCCGCGACAGCCGCAGTGTCAGGGGTGCCAGCGACGTCTTCTCGCTCGGTTCGCTGCTGGTGTTCTGCGCCACCGGACACCCGCCCTACCGGGGCGGCAACCCGGTCGAGACGGTCTTCCAGCTGCTGCGCGACCAGCCCGACCTCTCCGGCCTGCCGGCCGAGCTGGTGGACCTGGTGCGCGCCTGCATGCGGCCGTCGCCCGAGCACCGGCCGACCCCGGCGCAGATCCAGGCCGAACTGGCCCCGCACCTGTTCTCCCGGGACGACGCCTCCGGCGAGGCGGGCGACTGGCTGCCTCCCAACGCGCTGGAGCTGATCGAGCGCAAGCGCAGCCGCCGTCAGGTGCCGTCGGCGTCCGCTTCCGCGCCGGCCGTCCCGCCGCAGGGTGTCCCGCCGCAGGGCGCCGTACCGCAGGGCGCCGTACCGCCGGGCACCGCGCCGCTGCGCCCGGCCGAGCCGCCGCAGGCCGTCCCGACGTACGGGTACCCGCCGCAGCGGCCGGTGTCGCTGGAGCGCCCCGGCCAGGACGGCCCGGGCACCCGGCACCCCGGCGGGCCGCACGCCCCGCTCGCGGCCGGGCCGGTGCACGCCGCGCCGGTCCACCGGGGGGCGGACGCCGAGGCCGCCACCGAGAAGATCTCCGCCCGCCGCCGCCACCGCGCCCCCGGTGCCGCGGAGGACGTCGCCGAGGTGCGGCTGTCCGGTGCCTCGGTACGGATAGGCCCGGGGCCGCGCGCCGAGCAGACCGGGCCGGGCGACGCGCCCGCCGAGACCGACTGGGTCCGCCGGATCACCCCGCCGCCGGTGCCGGCCGCCCGCTGGCGGCCCTGGCGGTTCCGGATGTCCAGCGACGTCTGGGGCACCCCGGTGGTCGCCGGCGGCACCCTCTTCGTCTCCAGCCTCGAGGTGCACGCCCTCGACATCGCGTCCGGTCAGCGCCGCTACAAGACCCTGGACGTGGCCTGGGCGCTCGCGGTGGACGCCGGCCGGGTGCACGCGGCCGACGGCCCGCACCTGTACACGGTGGACGTGGCGGACGGCACCGAGCGCTGGCGCAGCTCGCTGGACGGCTGGGTGTACTCGCTGGACGCCGCCGACGGCGTGCTCTGCTGCGGCATCCGGGGCGGCGGGGTGCGGCTGCGCTCGGCGGCCGGCGGCGCCGAGCTGTGGCGTGCCGACGACGCCCAGCAGAACTACGAGAACCCGCAGTCGGGGCCGGCCCTGGTGGCGGGTGCCGCGTACTACTACGGCGGCGGGCGGCTGCGCTGCGTGGACCCGCGCGGCGCGGGCCTGCGCTGGTCCTTCCCGGTCGGCGAGGACGTGCCCTCCCGCCCGGCCGAGCGGGCCGGGGTGCTGTACGTGACGGCCGGTACCCGGGTGTACGCGCTGGACGCGGCGACCGGCGCCGAGCGCTGGCGCTTCGAGGCCCCGGTGGTGCTGTTCACCCCGCCGGCGCTGGACGCGGACGCGGTGTACGTCGCCGACTACCTCGGCACGGTGTACGCGCTGGACGCGGCCACCGGCCGGGACCGCTGGCGCGGGGTCACCGGCAACCGGCAGGGCGCCGAGCCGGTGGTGGTCGGCGACGGCCTGGCACTGCTGGCCAGCGGCGAGGTGCTGTACGCCTTCGAGGCGGCCACCGGCCGGGAGCGCTGGCGCTACACCGCGCGGGGCGAGATCGTCGGTTCCCCGGCGGTCGCCGACGGCCTGGTCCACCTCGGCAGCCGGGACCACTCGCTGCACACCCTGGACCTGGCGAGCGGTCAGCTGCGCTGGGAGCTGGGGACCAAGGGCGAGCTGACCGGCTCACCGGTGGCGGTCGGCGGGCGGGTGTTCGTCGGCAGCAAGGACCGCTGCGTCTACGCGCTGGACGCCTTCTACGGCACGGCGGTGCCACCGCACTGACGGGCGGGCGGGCCTGCGGGCGGGGCTACCGCCGGCGGGCCCGCGGGTGGCGGGCGCACCAGCCCTCCCAGGCCGAGGCGACCATCTCCTCGACGCCGTACCTGGCGCTCCAGCCCAGCTCGCGGCGGATCAGCTCGGCGGAGGCCACCACCCGGGCCGGGTCGCCCGGCCGGCGCGGGGCGATCTCGCCGGTGGCGTCGTAGCCGGTGACCCGGCCGATCACGTCCAGCATCTCCTTGACGCTGACGCCCTCGCCGCGGCCGATGTTGAGGACCAGCGAGGTCTCGCCGGGCGGGTCGGCGGCGAGCCGCCGGGCGGCCGCCACATGGGCCGAGGCGATGTCGGAGACGTGGATGAAGTCCCGGACGCAGGTGCCGTCGGGGGTCGGGTAGTCGGCACCGAAGATCTGCGGGGCCCGGCCGGCCGTGAGCCGTTCGAAGACCATCGGGATCAGGTTGAACACGCCCTCGTCGGACAGCTCGGGCGAGGCCGCGCCCGCCACGTTGAAGTAGCGCAGGGAGGCGGTGGAGATGCCGTGGGCCCGGCCGGCGGCCGCGGCCAGCCACTCGCCGGCCAGCTTGGTCTCGCCGTACGGGTTCATCGGCGCGCAGGGCGCGGACTCGGTGACCAGCTCGGTGTCCGGCATGCCGTAGACGGCGGCGGAGGAGGAGAAGAGGAAGCGCCGTACGCCCGCCTCGGCGACCGCCTCCAGCACGTTCTGCAGGCCGGTCAGGTTCTCCCGGTAGTAGAAGAACGGCCGCTCGACCGACTCGCCGACCCTCTTCTTCGCGGCGAAGTGCAGGACGCCCCGCACGTCGTGCGCGCGGATCGCCGCGTCCAGGGCGGCCCGGTCCAGTGTGGAGCCCTCGACCAGGGCGACGCCCGGCGGCAGCCGGGTGGGGTCACCGGTACTGAGGTCGTCCAGCACGGCCACCCGCTCGCCGGCCGCCACGAGCTGGTGCACCACGTGCCTGCCGATGTATCCGGCGCCACCGGTGATCAACCAAGTCATGGCCCCGATCCTAAGGCGCCCGGGTGCCGGGCGAGTCGGGCCTCAGATTCGGGCATATCGGTGAAATGCTGACAAAGATCTCTGTAGTGGGAAACCTGCGATCCGGGTGACCCCCGTGTGGCGATGGAATCGGAGGCAGCCAAGGTGAACCGCAAGAAGGAAGCCACCCGCCCGTTCCCGGTCCGGCCGCGCCCGGCCGGGCGCGTGCCGCTCACCGCCCGCCTGGTCGTCCCCGGGGTGGCCGCCGCGCTGGCGGCACTGGTGGTGGCCGGATGCAGCAGCGGATCGTCCTCCTCCTCGTCGGCCGCCCCGGCGACCGGTTCGGCCCCGGCGTCCGCCTCGGCGTCGTCCGTGGCGAACGGCAACCAGCTCCAGAACGCGTACCAGAAGGTGATCGCCGACGTCCTGCCCTCGGTGGTGCAGATCACCACCGCCAACGGCCTCGGCTCCGGCATCGTCTACGACGACAAGGGCGACATCGTCACCAACGCCCATGTGGTCGGCACCGCCGGCACCTTCGCCGTCACCCTGGCCAACAGCACCAAGGCCCTCGACGCCAGCCTGGTCGCCAGCTACCCCGACTCCGACCTCGCGGTGATCAAGCTGTCCAGCCCGCCGAAGGATCTCAAACCGGCCACCTTCGGGGACTCCACCAAGGTCGAGCTGGGCCAGATCACCCTCGCCATGGGCAGCCCGCTCGGGCTCTCCAGCAGCGTCACCCAGGGCATCGTCTCGGCCACCGGCCGGACCGTCTCCGAGCCCAACGAGGGGGCCTCTCCGGGCGCCACCATCGGCAACATGGTGCAGACCTCGGCCGCGATCAACCCGGGCAACAGCGGCGGTGCGCTGGTCAACCTGGACAGCCAGGTGATCGGCATCAACACGCTCGCCGCCACCGAGCCCGAGGCCAACGGCGCCGCCGCGCCCGGTATCGGCTTCGCCATCCCGGCGTCCACCATCACCAGCATCGCGGACCAGCTGATCAAGGACGGCAAGGTCACCAACTCCGGCCGGGCCGCGCTGGGCATCACCGCGCGGACCTTCTTCGACCAGAAGTTCCGCCCGGCGGGTGCCGCGATCGTGGCGGTCACCTCCGGCGGCCCGGCCGCCGCGGCGGGCCTCCAGGTCGGGGATGTGATCACCAAGATCGACGACACCCCGGTCGACTCGCTGAACTCGCTCACCACCGCGCTGGCCTCGCTCACCCCGGGCAGCAAGGTCACCGTCACCTACGTCCGGGACGGCCAGAGCAGGACCGCCGACGTCACCCTGGGCACCCTGGCCACCCCGTAGGCCCCGTACGGCGGCCGGCCCGCAGCCGCGCAAGGGCCGCGCGGGCCGGCCGCCGTACGGGCGGAAGGAGCCGGGACCTCGTCACTGCCTCGACGAGGTCCCGGCTCTCGGCGTACCGGCGGGCTCGCGCCGCCCGGAGTCAGCGGCGGGCGGTGCGGGTCCGCCAGGGGAGCTCGATGGTCACCGTGGTCGGGCCGCCGTCCGGGCTCTCCACCAGGAACACCCCGTCGACCGCGCGGACCCGCTCGGCCAGACCGGCCAGGCCGCTGCCCGGGTAGGCGGCGGCCCCGCCCTTGCCGTCGTCCTGGACCAGCAGCATCAGCTGGTCACCGGCCCGCCAGGCGTCGACCGTGGCGGTGCGGGCACCGGAGTGCTTGGAGACATTGGTCAGCAGCTCGCTGACGGTGAAGTAGGCGATGCCCTCGACCGCCGAGTCCGGGCGCTCCACGGCGCCGTCGTCGCCCTTCAGCTCGACCTGCACCCGCACCCCGCCCGGCACGGTGCAGCGGGCGGCCACCGCGGAGAGCGCCGCGTCCAGGCCGCGGTCGGTGAGCACCGCCGGGTGGATGCCCCGGGCCAGGTCGCGCAGTTCCTGCAGGGCGAGCTTCACCTCGCCGTGCGCGTTGTCGACCATTCTGGCGGCGGCGGCCACGTCGTCGGGCGTCTCGGTCTCCTTCAGCCGCTCCTTCGCCAGGCCCAGATCCATCGCCAGCGCCACCAGCCGGGCCTGGGCGCCGTCGTGCAGATCGCGCTCGATCCGGCGCAGGTCGGCGGCGGCGGTGTCGACCACCGTGCCGCGGTCGTCCTCCAGCTCGCGCACCCGCTCGGACAGCGCGCCGGGGTAGAGCAGGAGCTCCACCAGCATCCGGTCCACCGCGGCCTGGAAGCGGACCACCCACGGCAGGACCGGCCAGCCGACGATCACACAGATCAGTGTCACCGTGAAGCTCAGCACGCCCCAGGGCAGCAGCAGGATGTTGTACAGGGCCGAGCGCCAGCTCAGCGCGTCGGTCAGGTGGGCGACCGCGTAGCCCATGGCACCCGGCCTGGTCCGGCGCACCGGCTCCGGCTCGGTCACGCCGGAGTCGTACGCGGACCGGGCCCGGCGCCGGGCGAACGCGCCCAGGCCCCGGCAGCCGGCCAGCCCGGCGGCCAGCAGCGGCAGGCCGACCACCGTGATCGACAGCGCCAGCCCGATGCTCAGCATCGCGAAGGTGAAGACGAACCCCATGATGCCGAGCGGCAGGTTGAACATCAGCTGCCCGGCCTGCTTCCACATCCGCGCGCCGTACAGCGGGGCACGTCCGATGCGCGCGTCCTGCTCTCTGATGGCATCCGCGGCGCGGCGGTGCAGAGGCTTCATCTGGATCTACCGTCCCTCTTGATCGAGCTGGTGGTCCAAGCTTCCCCGGAGGGGGCGGGGCGTGGCCATGGGGGTGATACGTCTCCCCGGGCGGGGGTTAACCCCACCTTCGGGGGAGACCGCCGTGCGGCGCCGGGGTGTCCACGGGTTGTCCACCGGCCGTCTTGCGGATCGGGCGGGGTGCGGGGGTGGGGAGCCGTGCACTTAGACTCACGCATTGGCGATGGTTATGACTGTGTAAAGAAACGTCGTAGAACTGCCTTGTAGGGCGGTTTTCACGGCCGATGTGGAGGCGAAGGCATGGAGGGGCAGCAGGCGGCTGCCGTCGCGGCCGACCCGGCGGTCGGCAGCGGCTACTTCGACGCGTATGCCGCGATGGGCCTGCTCGCCGTCGTCGGCGTGCTCTTCGTCGCCGTGGCGTTCACCGCCAACCGGCTGCTGCGGCCGGTGGTGTACTCGCCGGAGAAGCTCCTCGCCTACGAGTGCGGCGTGGACCCGGTGGGGGAGGACTGGGCGCACACGCAGGTCCGCTACTACGTCTACGCCTTCCTGTACGTGATCTTCGCGGTCGACGCGATCTACCTGTTCCCGTGGGCGACCGTCTTCGCCGCCGACGGGTACGGCGCCGGGACGCTGATCGAGATGTTCGTCTTCATCGGCTTCCTCGCGGTCGGGCTGCTTTACGCCTGGAAGAAGGGCGTTCTGGAATGGACGTGACGCACAACCACTCGCACGGGCACGGCGCCGCCGGCGGCCCCGTCCCGCTGGGCCTCCCGGACCCGTCGCGCCCCGGCGCCGCGGTCGAGCCGCACGGTATCGGCCCGCTGGCCAGGCTCGCGCCGGACCCGGTCAAGGTCGTGCTCAACTGGGGCCGCCGCTACAGCCTCTGGTGCTTCAACTTCGGCCTGGCCTGCTGCGCGATCGAGTTCATCGCCGCGTCCATGGCCAAGCACGACTTCATCCGGATGGGTGTCATTCCGTTCGCGCCCGGGCCGCGCCAGGCCGATCTGATGATCGTCTCGGGGACGGTGACGGACAAGATGGCGCCCGCCGTCAAGCGCCTCTACGAGCAGATGCCCGAGCCGAAGTACGTCATCTCCTTCGGCGCCTGCTCCAACTCCGGTGGCCCGTACTGGGACTCCTACTCCGTCACCAAGGGCGTGGACCAGATCATCCCGGTCGACGTCTACGTACCCGGCTGCCCGCCCCGGCCGGAGGCGCTGCTCCAGGGCATCCTCAAGCTCCAGGAGAAGATCGCCGCCGAATCGCTGCCCGCCCGCTACGCCGCGCCCGCCGCGGCGCTGCGGCGTCCGCTGGTGGCCGGCCCGGCACCCGAGGGAGGGGCCTCATGAGCACCGCCGAGCAGTACGCGGCGTCGGTCGGCGAGTGGGCCACCGGCGCCGAGGCATACGGGCTGATCACCGTCGACGTGCCCGCCGAGCACTGGATCGAGGCGCTGACCGCCGCCCGGGACGGGCTGGGCCTGGCCTTCTTCGACTGGCTGAGCGCCGTCGACGAGCTGGCCGAGGGCTTCTCCGTGGTCGCGCACCTGGCCGCCCCGGAAGCCCCCGGCGTGCGCCACCTGGTGCTGCGCACCCGGGTACCGCGTGACAAGGCCGCGCTGCCGACCGCCGTGGCGGTGTACGCCGGTGCCGCCTGGCACGAGCGCGAGACCCACGAGATGTTCGGCATCGACTTCCCCGGGCACCCCTACCTGGCCACCCTGCTGCTGCCGGACGGCTTCGAGGGGTACCCGCTGCGCAAGGAGTTCGTCCTCGCGGCCCGGGTCGCCAAGGCCTGGCCGGGTGCCAAGGAGCCGGGCGAGTCCGACCACGGCGACGGGCCGGCGCGACGCAAGATGCAGCCGGCCGGTGTGCCGGACCCGAACGAGTGGGGGCCGCTCAAGGGCACCCTGCCGCCGGTCGCCGAGCGGCCCGCGCGTGGCGCGCGGGCGGCGGGGGCGGCGCGTACGCCGCGGGCCGCGGCCGGTGCGGCGGCCGGTGCTGGTGCGGCCGGTGCCGAGGGTGCCGCGCCGGTGCGGGCGGATCGTCCGAGGCGGACCAGGACTGTCGGCGAGGGGTCGGTCAGCCAGGGCGGCGAGGGTGCCGCCGAGGGCACGCCCGCGGCCGAGGGTGCCGCGCCGGTGCGGGCGGATCGTCCGAGGCGGACCAGGACCGTCGGCGAGGGGTCGGTCAGCCAGGCCGCCGAGGCCGCCGGGCCTGCCGCATCCGCTGAGCCCGTTGCGCCCGCTGAGCCCGCTGAGCCCGCTGAGCCCGCCGAGGCTGCCGCGCCCGCTGAGCCCGCCGAGGACGCCGAGCCGAAGCCGGAGCGGTCGGCGCCCGCCCGTACCCGGTCCGCCGACGCGCCCTGGCACTCGCCGGTGCCCGCGCACGACGAGCCCGGGAGCGCGGCGGAACCGGACGGCGCGGAGCAGCCCGGGACCGGGAGCGAGAAGCCGGCCGCACCGGCCGACCAGGACGGAGACAGCGCGTGAACCTGCTCGACACGTTGCTGCGCTGCGTCGCCACGCTCGTCGTCTTCCTCACCCTCCCCCTGGTCATCGGCCAGACCGAGCACAAGGTGATGGCGCACATGCAGGGCCGCCTCGGCCCGATGTACGCCGGCGGCTTCCACGGCTGGGCGCAGCTCGTCGCCGACGGCGTGAAGTTCGCGCAGAAGGAGGACATCGTCCCGGCCGGGGCGGACCGCCGGATCTTCCAGCTGGCGCCCGCCGTCTCGCTGCTGCCGTACCTGTTCGTGCTGCTCGCGATCCCGGTGGGCCCGGACGGCTTCGTCGGCCAGGCGGTGGACGCCGGCCTGTTCTTCGTCCTCGCCGTGCTCGGCGTCGGCGTGCTCGGCAAGCTGATGGCCGGCTGGGCCTCGGCGAACAAGTTCTCCCTGCTCGGCGGCCTACGCACGGCCGCGCAGCTGATGTCGTACGAGCTGCCGATGGTGCTCGCCGCCGCCTCCGTCGCGATGGCCGCCGGGACGCTGTCGCTGCCCGGGATCATGGACGCCTGGCAGTGGTACTGGATCCCGTGGCAGATCATCGGCGCGTTCGTGTTCTTCACGGCCGGCCTCGCGGAGCTCCAGCGCCCGCCGTTCGACATGCCGGTCGCCGACTCGGAGATCATCTTCGGCGCGTACACCGAGTACACCGGCCTGCGCTTCGCGCTGTTCCTGCTCTCCGAGTACGTGGGCATCCTGGTGGTGTCCGCGCTGACCGCGGTGCTGTTCCTGGGCGGCTGGCACGGCCCGCTGCCGGACCAGCTCGGCTGGCTGTGGACGATCCTGAAGACCTTCGCGCTGGCCTTCGTGGTGATCTGGCTGCGGGTCACCTTCCCGCGGCTGCGCGAGGACCAGCTGATGCGCTTCGCGTGGCTCGTGCTGATCCCGCTCGCCCTCGTCCAGCTCGCCCTCACCGGCATCATCAAGGTGGCGATCTCATGAGCTTCCCCGGCGCCGGCCTGGCCAAGGGCCTGGCCGTCACTCTGCGGACGATGACGAAGAAGAGCGTCACCGCGCAGTACCCCGAGGTGCAGCCCGCGCTGCCGCCGCGCTCGCGCGGCGTGATCGCGCTGCTGGAGGAGAACTGCACGGTCTGCATGCTCTGCGCCCGGGAGTGCCCGGACTGGTGCATCTACATCGACTCCCACAAGGAGACGCTGCCGGCCGCCGACCCGAACGCCCGCGCCCGCACCCGCAATGTGCTGGACCGGTTCGCCATCGACTTCTCGCTCTGCATGTACTGCGGGATCTGCATCGAGGTCTGCCCGTTCGACGCGTTGTTCTGGTCGCCCGAGTTCGAGTACGCGGAGACCGACATCCTGGAACTGACCCATGAGCGGGACAGGCTCCGCGAGTGGATGTGGACCGTCCCGGCGCCACCGGCGCTGGACCCGGCGGCCGAGGAGCCCAAGGAGATCGCCACCGCGCGCAAGGCGGCGGACAAGCTGGCCGCCGCCGCTGCCGCCGCGGCTTCGGACGAGGAAGGTGCCGCGGAATGAGCCCGCTGCTGCTCGCCGCGACCGGGCCGCTGGATCCGGCCGCCCGGTCCTTCCTCTCCCCGACCGGGGTGGAGATCGTCTTCCTGCTGGTCGGCATCGCCGTGCTCGGCTCGGCCGTGGTCGCCGTCACCACCAGGCAGCTGGTGCACGCCGCGCTCTGGCTGGTCGTCGCGCTCGGCGGGCTGGCGGTGGAGTTCCTGCTGCTCACCGCCGAGTTCATCGCCTGGGTGCAGGTGCTGATCTACCTCGGCTCGGTGGTCGTGCTGGTGCTGTTCGGGCTGATGCTCACCAAGGCGCCGATCGGGCGCTCGCCGGACGCCGACTCGGGCAACCGGTGGGTGGCCCTGGTGGTGGCGCTGGCTTCGGCCGGCACCCTGGTGACGCTGGTCGTGGACGCCTTCCGGACCTCCTGGATCGACCTCGGTGCGGGCGGCGGCTCGGCGGCCGTGACGGGCGCGAGCCTGTTCCGGACCTGGGTACTGCCCTTCGAGGCGCTCTCGGTGCTGCTGCTGGCGGCGCTGGTCGGGGCGATCGTGCTGTCGCGCGGGGCCGGGCGGCGGGTGCCGCCGCCCCGGGCCGGCCGACTGCGGGCCGGGCGGCCGGTGGGGTCCAACGTGACCGTCGCCGCCGCCGCGGCGAAGGCCGCCGGTACGCCCGGGGCGCCGGCCGGTCCCGCCTCGACGACCCCGCCGCAGGAGGGCTGATGCATCTCGCCTACCCCGTCGTCCTCGCCGCGCTGCTGTTCAGCGTCGGCGTGTACGGCGTGCTCGCCCGGCGCAACGTCGTCCTGGTGCTGATGTCGGTCGAGCTGATGCTCAACGCCGTCAACCTCAACCTCGTCGCCTTCGACGCCTGGCTGCGCGACTCACTCCACGCCGGCCAGGCGCTCACCCTGTTCACCATCACCATCGCCGCCGCCGAGATCGGTCTCGGGCTCGCCATCGTCCTGCTGCTGTTCCGGGCCCGGGGCACCGCGGACATCGACAGGGTCACCGCGCTCGGCGACCCGTCCGAGTCCACCGCCGAGGGGGCGCCCGCCGGCGCCGAGGCGCTGAAGGGCCAGGCCGCCGTATGAACCTCGCCCTGCCCGCCCTCGTCCCCGCCCTGCCCGCGCTCGGCGCCGCGGCCACCCTGGCCACCGGCCGGCGCGCCCCGGGCCTGGCCCGGCCGCTGGCGATCGTGCCGGTCGCGGTCTCGGCCGTGCTGGCCCTGGTCGTCGCGCTCCAGCTCGGCACCGGCCAGACGCTTGACGCCGCCACCCGGCTCACCCCGACCGGCGGCCCCGACATCGCGCTCGGTATCCACCTGGACGGCTTCAGCTCGCTGATCTCCGTCCTGGTCGGCCTGGTCGCCACCTGTGTGCAGGTCTACTCGACCGCCTACCTCAAGGACGACCCGCGCTACCCGTCCTACGCGGCGCTGGTCTCGCTGTTCACGGCGGCGATGTTCCTGGTCGTCTACTCGGGCGACCTGATCGTGCTGCTGGTCGGCTGGGAGGTCATGGGCATCTGCTCGTACTTCCTGATCGGCCACCACTGGGAGACCGCCGACGCCCGTTCGGCCTCGCTGAAGGCCTTCCTGGTCACCAAGCTCGGCGACGTGCCGTTCCTGTTCGGCATCTTCCTGCTCGGCGCCGACGCCGGAAGCTTCCGGATCCCCGACGTGCTGACCGCGGCCACCGACGGGCGGCTCGGCCACCCGACGCTGATCGCGCTGCTGCTGCTCGCCGGTGTGGCCGGCAAGAGCGCGCAGTTCCCGCTGCACACCTGGCTCCCGGACGCGATGGCCGGCCCGACGCCGGTCTCCGCGCTGATCCACGCCGCCACCATGGTCGCGGCCGGCATCTACCTGGTCGCCCGGCTGCTGCCGGTCTTCCTGCTCTCGGGCGCGGCGCTGGTCGTGCTCGCGGTGATGGCCGCCGTGACGATGATCGGCTCGGCGCTCTGCGCGCTCGCCCAGGACGACCTCAAACGGGTGCTCGCCTACTCGACCGTCGGCCAGCTCGGCTACATGGCCGGCGCGCTGGCCAGTGGCGACCGCGAGGCGTCCGTCTTCCACCTGGTCAGCCACGGCGCGTTCAAGGCGCTGCTGTTCCTGGCCGCCGGTGTGGTGATCCACGCCGCGCACACCAACTCGATCTCCGCGATGTCCCGGATGCCGGGGCTGCGCAGGCGCGTCCCGGACGCCTACTGGACGATGGGCATCGCGCTGGTCGCCCTGGTCGGGCTGCCGCCGTTCTCCGGCTTCTTCAGCAAGGAGGCGGTGCTGACCGCGGCCGAGCACGCCGCCAACGGCGAGGCGCTGACCAACGGCCTCGGCCCGGCCTCGGCCGTGCCGCAGACGGCCGGCTGGATCGTGCTGATCTCGGCCGGGCTCACCGCGCTGATCACCGCCGCGTACGCGACCCGGCTGTTCCTGGTGGCGTTCCACGGCCCGGCGGCCGCCGCCGGTGCTGCCGCTCCCGCCGCGGCCGCCGGGCCGGAGGCGGACGCGCCGTACTCGCCCGAGGTGGACGAGGCCGACCCGGCCACCGCCGAGCCGCCCGCGATGCGCTGGCCGCTCTGGGTGCTCGCCGTCCCGACCATGGGCTTCGGCGTCGCCGGCCTGCGCTCCGACTGGCTGCCCGCGCTGCTGGACGGCGGCTCGCTGCGGCCGTCGGCGGTCACCGCGGTGACCGGCACCGGCCTCGCCCTGGTGGGCGTGCTGCTGGCGTACGGGGCCTGGCGGTCGGCGACCGCACGGCTCGGCGCGGGCCGGCCGGCCCGCGCCGCCGAGGGCCGGGTGCCCGGGCAGGCCGGTGCCCCGGCCGCCGAGGTGATCGTCGCCGACCCCGGGCGCACCCTGCTCGGCCCGCTGTTCGGCCCGGCCCGGCACGGCTTCGGCGTCGACCGCCTCTACAGCACGCTGTTCGTCCGCCCGGTGACCGCCGCCGCGCGGCTCGTCCGCTTCCTCGACCGCGAGGTCGTCGAGACGTACGTCCGCAGCGGCGGGCTCGGCGCCAACCTGCTCGGCCGGGCCGTCCGGCTGGCGCAGACCGGCAACGCGCAGACCTACCTCAGCGCGCTGCTCGCCGGCGTCGTGCTGCTGGCCGTCCTGGTGGCGGTGTAGCGCATGCCCCAGCCGACCCACCCCGTCCAGCCGACCGCAGCCCGTAGGAGCCACCGATGAACGCAGTCCTCATCGCCCTCCTGGCACTGCCGCTGCTCGGTGCGGCCCTCACCCTGGCGCCGGTGTTCGGCACCGACCCGGCCGTCGCCGACCGGCGCGCGCTGCGGCTGAACACCGTCCTCACCGGTGCCGTCCTCGTCCTCACCGTCATCCTGGCGGCCGGTTTCGACCACGACGAGCCCGCCCGGATGCAGGCCACCACCGACGTGTCCTGGATCCCGGCCATCGGTGTGCGCTTCCACCTCGGTGTGGACGGCGTCTCGCTGCCGCTGATCGTGCTGACCTCGCTGCTCACCTTCCTCTGCGCGCTGTACTCGGAGCGGCGGCTGCCGAGCGGGGAACACGTGCCCTCCGCCCGGGCCTTCACCGGGCTCTTCCTCCTCCTCGAAACCGGCATGCTCGCCACCTTCGCGGTGCTGGACCTCGTGCTCTTCTTCCTGGCCTTCGAGATCGTGCTGATCCCGATGTACTTCCTGATCGCCCGCTGGGGGAGCGGGGCGAAGGTGCCGGCCGCCAACCGGTTCATCCTGTACACGCTGCTCGGCTCGGCCGTGATGCTGCTCGGCTTCCTGCTGGTCGGCAGCAAGGCGGGCACCTTCGACATGCAGGCCCTGGCCGCCGCCCACGGCAGCGGCCTGAGCCACACCACCCAGGTGATCGCCGCACTGGCGATCATGATCGGGCTCGCGGTCAAGGCCCCCGCCTGGCCGCTGCACAGCTGGCTCCCGGACGCGCACACGGCGGCCCCGACCGTCGGCTCCGTGCTGCTCGCCGGTGTGCTGCTGAAGATGGGCACCTACGGTCTGGTCCGCGTCCTCCTCCCGGTCGTCCCCGACGGCACCGCGACGCTCGCCCCCTACCTGGGCGCGTTCGCCGCCGTCGGCATCGTCTACGGCTCGCTGGTCTGCCTCGCGCTCGCCCGGTCCGGAGCCAAGGGCGACCTCAAGCGCCTGATCGCCTACTCCTCCGTCGGCCACATGGGCTTCGTGCTGCTGGGCATCGCCTCCCTCACCCCGGTGGGCGTCAACGGTGCCCTGTTCGCCAACATCGCCCACGGCCTGATCACCGGCCTGCTGTTCTTCGTGGTGGGCGCGCTGAAGGACCGCTACGGCACGGCGGACCTCGACACCCTCGCCGGCTCCACCGGCGCCGCCCTCTACGGGCGGGCGCCGCGGATCGGCGCGCTGCTCGCCTTCGCGGCCGTCGCCAGCCTCGGCCTGCCCGGGCTGGCCGGCTTCTGGGGCGAGCTGCTCGCGATGTTCGGCGCGTTCGATCCGGCCGAGGGCCTGTCGCGCCCCGCCTTCGTCACCTACATGGTCCTGGCCGGTCTCGGCACCCTCCTCACCGCCGCGTACCTGCTGATCGTGGTCAAGCGCGTCTGCATGGGCGACCCGAAGCAGCCCGCCCCGGTGCCGGAGCTCGCCGATCTGCGCCCGTACGAGGCCGTCAGCTGGACGCCGCTGGCCGCCCTCACCCTGCTCGCCGGCCTCTGGCCCGCGCTCCTGCTCGGTCTCTCCGATCCCGCCGTCAAGCACCTCCTCGGGGGTGGCTGATCATGCTCGGCACCGCGCTCGGAGCCCAGCTCGCACTCGGACCTCACTCCACGGGGCAGCCCACTGTGACCTCCCTCGCCGTAGCCAACCCGGGCAGCCTGATCCAGTCCGTGGACTGGGTGGCGATCGCGCCCCCGCTGATCGCCGCCGTGGCCGCCCTCGCCGTGCTGGTCACCGACCTCTTCCTGCCCGCGCGCCACAAGAAGCTGCTCGGCCGGCTCACCGCGGCCGGACTCGCCCTCGCGCTCGTCTCCCTCCTCCCGCTGACCGGCGGCGGGCCCCGGGGCACCTTCTGCGTCCGGGACACCGGCACCGACGCCCAGAACGCCGGCTGCTCGTACGTGGCCGACCACTTCGCCCTGGTCTTCCAGCTGCTGGCGCTCGGCGGCGCGCTGATCGCCGCGCTGCTGTCGATGCACACCGTGGACGAGGAGGCGCCGGGCGGCGGCTCCGCCGCGGGGCTGCCCCGCGGCGAGTACTGGTTCCTGCTGCTCTCCAGCGCCACCGGTGCCGCCCTGCTGCCCGCCGCCCGTGACCTCGCCACCCTGGTGGTCGCCCTGGAGGTGGCCTCGCTGCCGGCCTTCGCGCTGGTCGCGCTGCGCCGCGACGGCCGGGGTGCCGAGGCCGCGCTGAAGTTCTTCCTCTCCTCCGTCACCGCGACCGCCGTGATGCTGCTGGGCGTCGGCTTCGTCTACGCCGCCAGCGGCAGCCTGCACCTCGCGCTGATCGGCCACGGCCTGGACGGCGTCCCCGGACAGCTCAAGCCGCTGGCCGAGGCCGGTGCGGTGCTCACCCTGGTCGGCTTCGCCTTCAAGGTCGCCGCCGCCCCGTTCCACTTCTGGGTGCCCGACACCTACACCGGTGCCCCGCTGCCGGTGGCCGGCTACCTCTCGGTGGTCGGAAAGGCGGCGGGCCTGGCCGGTCTGGCGCTGGTCACCACGATCGCCTTCCGCCCGTACGCGCACACCTGGGGTCTGGCGCTCGCGGTGCTGGCCGCCGTCACCATGACGGTCGGCAACGTGGGCGCGCTGCGCCAGCGCTTCGACACCTCGTACAGCGCGGTGCGGCTGCTCGCCTGGTCCTCCGTCGGCCAGGCCGGCTATCTGCTGGTGCCGCTGGCCGCCGCCGGCTACGCGCCCACCGGGACCGACCCGCTCGGCGCCACCGCCGCGTACGCGCTGATCTACGGCGTGGTGAACCTGGGCGCCTTCGGTGTGGTCGCCGCCGTCGGCCGCCGGGCCGGGACCAGGGTCGACGACTTCCGCGGCCTGTTCGCCCGGCGCCGCTGGACGGCTCTGGCGCTCGCCTTCTTCCTGCTCTGCCTGGCCGGGCTGCCGCCGGGCGTGGTCGGTCTGTTCGGCAAGGTGGTGGTGTTCCGCGCCGCCGTCGACTCCGGGCTGGGCTGGCTGGCCGTGGTGATGGCCGTCAATGTGGTCATCGCCCTGTACTACTACCTGCTCTGGACGGCGCGGCTCTTCGCGCCGGCGGCGGACGGCGGGAAGGCGGCGGTAACGGCCCCCGAGCCACGGCTGCCCGCCTCGCTGGCCGCCACCCTCGGCCTCACCGCCTCGGCCGCCGTGGTGCTCTCGGTGGCTCCGCAGCTGGTCCTCCAGGTGGCCGGCGGCACGCTGTTCTGAGCCCCGGCCGGCGGTGCGGGGGATCCGGCGACCGGGTGTCGCGGTGGTCACAAGGGAACAAGGCCGACGGCCCCACCCGTTGAGCGGGCAGAGGGACGAGGCAGAAAGGGCTTCCCCACCGCGCACCATTGGAGGGCCTGCCGTGCACCGCCGGCACAACGGACTGAGGACCGCCGCACTGCTCGGTGGCCTCTCGGCGCTGATCCTGGTGATCGGCAGCTTCTTCGGCCGTACGGGTCTGGTGATCGCCCTGCTGGTCGCCCTCGGGACCAACGCCTACGCCTACTGGAACAGCGACAAGCTCGCCCTGCGCGCGATGCGGGCCCGCCCGGTGAGCGAGATCGAGGCGCCGCAGCTGTACCGGATCGTCCGCGAGCTCTCCACCTCGGCCCGCCAGCCGATGCCCCGGCTCTACATCTCGCCGACCCCGGCCCCGAACGCCTTCGCCACCGGCCGCAACCCGCGCAACGCCGCCGTCTGCTGCACCGACGGCATCCTGCAGCTGCTGGACGAACGCGAGCTGCGGGGCGTGCTGGGGCACGAGCTGAGCCACGTCTACAACCGGGACATCCTGATCTCCTCGGTCGCCGGGGCGCTCGCCTCGGTGGTGATGTTCCTGGTGAACTTCGCCTGGCTGATCCCCTTCGGCCGCAGCGAGGACGACGACGGCCCGGGGCTGTTCGGGATGCTCGCGATCATGATCCTCGGCCCGCTCGCGGCCTCGCTGATCCAGCTGGCCGTCAGCCGCTCCCGCGAGTACCAGGCCGACGCCGACGGCGCCCGGATCACCGGTGACCCGCTCGCCCTGGCGAGCGCCCTGCGCAAGCTGGAGATCGGGACCAGGCAGCTGCCGCTGCCGCCGGAGCCCCAGCTCCAGACCGCCAGCCACATGATGATCGCCAGCCCGTTCCGGCCCGGCGAGGCCGGCGCCAAGCTGTTCTCCACCCACCCCCCGATGGCCGAGCGCATCGCCCGGCTGGAGCGGATGGCGGGCCACCGCGGCTGAGCCGCCGGCTCGCGGCCCGGGTGGCCCTGGCAGCCCTGTGTCGGCCCTGGCGCGGCCCGGGTCAGCCGGTCACGCAGCGCGCCCGTACCTGAGCGGGGGTACGGGCGCGTGGACGGGCCTGTGGTGCCGGGTGGCGCGGAGCGCGGTCAGTGCGCGGCCTGCTCCGGGCGGTAGACGCAGAGCGCCCAGATGATGAAGACGTCGAGCGCGATCACGACGAGCGACCAGAGCGGGTAGTACGGCATGGACAGGAAGCTCTCGGCGGCGCTCAGCACGGTGAGGACGATACCGGCGTACCGGGCCCAGGCGGCTCCCCGGAGGACGAAGAGACCGACCACCGCGACCAGCGCGCCGACGACGATCTCGATCCAGCCCCATCCGGTGAGATCGAACCGGAACACGTACCGCGGGGTGGCGATGAACAGCTCGTCGTTCGAGACCGCCATGATGCCCCGCAGCACCTCCATGAAGCCGTTCAGCAGCATCAGGACACCCGCGAACATCACCAGGCCGGGGGCCCAGTCGCTGAACCGCTGCCCGGGCGGGGCGCCGGACCCGGCGCGCCAGGGCTGTGGCTGCTCGGGGCCGGCCGGCGGGGTGCCCGAAGCGCTGTTCATCTGCTCCTCCAGGGCCGAACGGACATGTGCTCCTCCAAAAGCCGAACGGACATTCGGACTTCGACCGTCTGCCGGGCCCGGGCGGCCGGCAACCGGGCCGCGCCTGTTCGGGTGACGCGTCGTGCGTGCCCCGGACGCCCACCGGCGGCGACTGGTAGTGGTTGTCCGACCACTGTCCGGGCCCGGTCCGGCCCCGAGCACGGAAGGCGCGGTGCGTGACTCTTCTGCCGCAGGACGTCGTGGAGCAGGCCCCGCACCCGTCGCACGCTCCCCGGCTGGACCGCTGGCTCTCCGTCCGGCGGCGCCGCCGCGGCCAGGCCCTGGTGGGCTGGCTGACCACCACCGACCACAAGCGCATCGGCACCCTCTACATCACCACCGCGTTCCTGTTCTTCCTGGCCGGCGGGGTGATGGCGATGCTGATGCGGATCGAGCTGGCCCGGCCGGGGCTCCAGCTGCTCTCCAACGAGCAGTTCAACCAGCTGTTCACCATGCACGGCACGATCATGCTGCTGATGTTCGCGACGCCGCTGTTCGCCGGCTTCGCCAACTGGATCATGCCGCTCCAGATCGGCGCGCCCGACGTGGCCTTCCCCCGGCTGAACGCGCTCGCCTACTGGCTCTACCTGTTCGGCTCGCTGATCGTCATGGCGGGATTCCTGACCCCCGACGGCGCGGCCGACTTCGGCTGGTTCGCCTACGCGCCGCTGAACGGAGCCGAGCACAGCCCCGGCATCGGCGCGGACCTGTGGATCATGGGGCTGGCGTTCTCCGGTTTCGGCACCATCCTGGGCTCGGTCAACTTCATCACCACCGTCGTCTGCTTCCGGGCCCCCGGGATGACGCTGTTCCGGATGCCGATCTTCGTCTGGAACATCCTGCTGACGGCGGTGCTGGTGCTGTTCGCCTTCCCGGTGCTGGCGGCGGCGCTGCTCTGCCTGGAGGCGGACCGCAAGTTCGGGGCGCACGTGTTCGACGCGGCCAACGGCGGGGCGCTGCTCTGGCAGCACCTGTTCTGGTTCTTCGGCCACCCGGAGGTGTACATCATCGCGCTGCCGTTCTTCGGCATCGTGACCGAGGTGATCCCGGTCTTCAGCCGCAAACCCGTCTTCGGCTACCCCGGCCTGATCGGGGCGACCATCACCATCACCGGGCTGTCGGTCACGGTCTGGGCGCACCACATGTTCGTCACCGGGCAGGTGCTGCTGCCGTTCTTCTCGATCATGACGATGCTGATCGCGGTGCCGACCGGGGTGAAGTTCTTCAACTGGATCGGCACCATGTGGCGGGGCTCGCTGAGCTTCGAGACGCCGATGCTCTGGACGGTCGGCTTCCTGGTCACCTTCCTCTTCGGCGGTCTGACGGGCGTTCTGCTGGCGGCCCCGCCGATCGACTTCCACGTCTCGGACTCGTACTTCGTCGTCGCCCACTTCCACTACGTGGTCTTCGGCACCGTCGTCTTCGCGATGTTCGCCGGCTTCCACTTCTGGTGGCCCAAGTTCACCGGCAGGATGCTGGACGAACGGCTCGGGCGGATCCACTTCTGGACGCTCTTCGTCGGCTTCCACTCCACCTTCCTGGTGCAGCACTGGCTCGGCGCCGAGGGCATGCCCCGCCGCTACGCCGACTACCTGGCCGCCGACGGTTTCACCACCCTGAACACCGTCTCCAGCATCGGATCCTTCCTGCTGGGGATCTCCACGCTGCCGTTCCTCTACAACGTCTGGCACACCGCGCGGTACGGCGAGAAGGTCACCGTGGACGACCCGTGGGGCTACGGCCGCTCGCTGGAGTGGGCCACCTCCTGCCCGCCGCCGCGGCACAACTTCGTCACCCTGCCGCGGATCCGCTCCGAGTCCCCGGCCTTCGACCTGCACCACCCCGGGATCGCCGCGCTCGACCGGCGGGAGAACGCGCGCGAACCGCTGCGCTGACCGGCCGGGCCGCCGCGCTGCCGGGCCGCGCTGCCGCCCCGGGCCGCTCGTTAGGATGACAGCGTGTCCCGCCGGCCGCGGGGCGCACCATCCGGAGGGAGTGGCCGTCATGGCAGAGGAGAGACACGGCCAGGCGGCCGGGGATCCGCGTGCCCGGCGGCGCGGCCAGGGCGAGCTGGAGGCCCAGGTCCTGGCGGTGCTCCAGCGAGCGCCGGGACCGGCCACGGCGGGGTGGGTGCAGGAGCGGCTGGACGGCGACCTGGCGTACACCACCGTGATGACCATCCTGTCCCGGCTGCACGCCAAGAAGGCCGTCTCCCGGACGCGTTCGGGCCGTTCGTACCTGTGGCAGGCGTCCTCCGACGCGGCGGGTCTGGCCGCGCTGCGGATGCGCCGGATGCTCGACGGCGAGGCCGACCGGGACGCCGTGCTGGCCAGCTTCGTCAGTGCTCTGCTGCCGCACGACGAGGAGTTGCTGCGGGCGCTGCTCGACACCGCGTCCGCCGATCCGGCAGTGGCCGACCGTGAGAGCTGACCCGTGGGCTTCTTCGTCTTCCTCCCGCTCATCCTGCCGCTGACGGCGGTGCCGATCGCCCGTCTCACCGAGCAGCATCTGCATCCGCGGGCCGCGACCCGCCTGCTGACCGTGATCAGCGCGGTGATGGCGGTGTGCAGTGCGCTCTGCCTCGGCCTGATCGGCGTGGTGGGCACGGCGCAGATCCCGGGCAACCCGCTGCCGGACAGCTGGTCCGACCCGGAGGTGCGGGCGGCGCTGCCGTACCACGAGACGGTCGGCACGGCGGCGATCTGCCTGCTGGTCGTGGTGACCGGGGCCTGCCTGCGGACGGTCGTGCGGCATCTGCGGGTGCGGGCCCGGGCGCGGCGGGCGCTGGACGGGCTGCCGGCCGGGCCGGCCGACGATCTCGCGGTGCTGCCGGACGAGAGCCCGTACGCGTACGCGCTGCCCGGGTCGCCCGGGCGGGTGGTGGTGTCGACGGGCATGCTGGCCGGGCTGGCCGAGGACGAGCGGGAGGCGCTGCTCGCGCACGAGCGGGCGCACCTCGTCCACCGGCACCACCGCTATCTGCTGACCACTCAGCTGGCGGGCAGCGTCAACCCGTTCCTGCGGCCGTTGCGGCAGGCGGTGGCGTTCAGTGCGGAGCGCTGGGCGGACGAGGAGTCGGCCCAGGCGGTGGGGGACCGGCGGATCACGGCGCGCGCGGTGGCGCGGGCGGCGCTGGTCTCGCGCCAGGCGCCGACCCCCGGGTTCGCGGCCTTCGCCGCCCCGGCGCCCGTTCCCGGCCCGGTGCCGCGCCGGGTGGCCGCGCTGCTCGGCCCGGTGCCGTCCACGCGGAACTGGCCGCCGGCGCACACCCGGGCGGGGCTGGCCGCGATGGTCGCCGCGGTGGGTACCGCGGCGTCGGCGCTCTGCGCGCTCAACGCGGCGGTCGCGCTGCTGCTGGTGCTGAAGGCCGTTACGCCGCTGTAGGCCCGCCGTGCCCTCGGGGCCGGCCCTGGCCTGGTCGGCGGCCGTCGATCGAACGTTTGTTCCTTCCTGTTCTATTGAGGCAGGGGTTCGTATGCATGGCGCCCAAGGGGGCGCCCGGCTGCATATGAGGGCGTGCGCGGCGTTTTGCACGCCGGTGCCGGGCTGTGCGGAATCGATTCCTCCCTTGGTGAGGGCGTGCCTTCCGTGGAGAAGCCGCCGTTCCGGGCCGGTCTGCGGGTCCGAAAAAACCGGCCGACCGGCCGATCGATAGTCATATTTTCTTAACTATCGATTTGTGATCTGAACTTATCACTCCTAGGGGTGACGGGGCTGGACAGGCCGCCGGGGTGTCGACAATCTTGACGCGAAGTAAGGACCAATCACGTATGCCGAGTTGACCGCAGGCCGGTCAGCGGAATTCTTGGGAGACATCCCGTGGCGGAAGCCCGAGCAGAGTCGGCCCCCGTTATCCAGCAACGTGACACCAGGCGTCAGTTACGCACCGCCCCGATCGCGGCCACCACCCTGTGGGCCGGCACCCTGGCCGAGGTGTTCGATGCCCGGCTGTTCCGGGCCAGTACCGAATCGGTGGCCAGCCGGCTGGAAAAGCACCTGGCCGACGTGGCGATCCGAGGGCTCGAACTCACCGATCCCGAAATCCTGACCAAGACGGCCCGCGGGCTGATGACCCCGGAACGGGACCGGATCGCCGCCTTCGACGAGGAGCGGTTGTCGGCAATCGTCGACCTCTATGTCCGGACCGGAATCCAGGTCCATTCTCCCGGGGCCATGGGGCGGCAGTTCTCGGGGGTGATCCCGCTCGCCGGGGTCGTCGATTTCGTGAGTTCGGTGGTCAATCAGCCGTCCTCGTTCTACGAGGCGGGCCAGCTGCCCAATGTGGCGGAACGCATCATGGCGGAGGAGCTCAACCGGTTCATCGGGTGGGAACCGGACAGCTTCGCCATGGTGACGACCTCCGGGGGCTCCCTGGCCAATCTCACCGCGCTGCTGGCGGCGCGGAACAAGCACTTCCCGGACTACTGGTCACAGGGCGGCGGCGCGCTCGCCGGGCGGCCCCGGCCCGCCATCGCGGTCGGCGCGGACGTGCACTACAGCGTCTCGCGGGCGGCCGGGGTGATGGGGATCGGCGACGAGCAGCTCGTCCGCCTGCCCCTCGGCGCCGACCAGCGGATCTGCCTGGACCGGGCGCGCGCGGCGCTGGCCGAGGCCGAGCGGCGCGGGCTGGAGGTGTTCTGCCTGGTCGCCTCGGCCGGCACCACCGCGGTGGGCGCCTTCGACCCGATCGACGGGCTCGCCGACCTCGCCCGGGAGAAGGGCATCTGGCTGCACGTGGACGGTGCCCACGGCGCCAGCCTGCTAGTCTCCGACAAACTCCGGGGAAAGCTCGGCGGAATCGAGAAGGCGGATTCGCTGACCTGGGACGCGCACAAGATGATGTTCGTCCCGGCGCCCTGCACCCTGCTGTTCTACCGGGACAAACGGGACAGTCTCGGGGCATTCCGCCAGCAGGCCAGCTACGTTTTCGACGAGCAGCCGGACATCTACACGGCGCTGGACAGCGGGGACAAGAACTTCGAGTGCACCAAGCGCCCGATGATCATGCCGCTGTGGGCGCTCTGGAGCATCCACGGGCGGGCCCTTTTCGCGGAGAAGATCGAATACCTCTGCCAGCTGACCGAGGATATCCACCGCATTCTGGTGGACGAGCCGGACTTCGAACCCGTGCACCGGCCGGAGGCGAACATCCTCTGCTTCCGGCACCTGCCGGACGGCCTCGGCGAGAACGAGGTGCACCGCCTCCAGCTGGATATCCGGAACCGGCTCAAAATCCAGGGCAATTTCTTCATCTCCAAGGTCGACATCGACGGGGTGGCCGCCCTGCGGGTGGTCATGATGAACCACCGGACCACCACCGAGCATTTCCGGATGCTGCTCGGCGAGATCAGGCGGGCCGGATACGGCCTGCGCCACCGCGACCACAGCAGCGACAGTGAATAGGAATTCGACGATGAGCCCAGTGAGCGTTCCGCAGACCCGGACGCCGACCGTCGACGCCGCCGAGCTGGCGGTCCGGCTGATCCCCGACTGGGAGCTGAAGCCGGACTCGGTCGACGCGGTCGGCAAGCTCCCCACCTTCCTCAGCCGGATGCGCGAGGCCGAGCGGGCCTGCCACGCCCCGTACAGCGAGCTCCCGCACGAGGTGCAGGACGCGCTGGTGCTGCGCCGGCTGCAGCAGATGGTCAACACCGCGCTGCTCAACCCGCTCTGGCGCGAGCGGCTGGCCGGTGGTGGCATCGCCGGCGCCCCCGCGACGTACGAGGACTGGCAGCGCGTCCCGCTCTCCGACAAGGACGTCCAGCGCGACTTCTTCATGGACGGCCGCCCCGGCATGGTGGTGCCGATCGCGGCGGGCGGCTTCGAGATCGTGGCCAGCGGCGGCACCACCAGCGGCCGCCCGCTGGAGACCGTCTACTCGCTGCGGGAGCTGCGCGACACCTACGAGGTGGCCGGCCACTTCATGGGCACGTACCAGCTCGACGAGTACCTGGGCGGCACCGATCCCAAGTGGCTCTACACCACGCTGGCCGACTACCAGATGTGGAGCAGCGGCACCATGGTCGGCGGGGTGCTGGCCAACGTGCCCGGCATCAACTACATCGGCGCCGGCCCGGTGACCGCCCCGGTCCTGGAGCACATGTTCTCCTACCCAGGCCCCAAGGCGCTGATGGGCATCACCGCGGGCATCGCGATCCTCGGTGAACTCGGCGCCGGGATGAGCCGGGAGGCCAAGGAGAGCTTCCGGGTCGCGCTGTACGGCAGCGGGGTGCTGCCGCAGCGCAAGCGGGCCGAACTGCAGGCGATGTACCCGAACCTGGCGATCCTCAGCTACTTCGCCGCCACCCAGGCCGAGACCATCGGCCTCCAGCTGCGGGAGGAGTCGCCCTTCCTGGCCGCGGTCCCCGGTCTGCACCTGGTGGAGATCGTGGACGAGCACGGCCGCTGGGTCGCCGAGGGCGAGGAGGGCGAGCTGGTCGTCACCCGGCTGCACGCCCACGAGGCGCCGCTGCTGCGGCTCAAGCTCGGCGACCGGATGATCCGCCGGCCGCGGCTGGACGGGCCCGGGCTGAAGGCCGAGCAGTTCGAGTTCGCCGGCCGGACCGGGGACATCCTGCACCTGAACGACAGCCAGTACTCCGCCCGGCGCGCCTACGAGGCCCTCCGGGACGAGCTGCGGCGGGCCGGGACGGTCGACCTGGACGAGGTGGCGCACGAGATCCAGTTCGTGAACCACCGGGAGAGCAGGACCATCACGCTGCTCGCCTCGGTGGACGACGTGCCCGGCCTGACCTACCGGGCGGACACCGGGCTCGGGCCGTACGGGCTGCAGCGCGTCTTCGTCAACGCCCTGCCGCGCGCCCTGTCCCTGTTCAACCAGGGCGAGGCGAATCCGGCGTCGATCGAGAAGACCGGCTACCGGTTCCTGCTCACCTTCGTGCCCCGGTCCTCGACCGAGATCGAGCGGACGAGCGTGGGCAAGGTGCCGCTGGTCCGGGACCGCGGCTAGCGCGGACCCGACACCGAACAACCGTAGAGGACAGGAGTGTTATGAAGCCGCAGGTCAACATCGCCGTGGTGGTGGACGTCATCGGGGCGCTCTCGGCCGGCACGCTGCTCGACGGGAACCTCACCCTGGTGGACGACGGATCGTTCCAGAGCACCGGCCAGGGCACGCCCGAGCTGTGCACCGTCGTCGCCCCCGGCCAGGTGATCCAGTGGTCCGCGCTCGCGGTGGACCTCCAGACGCCGGTCGACATCAGGAGCATCACCTTCCTCGGGGCGGGCCACGGCGCGGAGCCGGACCCGGAGGACTTCACCGAGGAGGGCGAGAAGCTCGACCTCGACGTCTGGACCGGCGTGGTGCCGCCGTACATGACCCCCGGGGTGCCGTACCGGTACCGCCTCGAACTGCAGATGTACGAGGGCCCGCACAGCGTGCTGCACATCGACTCGCCCGCGCTGATGTGCATCTGACGGCACGCGCCGTCCACGGCACGCGGATCTGACGGAACTCCCCCGAACGACAACGAGAAAGGCGGGCTCATGCCCCAACAGCTAGCGGTCATCGTGCTGGTGGACGTCGGCAACGCGCTGGCGGCCCGGACGCTGCGGGACAACACCTACCTGTTCGACAACATGAAGCTGCACGGCTCCGAGGGCGAGGGCACCGGCGACCTGGTGACCATCATCAACGGCTCCTACTGGCAGGACGGCTCGCAGGCGAGCGAGCAGGTGCTCAACTGGCTCCCGTACAGCCTCGGTTCGATCCCGCCGACGGTCCCGCGCGGCTACCAGGCCGACCGGGCGCGGCAGGCCGACCAGCAGGCGCTGACGGAACTGGCGGCGCTGGCCGACGGATCGGGCACGGTCAGCGCGGCCGATCTCGGCCGGATCCGGCGCACCGCCGGCAAGCGGGTACGCACCACGGCCGGCACCCGCGGCCTCTCCGGCCAGAAGATGCTGGACGTGACCGGCCAGCTGGTCGCCGACGGCGGGACGTCCGCGCACAGCTACCCCTCCCCGGTGATCACCGACATCATCGGGGAGGCGGTGGACCAGAAGATCATCTACCCGGCCGAGTACGGCTCGCCGGACCTGGTGACGGACGGCTGGTACTGGTCCGCGACGATCGACACCTCCCGGCCCGGCACCTACCGCTACACGATGAAGATCCAGCTCCACGACCTGGTGCGGAAGGGCGAGGACTGGGTCTGGGAGCCGGTGAACCTCAGCTTCGACTCCCGGCTCAAGATCGTCACCGAGCCGCGGCGCAACGCCTTCACCGGGACGGGCATGGGCTACCTCCCCATCCCGCTCGGCGCCCCCGCCTGATCCGCCACCGTCGACGAACGAGGAGGAGAGCAGATGACCACCCCCGCGAGCAACAGCGGTAGCAGCACCGGCGGCGGCAAGGCCAAGCAGGCCCCGCGCAAGGCCGGTTCGCAGCGGCCGATCTCGATCACCGCCGTCGTGGACTGCGTGGGCGCCCTGGCGTCCCGCAGCACCAGCGGCCATCTCTACCTGTACGACACCAACAAGGCCGGCGGCTCGACCGGGTTCGGCACCGAGGAGCTGCGTACCAAGGTCAAGGCCGGCGACCAGCTGCTCTGGAACGTCCTGGCGCTGGAGTGCGAGGCGTTCGTCGCCATCGACGACATCGTGATCGACCCGGACATCTGCGAGCCGGAGCGCAAGGTGTACCCCGGCACCGACGTCGCCTACTGGACCGCGACGGTGAAGAAGGACGCCGGCGGCGTGGTCCCGTACCGGCTGAAGTTCAAGCTGGGCACCCGGGACGCGCCGATCACCGCCGCGCTGTCGCCGGCCCTGGTCGGCTAGACCACTTTCGCACCCAACTCCACACCGAAGGAGGAACGTTGACGAGCGCGAAGCTCAACAGCGTTGAGGAGAAGCAGAATCCGGGCCAGCTGAACTCGGTCCAGCTCAACGTCGTCACCCTGGTCAACATGGAGCGGGCGGCCGCCACCGGCTCGCTCGCCGACGCGATGTACATGATGGACAACAGCGTCGGCGGTTCCGGCCAGGGCACGTCGCACCTGGAGACGGTCTGCAAGCAGGGCCAGGTCCTGAACTGGATCATCCGCCCGATCGACATGGAGAAGCGGCTGGACGGCACCTGGCCGCCCATGCCGAAGATCAACAACATCGTCTTCCTGGACACCGAGGCCGGTGACGAGGAGGACGTCGCGGAGCGGAAGATCTTCACCGAGCTGAAGATCTACGGCATGCCCGACCGCATGCGCGACAAGTTCACCCCCGTCTACTACTACTGGGCGGGCACCGTGCTCAGCACCGCCAAGCCGGGCCTCTACCGGTACCGGCTGGTCGTCGAGCTGGAGCAGGAGCACACCAAGGAGAAGCTCTACCTGAACACGGTCGACCACCCCGCCCTGCGGGTCCTCGCGGTCTGACCCCCGCCCACGCCCTCCACGACGGCCCGCCGGTCTGCCCCCGGCGGGCCGTCGCGGCGTTCCGGAGCCGGTGGGGACCCACCGGAACGGGTATAGGCCACCCGGGGGAGACCGTCCGTGGGAGGCTGGGCAGTATGAAGGTGATCGATTTCGTCCTGAACGTGCTCTGGCTGATCTTCTGCGGCATCTGGATGGCCATCGGCTATGTCGTCGCCGGCATCATCTGCTGCGTCCTGATCATCACCATTCCGTTCGGCATCGCGTCGTTCCGCATCGCCGGCTATGTGATCTGGCCGTTCGGCCGCACCACCGTGGAGAAGCCGGGCGCGGGCGCGCCGTCCTGCGTCGGGAACGTCATCTGGCTGGTGTTCGCCGGGTGGTGGCTGGCGATCGGGCACCTGATCACCAGCATCCCGCTGTTCCTGTCGGTCATCGGGATCCCGTTCGGCTGGGCCAACCTGAAGATGATCCCGATCTCGCTGATGCCGCTGGGCCGCGAGGTCGTCGCCACGGACGAGCGGTTCGGCGGGCGCTGAACCCGGCCGGCCGTCCGGCCGGGGGTGCGGGGTGGCGCCGGGGGCCGCAGCATGGAGGGCACGGGGGGTTCGACGTCCGGGCGCCGGGCGGTGGCGTGAGGAGATGCGATGGAGCCGAACGAGCCGCCGGACGCGGAGCGGTCGGCCGAGGCCGAAGCGCGGGTCGAGCTGCTGCGGGCGATCACCGACGAGGTCCACGCGCTGGGCGGGTACCCGGGGCAGCACCATCGTGCCCTGGTCGAGCTGGCGCACGCGTACGCCCTGGTGACCGACGGCCGGGGAGCGGCCGCCACCTCCAGCCCGGAGCAGCAGCTGTAGCCGGAGCCGGAGGTGACGTGATGGCGGGCGGTTCCGAGAGGAGTGGCGGCACGCCGGGGGTGGACCCCCGGCTGCTGGGCTCGGTGTTCACCGGGCTCTCGGCCGGCCTGCTCGTGCTGGACCCTGGCGGGCGGATCCTGGCCGCCAACCCGAGGGCCGAGGAACTGCTGGGCCGCCGGGCGGCGGCGATGGCCGGGGAGGACGCCCACGAGCTGCTGCACCGGGGGCCGGGCGGCACGGAGATCCCGCGCGAGCTGTGCGTCCTGCTGGCGGTCGCCGAGCACGGCCGGCCGGCGTGGGGGGAGAGCGACACCTTTCTGACCGGGGACGGGAAGGTACTGCCGGTGCGGTGGTCGGCGGCGCCGGTGGCCCGGGACGGGCGCGTTCTGGGGCTGGCCGTGCTGTTCGCCGATATCGCCGGAAGCAGCGCGCCGGTCGGGCGGGAGGCGGGCCGGGTGGACCTGCTGGAGGACCTGGCCGAGCGGCTGACCCTGGTCGGCGAGGTCACCGAGGTGCTGTCGGAGACGCTCGACATCGAGGAGGCGCTGGACCGGCTGGGCCCGCTGCTCGTGCCCCAGCTGGCCGACTGGGTGGCCGTCGACCTGCGGACCGCCGAGGGCGACGTCCGCCGGGTCGCCGTGCTGGGACCGAAGGGCCGGGCCACCGCGCTGGAGGCGTGGCGGGGACCGCTCCCCCCGCCCACCTCGGAGTTCCGGTCGGCGCTGGCCCGCGTCCTGCACGGTGCGGAGCCCGTGGTGATCGACGCCCGGGAGATGGCCCGGCTGCCGGACGACCCGCTCGCCGCCGTACAGGCCGGCTTCCTGCGCGCGCTCGGGGCGACCTCGGCGGCCGTCGTCCCGCTGACCAGCGCCCGCGAGATCACCGGCGCGATGACGGCGGTCCGGACCGTTCGCGACCGGCCGTTCACCGCCCGCGAGCTCGCCCTGCTCGCCGACATCGGCCACCGGGCGGGCGTGGCGATCGACAACGCCCGGCTGTTCGGGGAGCAGCGCGACATCGCCACGGCCATGCAGCACCACCTGCTCACCGACCTGCCGCAGGGCCGGGACCTGCGGCTGGCCGCCCGGTACCAGCCCGCTCCGGCGGGGTCGCGGGTCGGCGGCGACTGGTACGACGCCTTCCTGCTGAAGGACGGGACGACCGCGCTGGTGATCGGCGATGTCATCGGCCACGATCTGCAGGCCGCCGCCCGCATGGCGCAGTTGCGGAACATCCTCCGGGCGCTGGCCTGGGACCGGGGCGAGCCGCCCGCCGCCGTGGTCGCGCGGCTCGACGACGCCATGGCCGGTCTCACGGACGTCCCGATGGCCACCATGGTCCTCGCGTATGTCGAGGGCCCGGCGGGCGGGCCCTGGCTGCTGCGCTGGACCAGCGCGGGACATCCGCCGCCGCTGCTGGTAGCGGCGGCCGGCCCGGCCGGTGGCGGGGCGCCCGGTGACGGCGCGCGCTACCTGGAGGCGGGACAGGGCCTGCTCCTCGGGGCGGGAGGTGACTCCGGGCGCCGGGACGGGGTCGAGCGGCTGCCGCCCGGCTCGACGCTGCTGCTCTTCACCGACGGCCTGGTCGAGGTGCCGGGCGCCGATCTCGGGGCCGGTCTGGAACGGCTCCGAGAGCTCGGCGCGGGCCTGGCGGGGCGTCCGCTGGGGAAGTTCTGCGACGGGATCCTCCGGAGCGTGCCGTCCGGCAGCACCGACGACACGGCCCTCCTCGCGCTGCGGCTGCCGTCGGCCTGAGGGTCGGCCCGGGCGCGGCCCGACCGACCGCCACGGCCGGGGCGGTCGGTCAGCGGGCCGGTCAGCCGGTCAGGGAGGCGGCCGCCAGGTCCGCCACGGCGGAGCGGGCGGCGGCCAGGGAGGCGGCGGCGAGCGGCTGGAGGCCGGCCAGGGCGGGGATGTCGTCGGCCCGGGTGAGTTCGGCGTGGACGAAGTGCAGTGCGCTGTCGGGGACGCCGAGATTGGTGAAGTAGGCGCGCAGGTAGGGGGTCTGGAAGTCGAAGGCCTCACGAGGGGTGCCCGGGCCGTAGCCGCCGCCGCAGGCGGTGACCACCACGACGCGGGTACCGTCCAGGAGGCTCCGGCCGGTGGCGGGATCGGTGTACGCGCCGGGGAAGCTGACCCGGTCGATCCAGGCCTTCAGCGCGGCGGGAACGGTGAAGTTGTACATCGGCACGCCCAGCAGCACGGTGTCCGCTGCCAGCAGTTCGGCGATCAGCGGCTGGGTGAGGGCCCATTCGCGCCGCTCGTCCGGGCCCTCGGCCAGCGCGGACACCTCGGCGGGCGACAGCACGCCGCGGCGCTCGGCCCGGCGGCCGAGGGGGGCGTAGGCGGGGCCCAGGAGGGGCACCTGGTCGGCGGCGAGGTCCCGGTAGCGGTAGCCGGACGCGCCGTGCCGGGCCCGCCAGGCGTGCGCGAAGCGGGCGGTCAGGTCACGGCTGACCGATTCGCCCGGGAGGTCTGCGCTTGAATCCAGGTGCAGCAGGGTGGTGGTGGTCATCGGGGTCTCTCCTCGTCACCTCGGTGGTGGGTGGATCGTCATCTCCGTGACGGGGTGGCCCGAGGAAAGGTGACCGATGGACGGACGCGAGGAACCGGCGGACGGGTGCGAGGAACTGGCGGCGCGGTTCGAGGGCGAGCGCGGCCGGCTGCGGGCCGTCGCGCACCGGATGCTGGGCTCGGCGGCGGAGGCGGAGGACGCCGTGCAGGAGGCCTGGCTGCGGCTCGGCCGGGCGGACGCGGCGGCGGTCGAGAACCTGCCCGGCTGGCTGACCACCGTCGTCTCCCGGATCTGCCTCGACCTGCTGCGGGCACGGGCGGTACGGCGGGAGGAGCCGACGGGGGAGCGGCTGCCGGACGGGGCCGGCGAGGACGGTGGTCCCGAGGAGGCGGCGCTGCTGGCCGAGGAGGTCGGCCGGGCCCTGCTCGTGGTGCTGGACCGGCTCGGGCCCGCGGAGCGCGTCGCCTTCGTGCTGCACGACGGCTTCGCGGTGCCCTTCGAACAGATCGCGCCCATCGTCGGGCGCACCACGGTGGCCGCCAAGAAGCTCGCCAGCCGGGCCCGGCAGCGGGTGCGGGGCCCGGCCGCGGTGCCGGCGGCGGAACTGGCCGGGCACCGCGAGGTGGTGGAGGCCTTCCTGGCCGCCTCGCGCGGCGGCGACCTCGACGCGCTGCTCGCGGTGCTGGCGCCGGACGTGGTCCGCCGGGCCGATCCGGCCGCGCTGCCCGCCGGGCGGGCGGCGGTGGCGCGTGGCGCCCTGGTCGTCGCGGGGGAGACGCTGGTGTTCGGGCGGCGGGCGCGGTTCGCGGCGCCCGCCCTGGTGAACGGGGACGTGGGGGTGGTGGTCGCGCCGGGCGGGCGGCTGCGGCTGGTCCTGCTGGTGACGGTGGAGCGGGGGCGGGTCGCGGCGTACGAGGTGATCGCCGATCCGGAGCGGATCGCCCGGCTGGACCTGGCCCTGCTGCCGGACGGGTGACCGCCGGGGCCGTGTCCTGACTTGCCCTGTCCTGTCCTGTCCTGCCCTGACCGGCCCGGTCAGGTCAGGTCAGGGCGCCTCGGCGATCTGGACGATCATCTTGCCGGTGTTGGCGCCCCGGAGCATGCCGAGGAAGGCGTCCACCACGTGCTCGAAGCCCCGCACGACGGTCTCGTCCGGCACGACGGCGCCGGAGCGCAGATGCGGGACGAGGAAGTCGTACAGCTCCGGCCTGGCGTCCAGGTGGTTGCGGACCAGGAAGCCCTCCAGCCGCAGGCTCTTGCCGACCACGTCGAAGAGGTTGCGGGGCGCGGCCGGCGGCTGCCGTAGGTGGTTGTACTGGGCGACGGCGCCGCACCAGGCGATCCGGCCGTGCTCGCGCAGCGCGGTGATCGCGCCTTCGAGGTGGTCGCCGCCGGCGTTGTCCAGGTAGACGTCGAGGCCGTCGGGGGCCGCCTCGCGGAGCCGGTCGGCGATCGGGGCGTCGTGGTAGTCGAACGCGGCGTCGAAGCCGAGGTGTTCGGTGAGGTGCCGGGCCTTGGCGGCGGAGCCGGTGCTGCCGATGATCCGGCCGGCGCCGAGCAGGCGGGCGAGCCGGCCGGCGGCGGTGCCGACGCCGCCGGCGGCCGCCGAGATGAAGATCGTCTCGCCGGGCTGGAGCCGGGCGACCCTGGTCAGGCCGACCCAGGCGGACAGCCCGGTGCCGCCGAGGGCGCCGAGGTGGGCGGTGAGCGGGACGCCCTCGAAGGCGGGCAGCGGGGTGGCCTCGGCCGCGGTGACCACCGAGTGGGTGCGCCAGGCCCTGCGGTGGAACACCAGTTCGCCGACCGGCAGGGCGGGGGTGCGGGACTCGACCACCCGGCCGAGGGTGCGGCCCTCCAGCGGGGCGTTGAGCTCCCAGCCGCCCTCCTCCATCTCCTCGCGCATGTACGGGTCGACGGACTGGTGGATGTTCTCGACGAGCGCCTCGCCCGCGGTGAGCGCGGGGACGGTCTCGTCGAGGAAGGCGAAGTCGTCGGCGGTGGGCGGGCCCGACGGGCGGGCGACCTGGTGGACGACGCGGGCGATGGGGCGGGACATCGGGTGCTCCGGGGGTGGTGGCGGGCGCGGCGGACGTGATCACCGTAGGAAGGCGGCCGGGTCCCGGGCAGGGGCCGGCGTCGATGGAAGGCCGGGTTCCATGAGCAGCATTGATGGATGCCGGTAGATTCGGCGCATGAGCGATCTCGCCCCGCACGAACTGCGCATCCTGGTCGCCGTCGAGCAGGAACAGGGCTTCACGGCGGCGGCCGCGCGCCTGGGGATGACCCAGTCCGCCGTCTCGCACGCCGTGCGCTCCTGCGAACGGAAGCTCGGTGCGGTGCTCTTCGACCGCGGACGCCACGGCGCCCGCGCCACGGACGCCGGCGCGCGGGCCGTCACGTACGCCCGCCGGATCCTGCGGCTGCTGGAGGTGATGGGACCGGAGGTGCGCGGCGCCGGGGCCGGGGACGCGGCCGGGGAGGTGACCGGGCCGCTGCGGATCGTGGCCTTCCGCAGCGTCGCGGCCCACCTGCTGCCGCCCGTCCTGGCCCGGCTCACCGCCCGCCACCCCGGGCTGACGCCGCAGGTCCGGATCGTCCGCGAGCTCGGCCGCGGCGCGGCCGGCGAGGTCGCCGACGGCCGCGCCGACCTCGGGCTCGCCACACTCGACGACTCCGCCCCGCCGCCCGTCCCCGGTCTGCTGGCGGTGCGGCTCTTCGAGGAGTCGTACGCGCTGGTGCACCCGCAGGGCCATCCGGCGCCGCGCGGGCTGCCGCTGGTCGACTGGGACGAGAACTGCGGCTCCTACACCCGCGACTGGTGGGACCGACAGGACTGGATCCCGCCCGCGACCATCGACGTCGAGGACGACTCGGTCGCCGTCTCGCTGGTCTCCCAGGGCCTCGGCATGGCGATCATGCCCCGGACGGCCCTGCTCGGCGCCCCGGACGGCCTGGCCGTCACCGGCCTCGGTCCGCGGCCGCCGACCCGGTTCGTCGGGTACGTCACCACGCCCGAACTGGCCGGTACGGCGCCCGTCCGGGCGCTGATCCGCGAACTGCGGGCGCTCGCCCTGCCGGAGGGGTTGGAGCGGGTCTGACACATGAGGGCCGTCAGGCAGCCGAGCCGCCCGCCGATGCCCGCTCGCCCGACGCCCGCTTGCCCGACACCCGCCCGCCCGTCGTCTTCGTCAGCGCACGACCGCCGAGACCGGTCGGTGGCGTAGCGCCCAGGCGGCCGCCGACGCGGCGCAGGGCACCGCGACCAGGAGGCACACCCCGGCCACCAGCCCGACCGGCCGCCACGGCACCACCCACGGCGCCGGCACCCCGAGCAGCGCCAACCCGGTTCGCATGGCGGCCAGCTGGACGGCGGCCACCGCGCAGCCCAGCACCGCGCCGACCGCCGCCACCAGCGCCGACTCGGCCGTCGCCAGCCGCACCACCTGGGCCCGGGTGGCGCCCGCCAGCCGCCACAGGGCGAGCTCCCGGCGCCGGTCGGCGGTGGCCATGACGACGGTGTTGGCGAGCGCGAGGCCGGTGTACACCAGGGCGAGGCCGAGGACCAGGACGGTGCGCAGCCAGGCGATCCGGCCGGTGGCGGGTGCGGTGGCGGCGAGCCAGTCGTCCCGGGTGCGGACCGTCGCGCCGGACGGCCCGGCGGCGGCCCGTACCCGCGTGGTGGCGGCGGCCCGGTCGGTGCCGGGGGCGAACCGGACCTCGATCCGGTCGACCCGTGCGCCCGGGGCGTTGCGGGCGGTCACATAGAGGCCGTTGTCGCCGAGGCCGTCGCGCAGGACGGCGGCCACCCGCAGCGTCGTCCGGCTGCCGTCCGCCCGGATCACCGGCACCGGCTCGCCGACCGTCGTCCGCCCCCACCCGGCGGGCAGCACGATGCCGTCGTCGTCCAGAGCGGTCACCGAGCCGGCCGTCACGGGCAGCCGTGCGACCGCCGCCAGCCCGGCCGGATCGGCCGTCCGGGCCTCGGACCCGACGGCGATGCCGTCCGGCTCGATCAGGGCGAGCGTGGTGGGCCCCGACGGGGAGACGGTGACGCCGGGGACGGCGCGCAGCGCCTCGGTGAGCGCAGCCAGGGTCGGGGCCGGGGTCGCCGTCGTGCCGGGGACGACCACGAGATCGGCGGCGGTCCGCGCGTCGGCCTCGGCCGTCCGGGCGGCGCTCACCGTGTCCAGCGCCCCGGCCAGCGAACCGGTCAGGGCCACCGCGATCAGCACCGGCGCGGCGATCGCCCCGCTGCGGCGCAGGGCCGCCGTGGCGTTCTCCCGGACCAGCCGGCCGGTGTACCGGGTCAGCCGGGCCGGGAGCCAGGTGAGGGCGCGGATCACCGGGCGGGCGAGGACCGGGGCGAGCAGCCCGCAGGCGCTGATCAGCAGCATCGGCTGGGTGGTGTAGGTCTTGCGGTGCAGGAGGTCGGCGGGGTCGGTGACGAGCGCCGTTCCGGTCAGCACGGCGGCGGTCAGCAGCAGCCCGAGGCCCCAGAGCCACCGGCCCGCGGTCATCACGCCGGTGTCGAGGTCGGCCACCCGCAGGGCGTCCAGGGGGCCGGCCCGGCCGGCGCGGCGGGCCGCCACCGCCACCCCGGACAGGGTGACGAGCAGACCGGACCAGAACGCGGCGTGCAGCGGCCAGGCCTGCTGGCCCGGTACGAAGCCGGGCGGCGCCATGCCGGCCTCCACCAGCCATCGCACCAGGCCCGGCGCGGCGAGCCGTCCGAGCGCGCAGCCCGCGGCGGAGGCGGCCGCGCCGAGGAGGAGCGCTTCGGTGAGAACGCTCCGCCGGACCTGCGCCCGGGTCGCGCCGGCCAGCCGGAGCAGGCCGAACTCGCGGCGGCGTTGGGCGACGGCGTAGGAGAAGGTGGACGCGACGACGAACGCCGAGACGAAGGCACTCACCCCGCCCGCCGTGCCGAGCGCCGCCACCAGCGAGACCAGCGCCTCCCCGCCGGGTGCGCCGACGGCGGTGGCGAGCCCCAGCAGCATCACCGCCGTCATCGCGACCCCGAGCGCGAGGGCCACGAACGCTCCGACGAGCGACGTCCAGCGGGTCTTCAGCGAGGTGATCGCGATCCGTACCATTCCCATGCCGCCAGCCAACCGTCGGCGGGCACGGCCGGTCAGCGGGCCAGGGTCTACTCCGTGGGGTGGGGCGGGCCCTACCGACGCGGTCCCGGTGGGTGCCTAGGGTGGGCGTCGGCCCGAACGAGGCGGCGGGCCGGAGCCGGACCCGAACCGGCACGGGCACCCGCACCCGCACCCGCACGGGAGCGGGCGCCGGCGCGGACACAGGGGGGAAGGCGGGGCGATGGACGGCGGTGGTCGTGGGCCCGGGGCGTGGGGAGCGCTGCCCCGGCCGGAGTTCATGGCGGCGGTGAATCCCTGGCGGGCGGCGGCCTACCTGCTGGCGAGCGGGACGGCCGGGCTGCTGCTCTGCGCCGGGCTGCTGGTGGCGGCGACCGCTGCCGGGCTGCTGGCGGTGCTGCTGATCGGGCTGCCGCTGCTGGCGGCGCTGGCGCTGGTCGGGGTGCCGTACGCGGCGTGGGAGCGGCGGCTGTTGAGGCTGCTGGACAGCACGCCGGTGCCCGGCCCGCATCTCGTGCCGAGCCGCCCCGGACTGCCCGCGTGGCTGCGGCTGCGCTACCGCGAGCAGGCGACCTGGCGGGAGCTGGGCTTCGCGGTGCTCGCCGCGTTCGTGCTGTGGCCGGTCGATCTGGTCGTCGCCGGCTGCGCGCTGGCGGTGCCGGGTTGTCTGCTCGCCGCCCTGCCGTTGCTGCTGCTGGACGGTGAGCAGGTGAACGTGCTGAAGCTGTTCCAGGTCCATTCCCCGCTCCTGGCCGCCCTGTTGGGACTGGGCGGCCTGCTGCTGCTCCCGTTGCCGGCCTACCCGCTGACGGCGGTGGCCGTCGGCCGGGCCGCGCTCGTCCGGCTGGTGCTCGGCCAGGGCGGGCAGGAGCGGCGGATCGGTGAACTCGTCAGCTCCCGGGCCCGGTTGGTGGACGCCTTCGAGGCGGAGCGCCGCCGGATCGAACGCGATCTGCACGACGGCGCCCAGCAGCGCCTGGTGGCGCTGACGATGGCCCTCGGGCTGGCCCGGCTGGACGCGCCGCCGGGCGGACCGCTGGCCGACCGGCTCGCCGAGGCGCAGCTGGCGGCCGGCGAAGTGCTCGCCGAGATAAGGGAGTTGATCAACGGCATCCATCCGCAGGTGCTCACCGACCGGGGCCTGCCGGACGCCTGTGCGGATGCCGCCGACCGCTCACCCGTCCCGGTGGAGGTCGGCTTCGACCTGCCCGGCCGGCTGCCGCCGCCGGTCGAGTCGGCGGGTTACTTCGCCGTCTCCGAGGCGCTCGCCAACGTGGCCAAGCACAGCGGTGCGCGCGCCGCCCGGATCCACGGGCGTTACACCGGAGGGTTGTTGACCATCGAGGTGGCGGACGACGGTCGCGGTGGCGCGGACCCGGCGGGCGGCACCGGTCTCACCGGGCTGGCCGACCGGGTCGCGGTGGTGGACGGCACACTGACGGTGAGCAGCCCGCCCGGCGGACCGACCCTGTTGCGTGTGGAGATCCCTTGTACCCAGATCAAGCCGTAGACCGGCCCCGGCCCCGACCGGCCGGACTGCGCGTGGTCCTCGCCGAGGACGGTGTCCTGCTGCGCGAGGGCCTGATCGGTCTGCTGGACCGCTTCGGCCACCGGGTGGCCGCCGCCGTCGGCGACGCCGAGGCCCTGCGTACGGCCGTCGCCGAGCACGAGCCGGACATCGTCATCACCGATGTCCGGATGCCACCGGGCCAGACCGACGAGGGCCTGCGCGCCGCCGTCGCCCTGCGCGAGCGACGCCCGCGACTGCCCGTCCTGGTCCTCAGCCAGTACGTGCAGCGCTCCTACGCCGCGGAGCTGCTGGACTCCGGGGACGGTTCGGGCGTGGGCTACCTGCTGAAGGACCGGATCGGCCAGATCGAGGAGTTCGTGTCCGCGGTCGGCACGGTGGCGGCCGGTGGCACGGTGGTCGACCCGGAGGTGGTGCGGCAGCTGCTGCGGCGTCGGCGGGATCCACTGGGCCGGCTGACCCCGCGCGAACGCGAGGTGCTGGCGCTGATGGCCGAGGGCCGGTCCAACACGGCGATCTGCCGCGAACTGGTGGTGTCGGAGGCCGCGGTGAGCAAGCACATCGGCAACATCCTGATGAAGCTGGACCTGCCACCGGCCGAGGAGACGCACCGCCGGGTGCTGGCGGTGCTGGAGTTCCTGCGCGCCTGAGCCGCTGTCACCGCCCGGCGCCCGCCATGCGGTGCCTCACCGCGGCGCCGCTCACCGCTCACCGCTCCAGCGCCTCCCGCAGCCGGCGGAACTCCTCGGCCAGTGTGTCCAGGGTGTAGTGGGCGTTGAGGCCGCTCGGGTTGGGCAGCACCCAGACCTCGGTGTCGCCGATGCCCTCCGGCTGGCGGCCGACCGCCGCCCCGCGGCGGCCGAAGCCGGTCCGGTACGCGCCGATGCCGAGGACGGCCAGGGCGCGGGGGCGCAGCCGCAGCACCCGGTCGGTCAACGCGGCGCCGCCCGCGCGCAGTTCGTCGGCGGTGAGCTCGTCCGCCTTGGCGGTGGCGCGCGGGGCGACGTTGGTGATGCCGAGGCCGAGGCCGAGCAGCTCGCCCTGTTCGTCCGGGCGGAACTGGCGCGGGGTGAAGCCGGAGCGGTGCAGGGCGGGCCAGAACCGGTTGCCCGGGCGGGCGAAGTGGTGGCCGGTGGCGCCGGACCAGAGACCGGGGTTGATGCCGCAGAACAGCACCCGCAGCCCGGGCCCGGCGACGTCCGGGATGGTGGTGTCCCGGGCGGCGAGCAACTGCTCCGCGGTGGGCTTCACCGGCTGAACCGGCTGAACCGGCTGAACCGGCTGAACCGGCTCCGCGACGGGCTGTGCCGGCTTCGTGGGTTTCCGCATCCGTCCAGTCTGCCCGCCCGGCCCGGCCGGCCCGGAGGCGCCCCGTTCATCCCGGGCGCCCCTGCCACCGGGCCGCCGCTGTCACCCGGTGGCCTCTCCGGCGGCCAGGGTGAGCCGTCCGGTCCCGGCCCGCCGTTCCCGCAGCCACCGCAGGCCGAACACCACCGCCGCCGCGTACGCCCAGCCGGCGAAGATGTCGACGATGAAGTGCTCCGCCCCGTACACCAGGGTGAACGCCATCGCGAGCGGGTACGCGACGAGCAGCACCCGCAGCCACCGCGCGGCCGTCGGCCAGAAGAAGAACAGCAGCATCGCCGGGTAGGCGGAGTGCAGCGAGGGCATCGCGGCGACGTCGTTGGCGAACTGGCTGCCGTTCTCGAAGATCGACCCCGCGCGCGGCAGCCCGCTCTCGGTCAGCACGTCGGAGACCACCCGGGTGAGCTCCGGCATGTTCCCCTCCTGCCCGGTGAGCCACGGCGGGTCGGCCGGATAGAGGATGTACGTCGCGAAGCCGGCGAAGGTCAGCGCGAGGTAGCAGGTGAGCAGGTGCCGGAAGCGGTCGTGGCGGCGCCGCCAGAGCACCGCCAGGATCACGAAGATCATGAAGAAGTGCGACATGTAGACGGTGACGGCCGCGTAGTCGTACCAGTGCGGCGAGCCGGGGGTGTACAGCGCGTGCTGCAGCCGGACGGTCCAGGTCTCCCCGAGGCCGAGCAGCTCGTCGGCGCGCAACTGCGGCCGCCAGTGCGGGGCCCACGGGGTGTGCGCGCCGTAGCCGCGCAGCAGCGAGTACACCCAGACCACGGCCATGACGGGCACCCAGTCGCGCAGCACCAGCAGGAAGCCGCGCCGCCCGTGGCCGCTGTGCACGGCGGCCGCGAGCAGCGCGCCGATCAGCCAGCAGAAGACCACGTCATTGGCGTACGGCATGCCGTACGTGCGCAGGTACCAGAAGAGGGCGAGGAAATAGAGCGGCCACGCCAGTAGCCGCAGCCGGGCCAGTGCGGTGGTGTGCGCACGGGGCTGGGTCACCGGACGCAGCCGCCCGGCGCGCGCGGGTGGGGGCGGCGCCGGGCGGAGCATTTTGGTCATACCGATTGAAGCTAGCAAGGCATTCTTGGAGAACTCTTTACGTATACGGCCTGTCGTTCAGCAAAGACTCAGACAGCGGAACGGCCCGGCCGGGCGCGCCCGTTACGAGACGATGCCCAACTCGTGCGGCGTGTTGTTGAACCGCCGCCCGCCGTGCTCGGTGACGGTGACGATGTCCTCGATCCGCACCCCGAACCGGCCGGGCAGGTAGACGCCGGGCTCGATCGAGAAGCACATGCCGGGGACGAGCGGCCGCTCCTCGCCCTCGATCAGGTACGGGGGCTCGTGCGTGGTGATGCCGATGCCGTGGCCGGTGCGGTGGATGAAGTACTCGCCGTACCCGGCCTCGATGATCACCCGTCGGGCGATCCGGTCGATCTCCTGGCAGCTGACCCCGGGCCGGACGGCCTCGAAGGCGGTCTGCTGTGCCAGCCGGACGATGTCGTGCACCTTCCGCACCTCGTCCGGCACGTCCGTGCCGACGTGGACGGTCCTGGTGGTGTCGGAGCCGTAGCCGTCCTTGAGGCCGCCGAAGTCCAGGACGACGGTGTCCCCGGGCCGGATGACCCGGTCGCCGGCCTCGTGGTGCGGGTTGGCGCCGTTGGGGCCGGAGCCGACCACGGTGAAGTCGACCTGGCTGTGCCCGTACTGGATCAGCAGCGCGCTGAGGTCGGCGGCCACGTCGGTCTCCCGGCGGCCGGCGAACGTCACCTCCAGGATGCCCCGGTAGGCGGCGTCGGCGGCGCCGCCGGCCGCGGCCAGGCGCTCCAGCTCGTCGCCGTCCTTGACCGCCCGCAGCATCGGCAGCGCCTCGGTGAGGGAGGAGAAGCCGGTGCCGGGCAGGGCGGCCTGGAGGCCGAGCAGGTGCATGGCCCAGGCGTTGTCGGAGATGCCGTACCGCCCGGCGGGGTCGAGCAGCGGGACGGCGGCGGTGTACGGGTCCTCGCCGTCGGTCCAGTCGACCAGCCGCAGGGCGGGGGCGCCGGCCGCCTTCTCGGCGTCGGGGCGCTCCAGCTTGGGGACGATCAGGGCGGGTTCGCGCCCGGCGGTGAGGAGGAGGGCGGTCAGCCGCTCGGTGATGGCGGTGGGCTGGTAGCCGCAGAGGTAGAGCAGGTCGGGGCCGGGGGCGACGACCAGACCGGTGAGTCCGGCGGCGGCCGCCTCGGCGGTGGCCCGGGTCATCCGGGCGGTGTAGTCCTCGGTGGTGAACGGTCGTGGCACGGGTGTCTCCCGCCTTCCTTGTGTCGACGGTGTGCTGCCGGGTTCCGGTGCTGACGGCTTGTCACGGGCCCGGTGGCGGTGGTTCGGCCGGGTGGGTGAGGGGCGTTCCGGTGCCCGGGCGCGGCCCGGGCGGTCGCCGTCACGGTCGCGCGGAGTCCGCGTAGTTCCGGAGGAACAGCGCCTCCACATGGGCCATGTGCTCGATCTCGCCGGGGTCGACGCTCTCGTTGGGCGCGTGGATGAGGCAGCGCGGCTCCTCCACCCCCATCAGGATGATCTCCGCCTCGGGGTAGGTCCGGGCGAGGACGTCACAGAGCGGGATGGAGCCGCCCTGCCCCAGGAAGGACAGCGCCGTGCCGTAGACCTCCCGCACGGCCCGGTCGAGCGCGGCGTACGCGGGCCCGCCGGTGGCGGCCCGGAACGGCGATCCCGCGCTCTCCCGCTCGATCTCCACCCGGACGCCCCAGGGTGCGGCGGCCCGCAGGTGGGCGATGAGCGCCTCCTGGGCGGGGAACGCCTCGGTGCCGGGCGGCACCCGCAGGCTGACCCGGGCCCGGGCGGTGGCCGGGATCGCGGCGGCCGAGCCGACCACCGGCGGACAGTCGATGCCGAGCACGGTGACGGCGGGCCGGGCCCAGAGCCGGTCGGCGACCGTGCCGCCGCCGGTCAGCCGGACGCCGTCCAGCACGCCCGCGTCGGTACGGAACCGCTGCTCGTCGTAGCCGACGCCGGCCCAGGTGCCCCGGCAGTCCAGCCCGTCGACCCGGGTGCCGCCGTCGGCGTCGCGCAGCGAGTCGAGCATCCGGATCAGCGCGGCCAGCGCGTCCGGGGCGGGGCCGCCGAACATCCCGGAGTGCACGTCGCCGCCGAGTGTCGAGACGGTGACCAGTACGGTGGTGACCCCGCGCAGCGAGGTGGTGGCGGTGGGCACGCCGACGGCGGCGTTGCCGGTGTCGCAGACCAGCAGGGCGTCGGCGTGCAACTCGCCCGCGTGCGGGGGCAGATACGCCTCCAGGCCGCCGGTGCCCTGTTCCTCCGAACCCTCGGCGACGAGTTTGACGCCCACCGGGAGATCGTCGCCGAGCGCCCGCAGCGCGGTGAGGTGCATGACGATGTTCCCCTTGCAGTCGGCGCTGCCGCGCCCGTACCAGCGGCCGTCGCGCTCGGTGAGTTCGAACGGCGGGGAGGTCCAGGCGGCGGCGTCGAGCGGGGGCTGGACGTCGTAGTGGCAGTAGAGCAGGACGGTCGGGGCGCCGGGCGGGGGCGGGCGGTGGCCGATCACGGCGTGGCTGCCGTCCGGGGTCTCCTCCAGGTGGACGTCGCGCAGTCCGGCCTCGGTGAACGCGGCGGCGACCCACTCGGCGGCCTCGCGGCACTTCTCGGGCGGGTACTGGCGGGGGTCCGCGACGGAGGGGATGGCAACCAGCTCGGCCAGGTCGGCCTTGGCCCGGGGTATCAGAGCGGCGATCCGGCGGGCGAGTTCGTCGGTCATGGGTACGGCTCCTCGGGTACGGCCCGGGACAGGCCGTACCCGGCCAGTTCACCCGGTTGCCGAGGCCGCCGCACGCGGCGTGCGCCGCACGGGTGACCGGGGGCCGGAGCGGAGCGGCGGAGGTGCGGGCGGACGGGGCCCGGTCCTCTCGGGCTGATTCCCTTCGAGGCACGGAATCGTAAATATCGGGCCGATCGTCGGCGGGTTGAGCCAGGATGACTGAATGCCATACGAACTTCAGGCGTTGATCGGCCCGTTGGAGCTGCTCAGGGTGGCGGCCGCGGAGGTCCCGGCCGCCCGTCTCGCCCCGCTGGCCCAGGGGCTGGCGCTGATCCCGGCCACGCCCGCCTTCCTGGCCGCGCTCCGCCTGGGCGGCGACGGGGCATCCGGCCGCGCGTCCGGGTTCGAGTGGTTCCCGGAGGGCTTCGAGCGCCGGCTCGCCGCCTGGTCCAAGGCCGGCCCGATCGCCTGCGTCGAGGCCGACTACTTCGGCGGCACCGGCACCCAGCGCGCCGCCGTCTGGGCGGACGGGCGGCTGGAGCTCGGCCCGCTCACCAAGGCCGAGTCCGAACGCTTCCCGCCCGAGGGCAGCCCGATATCCCAGGCCCTGCGCCGGATCGGCGCCCGCGTGGACGGCGACCACTTCGACGAGTTCGAGGCGGTCGGCCTGCCCGCCCACCGCAGCACCGGGGGCTGGGCCCCGGCCGACTGAGCCTCCCGACACGGAAAGCCCCGGCCCCGAGGAGGCTCAGGACCGGGGCCGCGCCCGCGGGGTCAGCGGTAGTTCACGTACTGGATCGCGAAGTCCAGGTCCTTGCCCTTGAGCAGCGCCTGCACGGCCTGCAGGTCGTCGCGGCTCTTCGAGGTCACGCGCAGTTCGTCACCCTGGACCTGGGCCTTCACGCCCTTCGGGCCCTCGTCGCGAATGATCTTCGCGATCTTCTTGGCATCGTCCTGGGTGATGCCCTCCTTCACGTTCACGAAGATCTTGTACTCCTTGCCGGAGAGCTGCGGCTCCCCGGCGTCCAGAGCCTTCAGCGACAGGCCGCGCTTGATGAACTTGCTCTGCAGCACGTCCAGGACGGCCTTCACGCGCTCCTCGCCGTTGGCCTTCATCTCGATCTTCTCGCCGGAGCGGCTGATCTCGGCGCCGACGTTCTTGAAGTCGAAGCGGGTGGCGATCTCACGGGAGGTCTGGTTGATCGCGTTGTCGACCTCCTGCCACTCGACCTTCGAGACGATGTCGAAACTGGAGTCGGCCATGGGTGTTGGTCTCCTTGATGTTCTGGCTTCACTGACACGGCCCGCCCCACCGGGCGCCCGCCGCCCCAGCCTATCCAGCGCCACCCCGCCCCCGCCCGGGCCCGCCGCGCCGCGTTTCTTGATCCTCCGATGGCCAAAGGGGTGGCGAACCACCCCCCGGCATCGGGTATGGTTTATCCAGTCGAACGGGGCAGCGCCCCGCGAGACGAACATCCTGGCTGGTTGCCCGAGCGGCCAAAGGGAGCAGACTGTAAATCTGCCGGCATAGCCTACGTAGGTTCGAACCCTACACCAGCCACCGGATAGAGAACGGCCCCTGATCTGCGGAAACGTGGATCAGGGGCCGTTTTGTCGTGCCCGGGCGCAGGGGCGCAGGGGCGACGGGGCGTCAGGGGGAGCCGAGGAGGAGGGCCGCCGCGGCCGGGGTGTCGGGAGCGGTGTGGGTGGGGGCGGGGTGGTCCGCGGGGAGCGGCGGGGGTGGGGTGGGGGTGATCCAGATCGAGCGGAGGCCGGTGGCGTGGGCGCCCCGGAGGTCGGTGGCGGGGTTGTTGCCGACCATCCAGTCGTCGGGGGTGAGGGTGCGGCCGAGGCGGGCGGCGGCGAGGTGGAAGATCGCGGGGGCGGGTTTGCGGGCGCCGGCCTCCTCGGAGACGCAGACGGCGTCGACGTGGGGGAGCAGGCCGGTGCGGGCGAGCTTGGCGCGCTGGATGCCGGTGGAGCCGTTGGTGACGACGGCGATGGTCCAGCCGGCGTCGCGCAGGGCGGCGAGGGCGTCGGGGACGCCGGGGAGCAGGTGGGTGCGGGCGGCCTCGCGGGTGACGTGCTCCTCCCAGAGGGCTGCGCCGGAGTCGGGCAGTCCGTAGCGGGCGGCGATCCGGGTGAATCCGGCGGGGGAGCGGTCGGCGCGGTAGAGCTCGAAGACGGCGGGGGCGGCGTCGGCGGGGATGCCGTGGGTGGCGCAGAATCCGCGGGTCCAGGCATCGGCGGGGCCGTCGCGTTCGACCAGGGTGTGGTCGAGGTCGATGAGGAGAAGGGGACGCGAGGGGCGGGCGGGGCGATCCATGTGCGGAGCGTAGTGCGGCGGGGGCGGAGAGCGAGAATTCCTGGCATCGGCGGGCGGGCGCACTATTGCGCATTACTTGCAATTACTCCTGGCAGGCAGCAGAGTGTCCTCAGGGGTGGGGTGGGCCGTTCAGCCTCCCCGCTGAGAAGTCCCGGGCGTGCTCAGGTGCGCGCCGGGAGTCCTCCGACAGTGCTGATCGTCTTCCCAACCGGCGCCCGCCGGGACATCGGCCCACCCGCCCCGTCCACGCCCCCCGGGGCCGGCCGCCGCATGGCGTCAACGGATCGTCAAAGGCACACGTCGAGGCGTCAGGAACGCGTAGGGGCAGGGGAGCGGGGCGGCACCCGGCCCGCAGGATCGGAGCAGCACCCGACTGCGGAGGTCCTGCCCGATGTCCAGCGCCACCACCACCCCGGCCGTCGCCGCGGAGCCCGAGCCCCCGGATACCGGCGCGGCCGGTGACCGGCACCGCCTCAGCGCCCTCGGCGGCCTGGCCGCGCTCTCCCTGGACGCGATGGCCTCCGTCGCGTACGGGCCCGAGTCGATCGTCCTGGTCCTGGCCGCGGCCGGGGCGTACGGGCTCGGCTTCACGCTCCCCGTGACGGCGGCGATCGCCGTGCTGCTGGCGGTGCTGGTGGCCTCCTACCGCCAGGTGATCGCGGCCTTCCCGGACGGCGGCGGCTCGTACGCGGTGACCAGGGAGCATCTGGGCCGACGGACCGCGCTGACCGCCGCCGCCTCCCTGGTGATCGACTACATCCTGAACGTGGCGGTCTCGGTGACCGCGGGGGTGGCCGCGCTGACCTCGGCCGTGCCGGGCCTGTACGGCCACTGGGTCTGGCTCTGCCTGGGCGTGCTCGCCCTGGTCACCGCCGTCAACCTGCGGGGGATCGCCGAGTCGGCCCGCTGGTTCATGGCGCCGACGGCCGTCTTCGTGCTGTCCATCCTGGCGATCATCGTGGTCGGCCTGTTCCGGGACGCCCCGGTGAGCACCGAGGCGGCCACCGGGCACGCCTCGGCGCTGGCCGGCAACGCGACCGCGGTCGGCGCGCTGCTGCTGCTCAAGGCGTTCGCGGCGGGCTGCTCGGCGCTGACCGGGGTGGAGGCGGTGGCGAACGCCGTCCCGTCCTTCCGCACGCCGGGCGTGAAGCGGGCGCAGCGCACCGAGGTCGCGCTCGGCGCGCTGCTCGGCGTGATGCTGATCGGACTGGCCGTGCTGATCGGCCGCTTCCACCTCCAGCCGGTGGAGGGCGTCACCGTGCTCGCCCAGCTCGCCGACGCCTCGCTCGGCCACGGCGCCGGCTTCTACCTGGTCCAGTTCGCCACCGTGATCCTGCTGGGCCTGGCCGCCAACACCTCCTTCGGCGGCCTGCCCGTGCTGCTGCACCTGCTCGCCCGCGACAACCACCTGCCGCACGTCTTCGCGCTGCGCGCCGACCGCCAGGTGCACCGTCACGGCGTGCTCTTCCTCGCCCTGGTCTCCGCGGCGCTGCTGGTCGGCTCCGGCGGGGACGTCAACAGCCTGGTGCCGCTGTTCGCGATCGGGGTCTTCGTCGGCTTCACCGTCTGCCAGGTCGGCATGGTCAGGCACTGGTGCGTCCGGCGGCAGCGGGGCTGGCGGGCCAGGGCGGCGCTGAACGGTTTCGGCGCGTTGCTCACCGGCGTCGCGGCGGTGGTCGTCACCGGGACGAAGTTCACCGAGGGCGCCTGGGGCATCTGCCTGGCGCTGCCGCTGCTCGTCCTGCTCTTCGAGGCGGTCCACCGCGGCTACGCGCGGATCGGCGAGGCGCTGGAGCTGGGGCGGGTGCCCGGCGCCGTCACCCGCCGGCGCAGCCTGGTCGTCGTCCCGGTCACCGCGATCACCCGGCTGACCAGGGACGGGCTGAGCGCGGCGCTCTCGCTCGGCGACGAGGTCCTGGCGGTCACCGTGGTGCACGACCCGGCGGAGGCCGAGGCGCTGCGCCGGGACTGGGAGCTGTGGCGGCCGGGCGTGCCCCTGGTGGAGATCCCGGACGGCCACCGCCGGCTCGGCCCGCCGATCGCCGCCTTCGTCAACCGGCTCGGCGCCGAGCGCGCGTACGACCGGCTCACCGTCCTCATCCCCGAGGTCGAGCCGGCCCGCCCCTGGCAGCGGGCGCTGCAGAACCGGCGCGGGGCGGTGATCGACCGGGCGCTGCGCCGCCACACCGATGCCGTGGTCTGCCGGCTCCGGATGCGGATGTAGGCCTGGGCGGGCCGTGCGCCGCGGTCGCGGCGCGGGCAAATTGCCCTATATGTGGCTAAATGTCCTATCGGATCGTCATATCTTGACGATGTCTTAACGGGGGGGCTTAACGCCGTTGATACGCCCGGCAGGTGCGTGCTCATAGCGGCTCCGACCTGCGGGAACACTCCTCCCGATCGGCGTGCCGGGCCTTTTCGGCACGCCTTCGGGGCCCATTGTCAGGCTGTTTTCGGCCCTTACGCTCGCCCATGTGTTCAACGTGCCCCAGGCGCTCAAGCGTCTAGTGATCGGCAAGGCCATGCGCAGCGAGGAGCTGGGCGAGACGCTGCTCCCCAAGCGGCTGGCGCTGCCGATCTTCGCCTCCGACCCGCTCTCCTCGGTCGCCTACGCGACCCAGGAGATCCTGCTGGTGCTCACCGTCGGTGGCACCGCGTTCCTCTACCTGACCCCGTGGGTCGCGGCCGGTGTGGTCGCGCTGATGGCGGTCGTGGTGATGTCGTACCGCCAGGTCGTGCACGCCTACCCCAGCGGCGGCGGCTCCTACGAGGTGGTGTCCCGCAACCTGGGGGCCAACTCCGGCCTGGTGGTGGCCGCTTCGCTGCTGGTCGACTACGTGATGACGGTCGCGGTGTCGGTGGCCTCCGGGGTGGACAACATCATCTCGGCGCTGCCCGCGCTCGCGGACCACCGGGTGGAGCTGGCGGTCGGCTTCGTCGCGCTGCTCGCGGCGATGAACCTGCGCGGTGTCCGGGAGTCCGGCAAGGCCTTCGCGGCGCCGACGTACCTCTTCATCGGCGGCATGCTGCTGATGGTGGTCACCGGTCTGATCCGGGTCGCGTTCGGCCACGCGCCGGTGGCGTCCAGCGCCTCGTACGGGGTCCTGCCGGTGGACGGCAAGGACACCCTGGCCGGGCTGGGCCTGCTGATGCTGGGCCTGCGGGCGTTCGCGTCCGGCTGTACCGCGCTGACCGGTGTGGAGGCGATCTCCAACGGCGTGCCGGCCTTCCGGGCGCCGAAGTCGAGGAACGCCGCCACCACGATGGCCGTGATGGGCACCACGGCCGTGGTCATGTTCGTCGGCATCACCGCGCTGGCACTGATCTCCAAGGTCCACATCACGGACGACGCCTGCCAGTTGACCGGGTTCCCCGGCGACTGCCACACCGCCCCGCAGCAGACCGTGATCGCCCAGCTGGCGGCCGCGATCTTCGGCGGCGACCACTCCGTGCTCTTCTACTTCGTCCAGGCCGTCACCGCGCTGGTGCTGATCCTGGCGGCCAACACCGCCTTCAACGGCTTCCCGCTGCTGGCCTCGATCCTGGCCGAGCACCGCTATCTGCCCCGGCAGATGCACACCCGCGGCGACCGGCTGGCGTTCTCCAACGGCATCATCGCCCTCGCGGTGGTGGCCGGCGGGCTGCTCTGGCTGTACGACGCGGACGTCACCAGCCTGATCCACCTCTACATCCTGGGCGTCTTCACCTCCTTCACGCTGTCCCAGATCGGCATGGTGAAGCACTGGAACCGCGTCCTGCGCACCGAGACCGAGCCGGGCGTCCGCGGCCCGGCCCAGCGTTCCCGGGTGATCAACGCCTTCGGCGCGGTCACCACCGCCCTGGTGCTGGTCATCGTGCTGCTGACCAAGTTCACCCAGGGCGCCTGGCTGGCCGTGGTCGCGGCGGTCGTGCTCTGGGTGATGATGCGCGGCATCCGGCGGCACTACGACGGTGTGGCCGAGGAGTTGGCGGTGGACGACCCGCACGCCGAGTCGGTGCGGCCGTCCAGCGTGCACGGGATCGTGCTGGTCTCCAAGCTGCACAAGCCCACCCTGCGGGCGCTCGGCTACGCGCAGGCGTTCCGGCCGGACTCGCTGGAGGCGCTGACCGTCGCGGTCGAGCAGGAGGCCACCGGTGAACTGGAGCGGCAGTGGCGGGAGCTCGACGTCCAGGTGCCGCTGAAGGTGCTGGACTCGCCGTACCGGGAGATCACCAAGCCGGTGGTGGCGTATGTGCGCGAGTACCGCCGGACCAGCCCCCGGGACGCGGTCGCGGTGTTCATCCCCGAGTACGTGGTCGGGCACTGGTGGGAGCACCTGCTGCACAACCAGTCGGCGCTCTGGCTGAAGAGCCGGCTGCTGTTCACCCCGGGCGTGATGGTGATCAGCGTGCCCTGGCAGCTGACCTCCTCCAGCAAGGCGTACCACCCGTCCCGCCGGGCCCCGGGCGCGGTGCGGCGCGGTGAGCCGGTGGGGCGGTCGGAGCACGAGAAGCTGCCGGCGCCCGAGAACTCCTGAGCGGCACCCAGGAACGCCTGCCGGCACCGGAGAACGCCCGCACGGCACCCGGAGACGTGCCCGGGCGACCCCGGCACGACCGACCGGAACGGGCCCCGGACAGCATCGCTGTCCGGGGCCCGAAACGTTTCCGCACACGGCCGGTCTCGGCCCGGTGACGCGGGCGTCAAGGTCGCGTCAACGTCGCGTATCCGCCCGTATGGAGGGCGTCAGGGAACCGTAGCGCCCCTCAACCGGCTGGTTTGCTGCTTCAGCCGGTCTTCCGCCGGTGCCGTGCGGTGCCTCCGGGCCCGGCCGCGGCCGTCTCCGAACCACTGTGGTGGAGCCCATGTCCGATCTCATCTACGTCGGTGTCACGGTCGCCGTGTTCGCCGTCATCGCCCTGATCGCACGGGGGGTGGAGAAGCTGTGAGCGCCGAGAACATCGCAGGTCTCATCGTCGCCGTCGCCCTCGTCGGCTACCTCGTCGTGGCGCTGATCTACCCGGAGAAGTTCTGACATGGGTTCCACCCTCGCGGGCTGGCTGCAGGCCCTCGCCCTGGTGGGCGCGCTGGCCCTGTGCTACCGCCCCCTCGGCGACTACATCGCCAGAATCCTCACCACTCCCAGGCACCTCGGAGTCGAGCGCGGCCTGTACAAGGTCATCGGCGTGGACGGCGACGCCGACCAGCGCTGGCCGGTCTACCTCCGTTCGGTGCTGGCCTTCTCGGCCGTCTCGGTCCTCTTCCTGTACGGGCTGATCCGCCTTCAGGGATATCTGCTGCTGAGCCTCGGCGTGCCGCAGATGGAGGGTCACCAGGCCTGGAACACCGCGATCTCCTTCGTGGCCAACACCAACTGGCAGTCCTACGGCGGTGAGTCCGCGATGGGCCACGTGGCCCAGATGGCCGGCCTGGCGGTGCAGAACTTCGTCTCCTCGGCCGTCGGCATCGCGATCGTCGCCACGCTGATCCGGGGCTTCACCCGCAACCGCACCGACCGGGTCGGCAACTTCTGGGTGGACCTCACCCGGATCACGCTGCGCCTGCTGCTGCCGATCGCGATCGTCTTCGCGCTGGTGCTGGTCGCCAACGGCGTGGTGCAGAACTTCCACGGCTTCCACGAGGTCGCCACGCTGGCCGGCGACCCGCAGTCGGTCCCGGGCGGTCCGGTGGCCTCGCAGGAGGTCATCAAGCTGCTCGGCACCAACGGCGGCGGCTTCTACAACGCCAACTCGGCGCACCCGTTCGAGAACCCGACCGGGTTCAGCAACCTGGTGGAGATCTTCCTCATCCTGCTGATCCCGTTCGCGCTGCCCCGCGCCTTCGGCCGGATGGTCGGGGACAACCGTCAGGGCTACGCGATCCTCGCCGTGATGGGCCTGTTCTGGGTGGCCTCGGCCGCGCTGATCACCTTCTCCGAGACGCAGCACTCCGGCAGCGCGATGCAGGCCGCCGGCGGGGCGATGGAGGGCAAGGAGCAGCGGTTCGGTATCGCGGCCTCCAGCCTGTTCGCCGCCTCCACCACGCTGACCTCGACCGGCGCGGTGAACTCCTTCCACGACTCGTACTCGCCGTTCGGCGGCGGGATCGCGATGTTCAACATGATGCTGGGTGAGATCGCGCCCGGCGGTACCGGCTCCGGCCTGTACGGCATGCTGATCCTGGCGGTCGTCGCGGTCTTCGTGGCCGGTCTGATGGTCGGCCGGACGCCGGAGTACCTGGGCAAGAAGCTCGGCGGCCGCGAGATGAAGTTCGCCTCGCTGTACATCCTGACCACGCCGACGATCGTGCTGGTCGGCACGGGCCTGGCGATGTCGCTGCCGGGCGAGCGCGCCGGGATGCTCAACTCGGGCGCCCACGGCTTCTCCGAGGTGCTGTACGCGTTCACCTCGGGTGCCAACAACAACGGCTCGGCGTTCGCGGGCATCACGGTCAACACCGACTGGTACGACACCGCGATCGGTCTGGCGATGGTGTTCGGCCGCTTCCTGCCGATGGTCTTCGTGCTGGCGCTGGCGGGCTCGCTCGCGCGGCAGCAGCCGGTTCCCGCCACTCCGGGCACCCTGCCCACCCACAAGCCGCTCTTCGTGGGCCTGCTGTCGGGCGTCGTCCTGATCGTCGTCGGTCTCACCTACTTCCCGGCCCTCGCTCTCGGGCCGATCGCGGAAGGTCTCTCCTGATGTCCACCCCTACGCTCACCCCCGCACCGCTCGAGAAGACGGAGAGCGCGGCGCCGCACAGAGTCTCCAACGGCCTCCTCGACCCCAGGCTGATAGCCGCCTCCCTGCCGGACGCGGTGAAGAAGCTGGACCCCCGGGTGATGGTCAGGAACCCGGTCATGTTCGTGGTCGAGGTCGGCTCGGTGGTCACCACCGTCGCCGCGATCGCCGACCCGTCCGTGTTCGCCTGGTCCATCACCGTCTGGCTCTGGCTGACCACCGTCTTCGCCAACCTGGCCGAGGCCGTCGCCGAGGGCCGCGGCAAGGCGCAGGCGGACACCCTGCGCAGGACCAGGACCGACACCATGGCCCGGCGGCTGACCGACTGGCCGGCCTCGCGGGCCGAGGAGGAGGTCTCCGGCACCGCGCTGGCGCTCGGCGACCACGTGGTGGTCGAGGCCGGGCAGATCATCCCCGGCGACGGTGACGTGGTCGAGGGCGTCGCGTCCGTGGACGAGTCGGCGATCACCGGAGAGTCCGCGCCGGTGATCCGCGAGTCGGGCGGTGACCGCTCCGCGGTGACCGGCGGCACCAGGGTGCTCTCCGACCGGATCGTGGTGAAGATCTCCTCCGAGCCGGGCAAGACCTTCATCGACCGGATGATCGCCCTGGTCGAGGGCGCCGCCCGGCAGAAGACGCCGAACGAGATCGCGCTCAACATCCTGCTGGCCTCGCTGACCATCGTCTTCCTGATCGCGGTCGTCACGCTCCAGCCGATGGCCACCTACGCGGGCGCCCCGCAGTCGATGATCGTGCTGGTCGCCCTGATCGTGGCGCTCATCCCGACCACCATCGGCGCGCTGCTCTCCGCGATCGGCATCGCCGGCATGGACCGGCTGGTGCAGCGCAACGTGCTGGCGATGTCCGGCCGGGCCGTCGAGGCGGCCGGGGACGTCAACACCCTGCTGCTCGACAAGACCGGCACCATCACCCTCGGCAACCGCCAGGCCGCCGAGTTCCTGCCGGCCCCCGGCGTGGGCACGGAGGAACTGGCCGGTGCCGCGCAGCTGTCGTCGCTCGCCGACGAGACCCCGGAGGGCCGCTCGATCGTGGTCCTCGCCAAGACCGGGTACGGCCTGCGGGCCCGCGCCCAGGGCGAGTTGACCCACGCCACCTGGGTGCCCTTCACGGCCCAGACCCGGATGTCCGGCGTCGACCTGGACGAGGCCGAGGCCGTCCACCAGGTCCGCAAGGGCGCGGCCGCCGCGGTCACCAACTGGGTGACCGAGCAGGGCGGTTCGGTCGGCGGCGAGGTCTCCGCGCTGGTCGACGGGATCTCCGCGGCCGGCGGCACGCCGCTCGTGGTCGCCGACAGGGTGGGCTCCGCCCCCGCCCGCGTCCTGGGTGTCATCCACCTCAAGGACGTGGTCAAGGAGGGCATGCGGGAGCGCTTCGACGAGCTGCGCCGGATGGGCATCAAGACCATCATGATCACCGGCGACAACCCGCTGACCGCCAGGGCGATCGCGGAGGAGGCCGGCGTGGACGACTTCCTCGCCGAGGCCACCCCCGAGGACAAGATGGCCCTCATCAAGAAGGAGCAGGCCGGCGGCAAGCTGGTCGCGATGACCGGGGACGGCACCAACGACGCCCCCGCCCTCGCCCAGGCCGACGTCGGTGTCGCGATGAACACCGGGACCATGGCGGCCAAGGAGGCCGGGAACATGGTCGACCTGGACTCCAACCCCACCAAGCTGATCGAGATCGTCGAGATCGGCAAGCAGTTGCTGATCACCCGCGGCGCGCTGACCACCTTCTCCATCGCCAACGACGTCGCGAAGTACTTCGCGATCATCCCGGCGATGTTCGCGGCGGTCTACCCGGGCCTCGACAAGCTCAACATCATGCACCTGCACAGCCCGCAGTCCGCGATCACCTCGGCGATCATCTTCAACGCCCTGGTCATCATCGGCCTCATCCCGCTCGCCCTGCGCGGCGTCCGCTACCGCCCGTCCGACGCCGGCTCCCTGCTGCGCCGCAACCTCGGGCTGTACGGCTTCGGCGGTCTGATCGTCCCCTTCGCCGGGATCAAACTGATCGACCTGGTCGTCCAGTTCGTCCCCGGCCTGAGCTGAGAAAGGAGCACCTGATGTCCAAGCCCCTGCCCACCACCGTGCGCACGCACTTCACCGCGCTGCGGATGCTGCTGGTGATGACGGTGATCCTCGGTCTCGCCTACCCCCTGCTGATCACCGGGATCAGCCAGCTGGTGCTCGACGACAAGGCCAACGGCTCGATCGTGGAGCTCGACGGCAAGGAGGTCGGTTCCAGCCTGCTCGGCCAGAGCTACAACCTCCCCAAGCAGAACCCGGACGACGAGAAGGAGGAGGCCAGGCCGGACCCGAAGTGGTTCCAGCCGCGGCCCTCCGCCGGCGGCTACGACCCGAAGAGCTCCGGCGCCTCCAACCTCGGCCCGAACAGCGAGGACCTGCTGAAGACCGTCGAGGACCGCCGTGCGGCCGTCGCCGCGTTCGACGGCGTCGACCCGGCGAGCGTGCCGGTGGACGCGGTCACCGCCTCCGGCTCCGGCCTCGACCCGCAGATCTCCGTCGCCTACGCGAAGGAGCAGGTCGCCCGGGTCGCCAAGGCCCGCGACCTGCCCGAGGAGACCGTGCGCAGGCTGGTCGAGAAGTACACCGAGGGGCGCTCGCTCGGCTTCCTCGGACAGGAGGGCGTGAACGTCGTACTGCTCAACACCGCGCTGTCGGAGCAGAAGTGACGATCCGTCCGAAAAATCCCTGAACAGGCCGACCCGGGCCGGGGCAGCAGCCCCCGGCCGGGGTCGGCCGCCGCCGTACCCTCCCTCGTACGAAAGAGCGCCCATGGCCCGCGACCTCACCCCCGGCTCCCGCCGAGGCCGGCTGAGGGTGTACCTCGGCTCCGCCCCCGGTGTGGGCAAGACCTACCGGATGCTGGACGAGGCCCGGCGCAGACGGGAACGCGGCGCGGACGTGGTGGTCGGCTACATCGAGTGCCACGGCCGCCGCTACACCGAGGCGCTGGTGGACGGCCTGGAGCTGCTGCCGAGGGTCAGCCGCTCCTACCGCGACAGCGACTTCGAGGAGATGGACCTCGACGCCGTCCTCGCCCGCCGTCCGTCCGTGGCCCTCGTGGACGAACTGGCCCACACCAACATCCCCGGCGGCCGCAACGCCAAGCGCTGGCAGGACGTCGAGGAACTGCTGGACGCCGGGATCGACGTCATCACCACCGTCAACATCCAGCACCTGGAATCGCTGAACGACGTCGTCCAGAAGATCACCGGCATCCCGCAGCGCGAGACCGTCCCGGACGAGGTGGTCCGCCGGGCCGACCAGATCGAGCTCGTCGACATGGCCCCCCAGGCGCTGCGCCGCCGGATGGCCCACGGCAACGTCTACAAGGCGGAGAAGGTGGACGCCGCGCTCTCCAACTACTTCCGGGTCGGCAACCTCACCGCCCTGCGCGAACTCGCCCTGCTCTGGGTGGCCGGGCGGGTCGACGAGGGCCTGCGCGACTACCGGGCCAGCCACAACATCGACCGGGTCTGGGAGACCCGCGAACGCGTCGTGGTCGCCCTCACCGGCGGCCCCGAGGGCGAGACCCTGATCCGCCGCGCCGCCCGGATCTCCCGCCCGTCGCCCACCACCGCCCCCGACGGTGACGCGCCGCGCCGCCCCTCCCTCCGCACCGCCGGCGGCGACCTGCTGGCCGTCCACGTCACCCGCAGCGACGGCCTGGCCGGCGCCTCCTCCGGCGCACTCGCCCAGCAGCGGCAGCTGGTCGAGACCCTCGGCGGCAGCTACCACGTGGTCGTCGGCGACGACATCCCCACCGCGCTGCTGGCCTTCGCCCGCGCCCACGACGCCACCCAGCTGGTCCTGGGCACCAGCCGCCGCGGCCGGATCACCCGCTTCCTCACCGGCCCCGGCATCGGCGAGACCACCGTGGACGCCTCCGAGGACATCGACGTCCACATGGTCACCCACGAGTTCACCGGCCGCGGCCGGCTGCCCTCGCTCGGCCGCCGCCACTCCCGGCGCCGCACCATCGCCGGCTACCTCGCCGGGCTCGTCCTGCCCTGGCTGCTGACGGCCCTGCTCTCGCAGGCGCCCGAGCGGGTGAACCTCACCACCGACGCGCTGATCTTCCAGCTCGGCGTGGTCGTCGTCGCCCTGCTCGGCGGTGCCACCTCGGCCCTGCTGGCCTCGGTGGTCGCCTCGCTGCTGCTGAACTACTTCTTCATCCCGCCCGTGCACACCCTGACCATCGGCGAGACCAACAACATCGTCGCGCTGGTGGTCTTCGCCGCCGTCGCGCTCGCCGTCTCCACCGTGGTCGACCACGCGACCCGGCTCACCAGCCGCGCCGCCCGGGCCACCGCCGAGGCCGAGACCCTCTCCACCCTCGCCGGCAGCGTGCTGCGGGGCGCCGACGCCCTGCCCGCCCTGCTGGAGAAGTCCCGGACGGCCTTCGGCATGGACTCCGTCGCCCTGCTGGAACGCGCCGGCGGCGAGGTGCTGGCCCGCTGCGACGGGGAGGCCCCGGCCGACGGCGCCCCCGACACCGACACCCCCGCCGCCCCCGACCGCGCCGGAAGCGCCGGAACCGGCGAGACCACCGAGGTCCCGGTCGGCGCGGACGCCGTCCTGGTCCTCACCGGCCGCCGGCTGCCCGCCGCCGACCAGCGCGTCCTCACCGCCTTCGCCGCCCACGTCGCCGCCGCCCTCGAACGCGACCGGCTCGCCGTCGTCGCCGCCGAGGTCGAACCCATCAAGGCCGCCGACCGGATGCGCACCGCCCTGCTCGCCGCCGTCAGCCACGACCTGCGCACCCCGCTCGCCGCCGCCCTCGCCTCGGTCGGCTCGCTGCGCAGCCCCGACGTCGAGTTCTCCGCCGAGGACCAGGCCGAACTCCTCGCCACCGCCGACGAGTCCCTGGTCAGGCTCACCCGGCTGGTCGACAACCTGCTCGACATGAGCCGCCTCCAGGCGGGCGCGCTCACCCTGCACCTCGCCGAGACCCACCTCGACGAGATCCTGCCCCGGGCCCTGGACACCCTCCCCGCCCCGTACGCCCCGGTCCAGCCGCTCGACCTGGACACCGCGCCCGCCGTCCTCGCCGACCCGCCGCTGCTGGAACGCGTCCTCGCCAACGTCATCACCAACGCCCTGCGCCACAACGCCCCCGGCGCACCCGTGCTGGTCACCGCCAGCCACCACCGGGACCAGGTCGAGCTCCGGGTGATCGACCGCGGCCCCGGCATCGCCCCCGAGGACCGCGACCGGGTCTTCCTGCCCTTCCAGCGCCTCGGCGACACCGACAACACCACCGGCGTCGGTCTCGGTCTCGCCCTCTCCCGCGGCCTCGCCGAGGCCATGGGCGGCAGTCTGGAGGTCGAGGACACCCCCGGTGGCGGCACCACCATGCTGCTCACCCTGCCCGCCGCCCACCCGGGAGAAGCGCCCGTATGAGAGAGCGAAGCCGACGAATGACCGAAACGCGCCTGTCCCGCGAGGCGGGCGCCGGGCGACGGGGGCACCTTCCGGCCTCCGGGACCGGGGGAGTGGCGCGCGCATGAGCGAGATCCTGATCGTCGACGACGAACCCGCGCTGCTGCGCACCCTGCGGATCAACCTGAGCGCCCGGCAGTACGCCGTCCGGACGGCGGCCAGCGGCGGGGAGGCCCTCGACCGGGCCGCGCACACCGCGCCCGACGCCGTGCTGCTCGACCTCGGCCTGCCCGACCTGGACGGCATGGAGGTGATCCGGAGCCTGCGCAGCCGCAGCGCCGTGCCGATCATCGTGCTCTCCGGCCGGGCCGGCGCCGCCGACAAGGTCGGCGCCCTCGACGCCGGCGCCGACGACTACCTCACCAAGCCCTTCCTGATGGAGGAGCTGCTGGCCCGGCTGCGCGCCGTGCTGCGCCGGCCGCCGGGCGGGATCGCCCTGCCCGCACCGGTGATCGGCGACCACACCGTGGACCTCGCCGCCACCACCGTCAGCGGCCCGGACGGCCCGGTCCGGCTCACCCCGACCGAGTGGCGCATCCTCGCCCTGCTGCTCGCCAGCCCCGGCCGGCTGGTGCCCGGCCGGCGGATCCTGCGCGAGGTCTGGGGGCCGGCCCAGGAGGAGCGCGGCAACTACCTGCGGGTCTACCTGGCCGGCCTGCGCCGCAAGCTGGAACGCGACCCGGCCCGGCCGCGCCATCTGATCACCGAGCCCGGCATCGGCTACCGCTACGAGCCCTGACCGGACGGGAGCCCCGCGGTGTCAACGGTCCGTCAAGGGGGGCCAGTCGCACGACAGGAGGGCGTCAAGAGCGGGCGGAACGGGTCGTCCGTGGGCGTAGCGTCAGCGGTGGGAGAGCGGCCCCGCTCCATGTGGGGGATGCCTGGGGCCGCTCCGCCGCCGGTGGGGCCCACCGACGTCATCGGCGGCCAGCAGGTGGGGGAGGGGCGCGCGGTTCAACACCGCGCGCCCCCATCGGTTTCGGCCCCGGCCCGCGGTCAGCCGCCGCCGGTGCCGCCGGACTGCCGGGGCAGGGCCAGCGCCACCGTGTCGGCGAACTCCCGGACCGCGCTGGTCCGGCTGACGATCCGTCCGCTGTGCACCACCAGGCGGCTGTGACCGCCCGCGAGCGCCCCCGCCAGGCTGTCCCCGCGCACCGCCAGCAGCTCGGCCGGGAACCCGGCGTCCACCCGGACCGGGGGGAGCCCGAGCGCCACCCGCGCCTGGTTCGCCACCGCGTCGTACGCCGCCTCCGGGGCCAGCACCCCGCTCGCCGCCAGCAGGTACGCGGCCTCCAGCGGATCGGCCCGCCCGACCGGGTTGGCGGCGTCGCGCAGCGAACCGCTGCCCGCCGCGAGCGGCACCCCGGCCTCCGTCAGCTCGCGCAGCAGCCCCGGCCGCAGCCCGCTGGGCCGGCCCTCCAGTCCGGTGCAGCAGCCGTTCTGCGGCAGGCAGACCACCCGGATGCCGTGACCGGCCAGCACCGCAGGGGAGCCCGGCGCCAGCGCGCCGCACGGGCCGAGCGTCACCCGCGGCCGCAGCGGGGCGAGCGCGCTCGCCAGCCGGGCCAGCCGCGCCGGGTCGGCGGCCGTGGCGTGCAGGTCGACCGGGCAGTCCGCCTCCCGGGCGGCCTCCAGCAGCACCTGGGCGTACCCCGTCGGGTCCGGGTCCAGTTCGGGGCAGCCCCCGGCCGCGGTGGCGCCCAGCTTGAGGGCTTCGCGCAGTTGGGCCCGGCCGTCCGCCCCGGCGCGGCCGGTGAGCAGCCGGGGCATGGCGACCGCCTGGAGCTCGGCCAGGCCGCGCAGCGCCTGCCGGGCGGTGAGCACGGCCTCCAGCCGACGCAGCCCGTGCACGTCGCCGATCCGGACGTGGGTGCGCTGGGCGGTGGCGCCGTAGCCGAGCGAGGTGAGCGCGGCCTCGGTGACCCGGCGGGTGAGGTCGGTGGGGGTCTCCGGCGGCGGAGCGGGCAGCGCGGCGGAGAAGGCGACGTCGTAGTGGGCGTGCGCCTCGGCGGGGGCGGGCAGCAGCAGGTAGCCCTTGAGGTCGATCCGGGCGCCGGTGGTGGCCGTGGGGGTGCCCGGCAGGGCGGGCAGCGGTCCGAGGCTGCCGGCGGTGCCGACGGCCTGGATCCGGTCGCCGCTGATCCGTACGTCCACCACCCGGCCGTCGGCGAGCCGGGCGTCGGTGAGCAGCAGGACGGGGCCGTGCCCGAGCGGGTTGGCCGCCGGGCCGGGTCCCGGCTGAGGCCCGTCGGCGGGTGCGCTGTCCATCGCCCGGCTCCTTCTCGCGCTGGCCCGTCTCGTACCCCGGCCCGTCCCGATCAATGAGCGACGAGCCTATGGCGGTCGGGCGCGGGGCGACGGGAGGCGGGCAATAGTCGTATCGGGTCGGGCCGCGCGGCCGGGGGGGTGGTCGAACGCCCGGCCTTCGATCGGTCATCCGCGCACCCCGCCGACCTGCGGTCTTCGCGCCGGGATACGGATTTCACCTCTGGGCGCGGAACGTGTAATCTCTTCCTCGTTCGCCCCTATAGCTCAGTCGGTAGAGCGTCTCCATGGTAAGGAGAAGGTCTGCGGTTCGATTCCGCATGGGGGCTCTGGTGAAAAGCGGTCAGCTACGGCTGTGCTGCGGATCACTGTGGCGGTGTAGCTCAGTTGGTAGAGCAAGCGGCTCATAATCGCTGTGTCACCGGTTCAAGTCCGGTCACCGCTACCCCGCGTAGTCGGTCGGGAGATCGCACTCCCGGTCGGCTACTCTTGTTGTGTTCTTATTCATTGTCCAAGGAAGGCACTCCCGTGGCTGCCACCGATGTCCGCCCGAAGATCACGCTGGCCTGCGTGGAGTGCAAGGAGCGGAACTACATCACCAAGAAGAACCGGCGTAACGACCCGGACCGTCTTGAGATGAAGAAGCACTGCCCCCGCTGCAACTCGCACACCGCGCACCGCGAGACCCGCTGACCCTGTTGCAGGGCATCGGGCCTGTGTGACTCAGGTCTTCGACTCCGGGCCGCATCCCTCACTGGGTGCGGTCCGGAGTCTTTTTTGTCACCCGTTTCCGTGACCCGCTCTCTGTGACCCACTTCGGTGGCACCGGACAGTTGAGGAGTTGCCCATGGCGCTCGACCCCTCCTTCATCGGGCGGACCTATCCGCCCACCGAGCCGTACGAGGTCGGCCGGGAGAAGATCCGCGAGTTCGCCGTCGCCGTGGGCGACGCCAACCCCGCGTACAGCGACCCGGAGGCCGCCAGGGCCCTCGGCCACCCGGACGTGATCGCCCCGCCGACCTTCCCGTTCGTGATCACCTACCAGGCCGCCGGCCAGGTGGTCGAGGACCCGCAGCTGGGCCTGGACTACACCCGGGTGGTGCACGGGGACCAGAAGTTCGCCTACACCCGGCCGGTGCGCGCGGGGGACCGGCTCTCGGTCGCGGTGACCATCGACAACATCAAGTCGCTCGCCGGCAACGACGTCCTCACGGTGCGTGGCGAGGTGACGGACGGCAGCGGCGAGCACGTGGTGACGTCGATCATGACCCTGGTGGCCCGGGCCGCCGACGAGGCGGGGGAGTAACGCGATGGCGATCAGCTATGACGAGGTCGCGGTCGGCACCGAGCTGCCCGCGCAGTCCTTTCCCGTGACGCGCGCCACCCTGGTGCGGTACGCGGGTGCCTCCGGCGACTTCAACCCGATCCACTGGAACGAGAAGTTCGCCCTGGAGGTCGGCCTGCCGGACGTCATCGCGCACGGCATGTTCACCATGGCCGAGGCGATCCGGGTGGTCACCGACTGGGTCGGCGACCCGGCCGCGGTGGTCGAGTACGGCGTGCGGTTCACCCGCCCGGTGCCGGTGCCCAACGACGGCGTCGGCGCCGTGATCGAGGTCACCGGCAAGGTGGCCAAGCTGCTGGACGACCGCAGGGTCCAGGTCGACCTGCTGGCCACCGCCGACGGCCGGAAGGTGCTGGGCATGTCCCGCGCGGTCGTCCGGCTGGCCTGAGCCCCGGGGCGTACGGGGAGAGGGGCGCCGCGCCCTCCCCGTACGCTGGTGGGCGTGCTGGTAGAACTCGACGCCCCCCTCGCCCCGCTCACCACCCTCCGGCTCGGCGGCCCGGCCCGCCGACTGGTGTCCGCGCACACCGACGACGAGGTGGTGGCCGCCGTCCGTGAGGCCGACGCGGCCGGCGAGCCGCTGCTCGTCATCGGCGGCGGCTCCAACCTGGTGATCGGTGACGCCGGTTTCGCCGGCACCGTGCTGCGGATCGCCACCACCGGCTTCGCGCTGGACGGCCTCACGCTGGAGCTGGCCGCCGGCGAGGTCTGGGAGGACGCGGTGGCCCGCACCGTCGGTCACGGCCTGGCCGGCATCGAGTTCCTGGCCGGCATCCCCGGCTCGGCCGGCGCCACGCCCGTGCAGAACGTCGGCGCGTACGGCCAGGAGGTGGCGCAGTCCGTCACCGAGGTGGTCGCGTACGACCGCCGGGCCGGCGAGGTGGTCACCCTCTCCAACGCCGAGTGCGTCTTCTCCTACCGGCACAGCCGCTTCAAGGCCGACCCGGACCGCTACGTGGTGCTCCGGGTGCGCTTCGCGCTGGAGGACAACGGCGGCCTCTCCACCCCCGTCCGCTACGCCGAGACGGCCCGCCACCTGGGCGTCGAGCAGGGCGAGCGGGTCGGCGTCGACGTCGCCTGGAACGCCGTGCTGGCGCTGCGTTCGGGCAAGGGCATGGTGCTGGACGCGGCCGACCACGACACCTGGTCGGCGGGCTCCTTCTTCACCAACCCGGTGCTGACGGCCGCCCAGTACGAGTCCTTCCGCACCCGCCCGGGCACCGAGAACGCCCCCGCCTACCCGGCGCCGGACGGTTGCACCAAGACCTCGGCGGCCTGGCTGATCGACCGGGCCGGCTTCGGCAAGGGCTACGGCGACGGCCCGGCCACCCTCTCCACCAAGCACACCCTGGCCCTGACCAACCGCGGCGCCGCCACCGCCGACGACCTGCTGGCGCTGGCCCGGGAGATCCGCGACGGGGTCCGGGCGGCCTTCGGCGTCGAGCTGGTCAACGAGCCGGTGATGGTGGGCGTCAGGCTGTAGGCCACGGGCCGGTGCCGTCCCCCAGCCAGGTGTCGATGTCCGCCAGCAGTTCCTTGCGGACGCTCTCCGGGGCGCGCGAGCCGCGCACCGACTGGCGGGCCAGCTCGGCGAGCTCGGCGTCGCCGAAGCCGAGCACGTCGCGGGCCAGGGCGTACTGGTCGGCCAGCCGGCTGCCGAACAGCAGCGGGTCGTCGGCGCCGAGCGCCAGCGGCACGCCGGCGTCGAACAGCCTGCGCAGCGGGACGTCCTCGGCGAACTCGTAGACGCCCAGCGAGACGTTGGAGGACGGGCAGACCTCGCAGGTGATCTGGCGGTCCGCCAGCCGCTGCATCAGCCAGGGGTCCTCGGCGGCCCGGACGCCGTGACCGATCCGGCCCGCGCCCAGGTCGTCCAGGCAGTCCCGGACGGACTCAGGACCGGCCAGTTCGCCGCCGTGCGGGGCGGCCAGCAGACCGCCCTTGCGGGCGATGTCGAAGGCCCGGTCGAAGTCCCGGGCGAGGCCGCGGCGCTCGTCGTTGGAGAGGCCGAAGCCGACCACGCCCCGGTCGGCGTACCGGACGGCCAGCCTGGCCAGGGTCCGGGCGTCCATCGGGGACTTCATCCGGTTCGCGGCGACCAGCACCCGGATGCCCACCCCGGTGGCCTCGGCGGCCTGCTCCACGGCGTCCAGGATCAGCTCCAGGGCGGGGATCAGCCCGCCGAGCATGGGCGCGTACGAGGTCGGGTCGACCTGGATCTCCAGCCAGCGGGAGCCGTCCCGCCGCTCGTCCTGGGCGGTCTCCAGCACCAGCCGGCGGATGTCGTCCTCGCCCCGCAGGACGGAGCGGGCGGTGTCGTAGAGGCGCTGGAAGCGGAACCAGCCGCGTTCGTCGGTCGCCCGCAGTCTGGGCGGCTCGCCGGAGCTGAGCGCCTCCGGCAGCCGGATGCCGTGTTTGTCGGCCAGTTCCAGCAGGGTGGCGGGGCGCATCGAGCCGGTGAAGTGCAGGTGCAGGTGGGCCTTGGGGAGGTCCCTGACGTCTCGCGGATTTGGCAGGCGTTCCATTCGCCGATACTGCCGTATCGGGCCCGGATACGGGAACCGCCCCCTTCGCATCCCCCGAAGGGGTGAAAAGGGGGCGGTTCCACTCAATGCGCCCCGTCAATGCGCCGGGTCGGCGCCGACGGGGGCGGTGCGGCGCGGGTCAGTCGCGGGTCAGTCGCGGGCCTCGCCGAGCAGCTTCTGGATCCGGCTCACGCCCTCGGCCAGGTCGGCGTCGCCGAGCGCGTAGGACAGCCGCAGGTAGCCCGGGGTGCCGAAGGCCTCGCCGGGGACGACCGCGACCTCGGCCTCGTCCAGGATCAGCGCCGCCAGCTCGCCGGAGGTCTGCGGGCGCTTGCCGCGGATCTCCTTGCCCAGCACGCCCTTGACGGACGGGTAGGCGTAGAACGCGCCCTCGGGCTCGGGGCAGAGCACGCCCTCGATCTCGTTGAGCATCCGCACGATGGTCTTGCGGCGGCGGTCGAAGGCGGTGCGCATCTCCTCGACGGCCGTCAGGTCGCCGCTGACGGCGGCGATCGCGGCGCGCTGCGCGACGTTGGAGACGTTCGAGGTGGCGTGCGACTGCAGGTTGGTCGCGGCCTTGACGACGTCCTTGGGGCCGATCACCCAGCCCACCCGCCAGCCGGTCATCGCGTAGGTCTTGGCGACCCCGTTGACCACGATGGTCTTGTCGGCCAGCTCGGGCAGCAGGGCCGGCAGCGAGGTGAACGTCGCGTCGCCGTAGACCAGGTGCTCGTAGATCTCGTCGGTGAGCACCCAGAGGCCGTGCTCCAGCGCCCAGCGGCCGATCGCCTCGGCCTCGGCCTCGGTGTACACCGCGCCGGTCGGGTTGGACGGCGAGACGAAGAGCACCACCTTGGTGTTCTCGGTGCGGGCGGCCTCCAACTGCTCGACCGAGACCTTGTAGCCGGTGGTCTCGTCGGCCACGACCTCCACCGGCACACCGCCGGCCAGCTGCACCGACTCCGGGTAGGTGGTCCAGTACGGGGCCGGGATGATGACCTCGTCGCCCGGGTCGAGGATCGCGGCGAACGCCTCGTAGATCGCCTGCTTGCCGCCGTTGGTCACCAGCACCTGGGAGGCGTCCACCTCGTAGCCGGAGTCGCGCAGCGTCTTGGCGGCGATCGCGGCCTTCAGCTCCGGCAGGCCGCCGGCCGGGGTGTAGCGGTGGTTCCTCGGGTCGCGGCAGGCCTCGACGGCCGTCTCGACGATGTAGTCCGGGGTCGGGAAGTCCGGCTCACCGGCACCGAAGCCGATCACCGGACGGCCGGCCGCCTTGAGGGCCTTGGCCTTGGCGTCGACGGCGAGGGTCGCGGACTCGGCGATGGCGCCGATCCGGGCGGAGACCCGTCGGTCGGCGGGACGGACGGAACTGTCGGGCTGCGGGGTGGAAGCGCTCATGCCTGCATCGTCGCAGAACCGGGACGGACCGGGCATGGCGGTTTCACCATGCGTACCCGCTCGTCCACATGGCGGCCCGGACCTGCGACGGCTCGAAGAAAAGGTTCGACCAAACACCCCCGGACCACGTACACTCACTGCTCGACGGCCACCGAGAAGCCAAAGCTTCCACTGCCTGTACAGACAGCGGCGGGAGATGAGGTAGGTTGGTGGTCGCTACCGGAGCCGCGAGGCACCGTAGGGCAATAGCTCAATTGGTAGAGCACCGGTCTCCAAAACCGGCGGTTGGGGGTTCAAGTCCCTCTTGCCCTGCTGCTTGATCCGTATTCAGCCCGTTCGCTCCACAGAGCGAGCGGGCTTGATGCGGAGAGGGCACCGATCAGCACCCGCTTTAGCCGGCCGCTCGTGCCCTGTCGGGCACGCAGGTGATGCTCGGCAGGACCCGGATTCAGGTGAGGACGAGTGACGGAGACCACGGGCTCCACCGCAACGCCTGAGAGCGGCAACCCCGAGGGTGCCGACGGCGCTGCCGAGACCACGCCCGCCGAGGGCGATGAGAAGGCCCTTTCGCGCCGCGACCGCAAGCGGGCAGACCGTTCAGGCGACAAGAAGTCCGGCAAGCGGGCCAAGAAGGGCGCGTTCGCCCGTCTTGCCCTGTTCTACCGCCAGATCATCGCCGAACTGCGCAAGGTCGTCTGGCCCACCCGCAGCGAGCTGGTCAACTACACCACCGTCGTGGTCGTGTTCGTCGTCGTGGTGATGGCCTTCGTGGCCGGCCTCGACTACGGATTCTCCAAGCTCAGCCTCTGGATCTTCGGCTGACCGAGCGTCCCACCTGTGAAACAGCTTCCCGACCCGGGCCGATCCTCGGCCCGGGTCGAGCTGTCGGCGCCGAACGTACGAGGCCGCTACCGTTGACTCGGTACTGTTGAAGTCTCCGAGACGTCTCCTGGCGCCCGCGTGAGCGGAGCCGCGCCGAAGTCGATCCCGGAGCGCGCCACCTTCACCATCTCCAGGAAAGAAGCAGCCACCGTGTCTGAGTCCCCCCTGTACGACGCCGACGAGACCGTCCGCGAGGCGGATGTCGCCGCCGAGCTGGACGCGGCCGAGCTGGCTGTCGAAGCCGAGTCCGCCGAGCAGATCGTGGACGCCGCGGACAGCGACGAGGACGAGGCCGAGGCGTACGACGAGGCCGAGGCCGGCGAGCCCGCCGAGGAGGCCGCGCTGCACGTGGAGTCCGACGAGGAGCCCGCCGCCGAGGACGCCGACGAGGCCGCCGCCGACGAGGAGGCCGAGCCGGCCGTCGAGGTCGACCCGGTCGCCAAGTTCCGCGAGGACCTGCGCTTCATGCCGGGCGAGTGGTACGTGATCCACACCTACGCCGGCTACGAGAACCGGGTGAAGCAGAACCTGGAGCAGCGCGCGGTCTCGCTGAACGTCGAGGAGTACATCTTCCAGGCCGAGGTGCCGCAGGAGGAGGTCGTCCAGATCAAGAACGGCGACCGCAAGACCATCCGCCAGAACAAGCTCCCCGGCTACGTCCTGGTGCGCATGGACCTCACCCCCGAGTCCTGGGGCGTCGTGCGGAACACCCCCGGTGTCACCGGCTTCGTCGGCAACGCCTACGACCCGTACCCGCTGACCCTGGACGAGGTCGTCAAGATGCTCGCCCCGGACGTGGAGCGCCAGGCGGCCAAGGAGGCCGGCAAGCCCTCCCCGGTCAAGCCCAGCGAGATCCAGGTGCTCGACTTCGAGGTCGGCGACTCGGTCACCGTCACCGACGGCCCGTTCGCGACCCTGCAGGCGACCATCAACGAGATCAACCCGGACTCGAAGAAGGTCAAGGGCCTGGTCGAGATCTTCGGCCGGGAGACCCCGGTCGAGCTCTCCTTCGACCAGATCCAGAAGAACTAGTACGAAGCCACTGCTTCGGGGCGGGGCTTCGGCCCCGCCCCGAAGTCGTTTTGGTCCAGCGGCGCATCCGCGTTAGCCTGGTCCGATGTGTGTGCAGGCGGCCGGGTGTCGCCCCGGCCTCGCACGCGCCAGCAATCACCTCTCGGAAGGACCCGGAGAGAAATGCCTCCCAAGAAGAAGAAGGTCACGGGGCTTATCAAGCTCCAGATCAACGCCGGTGCGGCCAACCCGGCGCCGCCGGTCGGCCCCGCGCTGGGCCAGCACGGCGTCAACATCATGGAGTTCTGCAAGGCCTACAACGCCGCGACCGAGTCGCAGCGCGGCATGATCGTGCCGGTGGAGATCACGGTCTACGACGACCGTTCCTTCACCTTCATCACGAAGACGCCGCCGGCCGCGCGCCTCATCCTGAAGGCCGCGGGCGTCGACAAGGGCTCCAGCGAGCCGCACAAGACCAAGGTCGCCAAGCTCACCAGCGCCCAGGTCCGCGAGATCGCCACGGTCAAGATGCCCGACCTGAACGCCAACGACCTGGACGCGGCGTCGAAGATCATCGCCGGCACCGCCCGGTCGATGGGCATCACCGTCGAGGGCTGACCAGCTCTTTTCGTCCCTGTGGTAGGGCCAGCGCGGCCCGTTGATACCACAACTCCATTCATCATTCAGGAGCAGCAGTGAAGCGCAGCAAGGCTCTGAAGGCCGCGGACGCTCAGGTCGACCGCGAGCGCCTTTACGCCCCCCTCGAGGCCATCCGCCTCGCCAAGGCGACCAGCACCACCAAGTTCGACGGCACCGTCGAGGTCGCCATGCGTCTGGGCGTCGACCCGCGCAAGGCCGACCAGATGGTCCGCAGCACCGTGATCCTCCCGCACGGCACCGGTAAGACCGCTCGGGTCCTGGTCTTCGCGACCGGCGAGCGTGCCGAGGCCGCGCGTGCTGCGGGCGCCGACATCGTCGGCTCCGACGAGCTCATCGACGAGGTCGCCAAGGGCCGCCTCGACTTCGACGCCGTCGTCGCCACCCCGGACCTCATGGGCAAGGTCGGCCGCCTCGGCCGCGTGCTCGGTCCCCGTGGCCTGATGCCGAACCCGAAGACCGGCACCGTGACCCCGGACGTGGCCAAGGCCGTGAACGAGATCAAGGGCGGCAAGATCGAGTTCCGCGTCGACAAGCACTCGAACCTGCACTTCATCATCGGTAAGGTCTCCTTCACCGACGAGCAGCTGGTTGAGAACTACGCCGCCGCGCTGGACGAGGTGCTCCGCGCCAAGCCGTCCGCCGCCAAGGGCCGCTACATCAAGAAGACCGCGGTCTCCACCACGATCGGCCCCGGCATCCAGGTGGACCCGAACCGCACCCGCAACCTCCTGGTCGAGGAGGACCCGGCCGCCCTCTGAGCCTCCCGCTCCGACCGGTAGCCGCGTCCTGGGCGCAGCAGTAGTCCGTACGACGGGCCCGTACCCCTTTCACCGGGGGTGCGGGCCCGTCGTCGTTCCCGGACCGGGACCGGGGCGGGGCGCGACCGGTGCGCGGTCCGTCGTACGCTCGGCCGGTCCGCGCATGTGATCGATCAGCCGACCGCCGGAGTGTTGCCGTGCCGCCAGCCCTTCGACCCGCCGCCCTCGTGGCGGCCCTGTTGCTGCTCGGCGCCACGGCGGCGTGCAGCGGGATGGGAGTGCCGGGGAACCGCACCCCCGACGGCGAGCGGGGCACCGTCCGGCCGCCCAAGCAGGTCCTGCTCTCGGCCGTCCGGACGCTGGACGACGCCGGCGGCGCGCGGGTCGACGTGGTCGAGGAGGGCCCGGCCGGGCGGCGCACCGCGAGCGGCACGCTGGTCTGGGGCGCCCGCGACACGGCCGATCTGACCGTCACCGACGAGCTGGGCGCCGGCCTGCTGACCGCCCGGAACGGCGCGCTCGACCTCGCGTACCAGGGCGGGCCGGCCAGGCACGCGGACCGGGCCGACGCCGAGTCGCTCGACCCGCGCGCGGCGGCCGGCGCCGGCCCGGGCGGCTACGCGGGCGGCTGGATGACCGGGCTGGTCGCCAACCCGGGCGGCCGGGCGTACACGATGGCGCTGACCGGCAGGTTCACCTCGCTCGGTGGCGAGGAACTGGCCGGCGGCACGGTGGCGCACTACCGGGCCACCGCTCCGGTGACCGACTTCTTCGGCGCCGACCAGGGGCTCACCGCCGACCGGCTCGCCGCGGTGCTGGCCTACTACCGGGAGCGCGGGGTCACGGCGATCGGCTACGACTTCTGGGTCGCGCCGGGGGACCGCCTGCTGCGGCTGCGCGCCACCGCCCAGGGGACCGGCGCGACCGTGGTCACCACGACGGACGTCTCCGAGCCCGGGGCGGGTACGGAGCCACCGGCCGCGACGGACTGAGCCGCCGGGGGCCGCGCGTTGTGGCCGGGCGGACCTGGCGATCCGTTAGAGTCCGCTGCACATGAGCTGAGAATCAGCTTGGAGTTCGATCACACGGGGGACCCCCCATGCGCGCTCCGCGCCTCGCTTCCGTCGCCGTCGCCGTCACCGCGGCCGACGTGACGGGCGAGGGGGAGGCCGGGGCGATCGGGATCCGGGTGGTCGGCACGGACGGCGACCTCGGCGGCGAGAAGGACCTGCTCGCGCTCTTCGGCCGAGCCCGCCCGGCTCGCGTACGAGGGGGGTGGCGGCGGCAGGTCGCGGAGCGGGTGGCATGGTGAGCGGGGAGCGGAGCCGCCGGGACGGGTGGCCGGTCGAAAGGGGAGTCGGGCAATGGTGGTGCGGCGGCGACTGGCGGCCACGGTGGCCGCCGTGCTGCTGGCGAGCGGTCTGACGGCGTGCGGCCAGGCCTCCGGCCTCTCGCCGGAGCCGTCCGGCACCCCGACCCCGACCGCGACCAGCGCCTCCCCGACCGGCCCGGCCAAGCCGACCGACCGGTCGCCGCACGGTGTCCTGCTCTCGGCCCAGCTCGCGATGCAGACCGCCCGCCGGGCCAAGGTCAGCTACCGGCTGGGGGCGGACGCCGGCTCCGGACCGTTGTTCTGGCAGCCGAAGACCGCCCTCCAGGTCAAACGTTCCACCCCGGCCGACGCCGAGCAGCTGATCGTCGTGGACACCGTGGCCTACCAGGGCGGCGACACCGCCACCGCGGCCCGGCTGGGCGGGAAGCACTGGGAGCGGTTCTCCGGCGAGCCGGGCCAGGACGGCCACCGGGAGATCCCGTACGCGGGGCTGATCGACCTGCTCAACCCGGTCGAGGCGCTGGCCGCCGCCACCGCCGAGGGGACGGACCCGCAGTACGTCGGCGAGGAGAAGTTCGACGACTCGACGGTGGAGCACTACCGGGTCACCACCAGCGCCGAGCGGTACGCGGCCGCCCAGACCCAGCTGAGCCAGGCCCGCCGGGACGGGCTGCGGGCCGCGCTGGCCCCCGGCGGCTCGGTCTCGCTGACCCTGGACCTCTGGCTGAACGACAAGGACCAGCTGGTCAAGCTGGAGCGCACGGGGACCGGGGACAGCGGCCGGGCGGACGACTCGGTGCTCTACACCGACTTCGCCGGCCCCCTCTCGGTGCAGGCCCCCGCCGAGGCGGACACCAAGGACGTCGGCACCCGCACCGTCTCCTCACTGGCCCGCTGACCGCGCCGCCGGCCGTTCCGAGGGGCCGACCTGCGCCGATTTGCCCCGGACGGCGGAGTCCGGCTACTGTTACCGGAGCCAAAGACCGCTGGTTGTCGCCGTGCCTCCGCGAGGAGTACGGGACCGAAGGATCTGCGACTTGTCGCAGGCAGCCCGCGCAGGAGTGTTTGGAGCTTGGACTTCCGGGTTCGCGCGTCTCGCGTGCACCTGTCGAGGTCGAACTGAGCCCCGTGCGCCTGCGCACCGGGGCTCATCTGCTTTTCCGCAGGAGCTTTCCTTCCGTACGACCGGTCGGTCCGAGGCACAGATGGTCGACTTTCGCGGTCGGCCCGACTTCGACATCACGGAAGGAGGCGTAAGCCTATGGCAAGGCCCGACAAGGCTGCCGCCGTCGCCGAGATCACGGACAAGTTCCGTGCCTCGAACGCGGCCGTGCTGACCGAGTACCGCGGTCTGACGGTGAAGCAGGTTAAGACCCTGCGTCGCTCGCTGGGTGACAACGCCCAGTACGCCGTGGTGAAGAACACGCTGACCAAGATCGCTGCCAACGAGGCCGGGATCACGGAGCTGGACGACCTGTTCGCGGGTCCGACGGCTGTTGCCTTCGTCACCGGTGACCCGGTGGAGTCGGCGAAGGCTCTGCGTGACTTCGCCAAGGAGAACCCCGCTCTCATCATCAAGGGCGGTGTCCTTGACGGCAAGGCGCTGACCGCCGATGAGATCAAGAAGCTCGCGGACCTCGAGTCCCGCGAGGTGCTGCTCGCCAAGCTGGCCGGCGCCATGAAGGGCAAGCAGTCGCAGGCTGCCGCGCTCTTCCAGGCCCTGCCCTCGAAGCTCGTCCGCACTGTGGACGCGCTTCGCGACAAGGTCGAGCAGGGCGGTGCCGGTACGCCGGCTCCCGCCGCCGAGGACGAGGCCGCGGAGTAGTACCACCATGTCCCTCCAGGACGTGGCCGCAGGCTGACCGCCTCGCTGCGGGCCCGTGCCCGCCCAACCCGTACATACGGCACCACCTGCCGATTTAGTGGAAGGACGCCAATCATGGCGAAGCTGTCCCAGGACGAGCTGCTCGCGCAGTTCGAGGAGCTCACCCTCATCGAGCTCGCCGCCTTCGTGAAGGCCTTCGAGGAGAAGTTCGACGTCACCGCTGCCGCCCCGGTCGCCGTGGGCATCGCTGCCCCGGGCGCCCCGGTCGAGGCCGCTGAGGAGCAGGACGAGTTCGACGTCATCCTCGAGGGTGCCGGCGACAAGAAGATCCAGGTCATCAAGGAGGTGCGCACCCTGACCTCCCTCGGCCTGAAGGAGGCCAAGGACCTCGTTGACACCGCTGGTGCCAAGGTCCTGGAGAAGGTTGCCAAGGACGTTGCCGAGAAGGCCAAGGCTGCCCTCGAGGCCGCCGGCGCCAAGGTCACCGTCAAGTGACTTGTTCCCGGCCCTGACGGCCGGGAGGCAGTACCCCCGAGCCCCCTCTGAGGGGGCCCGAGGCCGGGCCGATCACCCTTGCGGGTGGTCGGCCCGGCCTTTTCGCGTACCCGGCCCCAGCGGGCCCCCAGGAGGCCCGCCGCCAGTGTGGCCGAGAGCCCACTCGGCACTGTCGGTGCGGGCGGGTATGGTGATCGCTGTCATCGTCTGTGGCCCCCACCACGGCTTCTGTAACGCCAGGGGGCTTCCGGCCGATGGACGGGTCGAGGTCCGCGCCGGAGGCCGGCCCTTGACGAACCAGGCGCGGCGCGCGATTCTCAAGGCGCGAGTCCGCCCGGTTGGTTCGCCGCTGGATGCATAACCAGCGGCTTCAGCGGGAAGTGACTCCACGTGAGTTATGGGGCCCGGCGGTGTCCGGGCCAGTGCAGTACCCGGTGGACGTACGCGTCCGCCGGCTACCGGGAGGAGTCTCCGATTCGGTCTCCGAATCAGAGCTGGACAGCAGTGTGCCGTTTGGCTACACTGTCCCTTTGCGCTGCCTGTTAGCTGCTCCGTGACTCGTCGCCCGGAGTCGGCGTTGCCCTGAAGGGGTCTGGCACTGCCTTCGCAAAACGGCTCTGACCTGGGATTTCGATCCCGGCGGAGGCCAGTGGCGGAAGGCGGCACCAAACCCGTCCAGGCCCGGCTGGTACGCGCGCAGTGAGCTCCGAGCCCTCGGAAGGACCCCCCTCTTGGCCGCGCCGCGCAACGCCTCGAACAATTCCGCCGCATCCACCGCCCCGCTCCGCGTCTCGTTCGCGAAGATCAAGGAGCCCCTTGAGGTCCCGAACCTCCTGGCCCTGCAGACCGAGAGCTTTGACTGGCTGCTCGGCAACGCGGCCTGGAAGTCCCGGGTCGAGGCGGCCCTGGAGAGTGGTCAGGACGTCCCCACGAAGTCCGGTCTGGAGGAGATCTTCGAAGAGATCTCCCCGATCGAGGACTTCAGTGGGTCGATGTCGCTGACCTTCCGCGACCACCGTTTCGAGCCGCCGAAGAACTCGATTGACGAGTGCAAGGACCGCGACTTCACGTTCGCCGCCCCGCTCTTCGTCACGGCCGAGTTCACGAACAACGAGACCGGTGAGATCAAGTCTCAGACGGTCTTCATGGGCGACTTCCCGCTCATGACCCACAAGGGCACGTTCGTGATCAACGGCACCGAGCGTGTCGTCGTCTCCCAGCTCGTCCGTTCCCCCGGTGTCTACTTCGACTCCACCCTGGACAAGGTGTCCGACAAGGACATCTACTCCTGCAAGGTCATCCCCTCGCGTGGTGCCTGGCTCGAGATGGAGATCGACAAGCGTGACATGGTCGGTGTCCGCATCGACCGCAAGCGCAAGCAGTCCGTCACGGTGCTGCTCAAGGCTCTCGGCTGGACCAACGAGATGATTCTCGAGGAGTTCGGCGAGTACGAGTCGATGCGCGCCACCCTGGAGAAGGACCACACCCAGGGCCAGGACGACGCGCTGCTGGACATCTACCGCAAGCTGCGTCCGGGCGAGCCGCCCACGCGTGAGGCCGCGCAGACGCTGCTCGAGAACCTCTACTTCAACCCGAAGCGCTACGACCTCGCGAAGGTCGGCCGCTACAAGGTCAACCGCAAGCTGGGCAACGCCGAGTCGCTGGACTCCGGCGTGCTCACCGAGCCCGACATCATCGGTGCGATCAAGTACCTGGTGAAGCTGCACGCGGGCGAGACCGAGTGGCGTGACGACGCCGGCCGCGACATCGTGGTCGAGGTCGACGACATCGACCACTTCGGCAACCGCCGCCTGCGCAACGTCGGCGAGCTCATCCAGAACCAGGTCCGTACGGGTCTCGCCCGTATGGAGCGCGTCGTGCGCGAGCGCATGACCACCCAGGACGTCGAGGCGATCACGCCGCAGACCCTGATCAACATCCGGCCGGTCGTCGCCTCCATCAAGGAGTTCTTCGGCACCAGCCAGCTGTCGCAGTTCATGGACCAGACGAACCCGCTGTCGGGCCTGACCCACAAGCGCCGTCTGTCCGCCCTCGGCCCCGGCGGTCTCTCCCGTGAGCGCGCCGGCTTCGAGGTCCGTGACGTGCACCCCTCGCACTACGGCCGCATGTGTCCGATCGAGACCCCCGAAGGCCCGAACATCGGTCTGATCGGGTCGCTGGCCTCGTACGGCCGGGTCAACGCCTTCGGCTTCATCGAGACCCCGTACCGCAAGGTCGTCGACGGTGTGGTCACCGAGCAGGTGGACTACCTCACCGCCGACGAGGAGGACCGCTACGTCATCGCCCAGGCGAACGCCCCGCTGACCGCGGACCTGCACTTCGCCGAGCCGCGTGTCCTGGTCCGCCGCCGTGGCGGCGAGATCGACTACATCCCGGGCAGCGAGATCGACTACATGGACGTCTCGCCGCGCCAGATGGTGTCGGTCGCGACCGCCATGATCCCGTTCCTCGAGCACGACGACGCCAACCGCGCGCTCATGGGCTCGAACATGATGCGCCAGGCGGTGCCGCTGCTGAAGAGCGAGGCCCCGCTGGTCGGCACCGGCATGGAGTACCGCTGCGCGGTCGACGCCGCCGATGTCATCACGGCCGAGAAGGCGGGTGTCGTCCAGGAGGTCTCGGCCGACTACGTCACCGTGGCCAACGACGACGGCACGTACACCACGTACCGCGCCGCCAAGTTCACCCGCTCCAACCAGGGCACCGCCTTCAACCAGAAGGTGCTCGTGGACGAGGGCGCCCGGGTCGAGTCCGGCCAGGTGCTCGCGGACGGTCCCTGCACCGACGAGGGCGAGATGGCCCTCGGCAAGAACCTGCTCGTGGCGTTCATGTCCTGGGAGGGTCACAACTACGAGGACGCGATCATCCTGTCGCAGCGCCTCGTGCAGGACGACGTCCTCTCCTCGATCCACATCGAGGAGCACGAGGTCGACGCCCGTGACACCAAGCTGGGCCCCGAGGAGATCACCCGGGACATCCCGAACGTCTCCGAGGAGGTCCTCGCCGACCTCGACGAGCGCGGCATCATCCGCATCGGCGCCGATGTCGTCACCGGCGACATCCTGGTCGGCAAGGTCACCCCGAAGGGTGAGACCGAGCTGACCCCGGAGGAGCGCCTGCTGCGCGCGATCTTCGGTGAGAAGGCCCGTGAGGTCCGCGACACCTCGCTCAAGGTGCCGCACGGTGAGTCCGGCAAGGTCATCGGCGTCCGCGTCTTCGACCGCGAAGAGGGCGACGAGCTGCCCCCGGGCGTGAACCAGCTGGTCCGCGTCTACGTGGCCCAGAAGCGCAAGATCACCAACGGTGACAAGCTCGCCGGCCGTCACGGCAACAAGGGCGTCATCTCCAAGATCCTGCCGGTCGAGGACATGCCGTTCCTGGAGGACGGCACCCCGGTCGACATCATCCTGAACCCGCTGGGTGTCCCGTCCCGAATGAACCCGGGACAGGTCCTGGAGATCCACCTCGGGTGGCTCGCCAAGCAGGGCTGGGACGTCTCCGGCCTCGCCGACGAGTGGGCCCAGCGCCTGCAGGCGATCGGCGCCGACACCGTCGAGGGTGGCACCAACCTCGCCACCCCGGTCTTCGACGGCGCCCGCGAGGACGAGATCACCGGCCTGCTGGACAACACCACCCTCACCCGTGACGGTGAGCGCCTGGTGAACTCCACCGGTAAGGCCCGGCTGTTCGACGGCCGCTCCGGCGAGCCGTTCCCGATGCCGGTCTCGGTCGGCTACATGTACATCCTCAAGCTGCACCACCTGGTCGACGACAAGCTGCACGCCCGTTCGACCGGTCCGTACTCGATGATCACCCAGCAGCCGCTCGGTGGTAAGGCGCAGTTCGGTGGTCAGCGCTTCGGTGAGATGGAGGTGTGGGCCCTTGAGGCGTACGGCGCGGCCTACGCGCTGCAGGAACTGCTCACCATCAAGTCCGACGACGTTCTCGGCCGCGTGAAGGTCTACGAGGCCATCGTCAAGGGCGAGAACATCCCCGAGCCCGGCATTCCCGAGTCCTTCAAGGTGCTCATCAAGGAAATGCAGTCGCTCTGCCTCAACGTGGAGGTGCTGTCCTCGGACGGCCAGTCCATCGAGATGCGGGACTCCGACGAGGACGTGTTCCGCGCCGCCGAGGAGCTCGGCATCGACCTGTCCCGGCGCGAGCCCAGCAGCGTCGAAGAGGTCTGACGGAGGTTGGGCCGGCTGCCCGCTGAGCAGCCGGCCCGCCCCCAGGCCCCCCTCAGACCACATGAACGACTCTCGACTTACGAAAGAGGGCTTGACGACCAGTGCTTGACGTCAACTTCTTCGACGAGCTCCGCATCGGCCTGGCCACCGCCGACGACATCCGCCAGTGGTCGCACGGCGAGGTCAAGAAGCCGGAGACCATCAACTACCGCACCCTGAAGCCCGAAAAGGACGGCCTCTTCTGCGAGAAGATCTTCGGCCCGACCCGGGACTGGGAGTGCTACTGCGGTAAGTACAAGCGCGTCCGCTTCAAGGGCATCATCTGTGAGCGCTGCGGCGTCGAGGTGACCCGCGCCAAGGTGCGCCGTGAGCGGATGGGCCACATCGAGCTGGCCGCTCCGGTCACCCACATCTGGTACTTCAAGGGTGTCCCGTCGCGTCTGGGCTACCTGCTCGACCTGGCGCCGAAGGACCTCGAGAAGGTCATCTACTTCGCCGCCTACATGATCACCTGGGTGGACGACGAGCGCCGTCAGCGCGACCTCCCGTCCCTGGAGGCGCACGTCTCGGTCGAGCGTCAGCAGATCGAGAACCGCCGCGACTCCGACCTCGAGGCCCGTGCCAAGAAGGCCGAGACCGACCTGGCCGAGCTGGAGGCCGAGGGCGCCAAGGCCGACGTGCGCCGCAAGGTGCGCGAGGGCGCCGAGCGCGAGATGAAGCAGCTGCGCGACCGCGCGCAGCGCGAGCTCGACCGCCTCGACGAGGTGTGGGCCCGCTTCAAGAACCTCAAGGTCCAGGACCTCGAGGGCGACGAGCTGCTCTACCGCGAGCTGCGCGACCGCTTCGGCACCTACTTCTCCGGCTCGATGGGCGCGGCGGCCCTCAAGGACCGCCTCGAGACCTTCGACCTGGCGGAGGAGTCCGAGCGTCTGCGCGAGATCATCCGCACCGGCAAGGGCCAGAAGAAGACCCGTGCGCTGAAGCGCCTCAAGGTCGTCTCCGCGTTCCTGCAGACCACCAACAAGCCCAACGGCATGGTGCTGGACTGCGTCCCGGTCATCCCGCCGGACCTGCGTCCGATGGTGCAGCTGGACGGTGGCCGCTTCGCGACCTCCGACCTGAACGACCTGTACCGCCGCGTCATCAACCGCAACAACCGCCTGAAGCGCCTGCTCGACCTCGGTGCCCCCGAGATCATCGTGAACAACGAGAAGCGCATGCTCCAGGAGGCCGTCGACGCGCTGTTCGACAACGGCCGCCGCGGCCGTCCGGTCACCGGCCCGGGCAACCGCCCGCTGAAGTCCCTCAGCGACATGCTGAAGGGCAAGCAGGGTCGTTTCCGTCAGAACCTGCTCGGCAAGCGAGTCGACTACTCGGCCCGTTCGGTCATCGTCGTCGGCCCGCAGCTCAAGCTGCACCAGTGCGGTCTGCCCAAGGCCATGGCGCTGGAGCTCTTCAAGCCGTTCGTGATGAAGCGCCTGGTCGACCTGAACCACGCGCAGAACATCAAGTCGGCCAAGCGCATGGTCGAGCGCGCCCGCCCGGTCGTGTGGGACGTCCTCGAAGAGGTCATCGCCGAGCACCCGGTTCTGCTGAACCGTGCGCCCACCCTGCACCGCCTCGGCATCCAGGCCTTCGAGCCGCAGCTGGTCGAGGGCAAGGCCATCCAGATCCACCCGCTCGTCTGCACCGCGTTCAACGCGGACTTCGACGGCGACCAGATGGCCGTCCACCTGCCGCTCTCCGCGGAGGCGCAGGCCGAGGCCCGCATCCTGATGCTGTCCTCGAACAACATCCTGAAGCCGGCCGACGGTCGCCCCGTCACCATGCCGACCCAGGACATGGTGCTCGGTCTGTTCTTCCTCACCTCGGACCGCGAGAACGTGAAGGGCGCCGGCCGCACCTTCTCGTCGACCGCCGAGGCGATCATGGCCTTCGACGCCCGTGAGCTGGACGTCCAGGCCCCGATCGAGCTGCGTCTGCCGATCGGCACCGTCCCGCCGCGCGGCTGGACCCCGCCGGTGGACGAGGACGGCCAGTCGTCCTGGTTCGAGGGCGAGTCCTTCCGCCTGAGCACCACCCTGGGCCGCGCGCTCTTCAACGAGCTGCTGCCCGAGGACTACCCGTTCGTCGACTACGAGGTGGGCAAGAAGCAGCTCTCCGCGATCGTCAACGACCTGGCCGAGCGCTACCCGAAGGTCGTCGTCGCGGCGACCCTGGACAACCTGAAGGCGGCCGGCTTCCACTGGTCGACCCGTTCCGGTGTCACCGTCTCGATCTCCGACGTCGTCGTCCCGCCGAGCAAGGGCCAGATCCTTGAGGGCTACGAGGCGCAGGCCGAGAAGATCCAGAAGCAGTACGAGCGCGGTCTGATCACCAACGACGAGCGCAAGCAGGAGCTCATCGGCATCTGGACCCGGGCGACCAACGAGGTCGCCGAGGCCATGAACGAGAACTTCCCGAAGACGAACCCCATCTTCATGATGGTCGACTCGGGTGCTCGTGGAAACATGATGCAGATGCGTCAGATCGCCGGTATGCGTGGTCTGGTGTCGAACGCGAAGAACGAGACGATCGCCCGTCCCATCAAGGCGTCGTTCCGTGAGGGCCTGTCCGTGCTGGAGTACTTCATCTCCACCCACGGTGCCCGTAAGGGTCTGGCCGACACCGCTCTGCGTACCGCCGACTCCGGTTACCTCACCCGTCGTCTGGTCGACGTCTCCCAGGACGTCATCATTCGCGAGGAGGACTGCGGCACCGAGCGCGGCCTGAAGCTGGCGATCGGCTCCGTGGGCGTCGACGGTGTGCTCCGCAAGGCCGACGACGTCGAGACCAGCGTCTACGCCCGCATGCTCGCCGAGGACATCACGGTGGACGGCAAGCTCCTTGCCACCGCCAACACCGACCTCGGTGACGTGCTGATCGACGAGCTGATCCGCCACGGCATCGGCGAGGTCAAGACCCGCTCGATCCTGACCTGTGAGTCGGCCGTCGGCACCTGCGCCATGTGCTACGGGCGTTCGCTGGCCACCGGCAAGCTGGTCGACATCGGTGAGGCGGTCGGCATCATCGCCGCCCAGTCCATCGGTGAGCCCGGTACCCAGCTGACCATGCGTACCTTCCACACCGGTGGTGTGGCCGGTGACGACATCACCCAGGGTCTGCCCCGTGTCGTCGAGCTCTTCGAGGCCCGTACCCCCAAGGGTGTGGCCCCGATCTCGGAGGCCCAGGGCCGGGTCCGCATCGAGGACACCGAGAAGACCCGCAAGCTGGTCGTCACGCCGGACGACGGCACCGACGAGATCGCCTACCCGGTCTCCAAGCGTGTGAAGCTGCTCGTCAGCGAGGGCGAGGCGGTCGAGGTCGGCCAGAAGCTGACCATGGGTGCCACCAACCCGCACGACGTGCTGCGGATCATGGGCCAGCGTGCCGTCCAGATCCACCTGGTCGCCGAGGTCCAGAAGGTCTACAACTCGCAGGGTGTGTCGATCCACGACAAGCACATCGAGATCATCATCCGGCAGATGCTCCGCCGTGTGACGATCATCGAGTCGGGCGACGCCGAGCTGCTCCCGGGCGAGCTCGTCGAGCGCGGCCGCTTCGAGACCGAGAACCGTCGGGTGGTCTCCGAGGGCGGTCACCCCGCCTCCGGCCGTCCGCAGCTGATGGGTATCACCAAGGCCTCGCTGGCCACCGAGTCCTGGCTGTCGGCCGCCTCCTTCCAGGAGACGACCCGGGTCCTCACCGACGCGGCGATCCACGCCAAGTCGGACCCGCTGCTGGGCCTCAAGGAGAACGTCATCCTCGGTAAGCTCATCCCGGCCGGTACGGGTCTGCCCCGCTACCGCAACATCCGGGTCGAGCCGACCGAAGAGGCCAAGGCCGCGATGTACTCGGCCGTCGGCTACGACGACTACGACCTGTCGCCCTTCGGCGCCGGCTCCGGCCAGGCGGTTCCGCTGGACGACTACGACTACGGCCCCTACACGGGCTGACGGTCTCGTACCGCAGGGCGGTCACCCCGATTCGGGGTGGCCGCCCTGCGGCGTTTCGGGGGCGGTCACCGCCGGGCCGCGCGCCAGTCCTCCAGCCGCCGGATCCGGGTGTGGGGGTCGGGGTGCGTGGAGAGCAGACGGGCGACCAGGCCCGGCCGCACCTGCCGGCCCCCGTTGGCCCTCCGGGCGGCTTCGAGCTCCGCCGCCTCCGCGGCCCGGAAGGTGTGCAGGACCTCCAGCATGGCGTCGGCGAATCCCGCTTCGGCCGCTTGCAGATCGGCCCGGAGCTCGGAGCGCCGGCCGACCGCCGCGATCAGGTAGGGCGTGACCAGGACCATCAGCAGCGGCGGGAAGACGAGCGCGGCGGCGACGGCCAGGGCGCCGCAGGCGATGGCCACCGCGAGGGCGCCGAGACCGGAGAAGAACGCGGTGAAGTGGAACAGGAAGGACGCCGCGAACCGGAACGCCAGCCAGGTGAGCCGGCCCGGCAGGGAGTACCAGTAGCCCAGCAGGGTGGCCCAGGCGTGACCGCCGCGGTGGTGGCCGAGTTCGTGGGCCAGGACGCCCGCGAGCTGGGCGGGCGGGAGCTTCTCCAGCGAGTAGCGGGTGACGCTGACGATGTGTCCGGCCGCCGCCGAGGCGTTGAGCTGGTGGTTCTCCTCGATCCAGAGGTCGTAGACGGAGCCGTCCACACCGGCCTTCATGGTGACCTGCTGCCAGATCGGCTCCAGCCGTTCCAGGTCGGAGCGGAGCGGGACCCGCAGATGGAAGAGGTAGCGGGCGAGCAGGCGCTCGGTGGGGCGGTGGAAGACCAGGGCGCCGGAGGCGACCCAGAGGGCGATCACCAGGTAGCCGAGGGCGGTCGGGAGGAGGAGCGAGAGCAGCCAGACCGTGGCCAGGCTGCAGAGGAAGTGCGGGAGCTGGAGGGCCAGCTGTCCGAGTGTGGTGGCGTCCGCGCCGCGCTGGCGGGCGGCGAGGTGGACCCGGCCGGTGTGCGGTGCGATGTCGACGGCAGGGTCGACCGGCCGGTCGGCGGACGGCTGCGGGGCCGTCTTCGGGGGCGCGGGGGGCGCCGTCCTCGGGGGTGTGGGGTACGGCGGTGCGACGGGTGGGACGGTCGGGTACGTCGGGGCGGGCCGGCTTTCGCCCGTCGGCGTCGGGTACTGCGGAGGGATCGTCGGGCACTGCGGTGGGGCGGGCTGGGGCGCGGCCGGATAGGTCGGCTCGGACATGGCGGGATCCTCGGTGATGGGCGCGCGGGAACGGCGCCGGGCACGGTCGACGAGTGGTGCGGCGGTGCGGACGGACGTGCGGGAGGGGTCAGCCGATGAGCAGGGCCGTGACCAGCAGCAGCATCCCGAGCCCGAAGGAGAACACCCCGGTCCGGACCCAGCGGTGCTTCCGGGAGACGATCAGGCTGGTGTCGGCGAGTGCCGTCAGCACGCCCTCGGTGGCGAGCCGTTCGGTGTCGGCGAGGGCTTCGGCCAGCAGGCCCTGCCGGGTGGCGCGGCGTATGTCGCCGAAGTAGGCGAGCGGACGCCCCGGGCACCAGGTGCTCCGCCGGTAGCGGGGCAGGACCGCGAGCAGGAGCGAGAGCAGCGAGGCGGCCAGGCCGGCGGCGCCGGAGATCAGGAGCACCTCGGCCGGCCCGGCGAGCCGCTCCGGGCGCCAGTCGCCGCCGGCGAGCAGGCCTCCCAGGACTCCGACCAGCACGCCGAGGGCGGCGACCAGGATGGCGGCCTTGCTGTCCGCGCGGGCTATCTCGGTGCGCAACTCGGCGAGCAGCGCGGTCCCGCCGGCCGAACCGGCGGTCGGAGGCGGAGTGGGGGACGGCGCGGGGGACGGTGTGGGGGCGGTGGGCATGGTCGGCTCCACAGGTCAGTTCGGGTACGGAGCGGCCGGTCCGGTGCCCAGCTCCGGGGTGACGCCGGAGCCGGGAGCCTGGCGGAGGATGGCGGTGATCGCCTCCAGCGCGGCCCGGGAGGAGTCCTCCAGCTGGAACTGCTCGAAGGTGCCCTGGCCCAGCAGCTTTTCGACCAGATGGATCTGGTTGCGGACCAGGTCCTGTTGCTCACCGCGGAGGTGTTCGAGCGCCCGCGGCAGGTCGTCCGGGTGCTGGGCGAGCTGGAGGGCCCAGGCGGCCACCCCGCCCTCTTCCAGGTGGTACTGGTAGAACTTCGACTTCGCGGCGAGGATCTCGTTCTCCTCCTGGACCTGGCGCAGGGCGAGCGGGTGGGCCTGCCGGCTGAAGTGGTAGCTGCGGAGCAGTTCCTTCTGGGCCTGGGCGGCCGGGTCGAGGTCCAGCCGGACGGCGCAGGTCACCCGGAGCCCCTCCGCGTCGGCGAGCGGCTGCTCGTCGAGCGCCCGCTGGACGGCCAGTTCGGCCTCGCCGCTGAGGTCGGTGGCGAGCGTGCGGGCGGTGACGCGCATCCGCTGCCGGATCCGGGGGGCGAGCAGGGCCGGGACGTCGCGGATCCGGCTCATGACGACGCGTTCGGCGGCCGACACCTGCCAGTCGACGTCGACGACGGCCTCGAAGGCGCCGACGTCGTCCTGGCCGGGGAGCCGCTCGGTGAGACGGAGGTGGTGGACGGCGAGATCCACCTCGTACGCCGCCTGGTAGGCGCGGCCGACCAGATCGGTGAGGCCGGGGCGATGCGGCGGGAGGTAGACCTGGTAGCCGCCCTTGGCGGTGGAGAGGACCAGTGCGCTGTCGGCCTGGGTGGCCAGCCGCCGGGTCAGGCCGACCGACCTGCCCAGCGGGCGGACGGTCAGGACGGGGTCGGTCAGCGGGGTGGCGTGGCCCGCCGCGGCGTGGGGTCGGTGGTGCTCCGGCATGCGCTGGTGCTCCTGGGTCGAGGGCGGATCAGTGCGGGCTGAGGTTGAGCAGCAGACGGTCCACGGCGCCGGTGCCGTCGGTGCCGAGGCCGTCGCGAGTGGTCCGGAGGAGGTGGCTGAGCCGCAGCCGGTCGCGGTCGGTGACGGTGAGTGCGGCGAGCAGGTCGGCGAGTTCGGCCTCGACCTCGGGCAGCGGGAGGGCGCTGAACAGCCAGCCGCGCAGGACCCGCAGGGCGGCCGGGCCGTAGCTCCGGTCGGCGAGCGCGGTCCGCCACAGGACGGTCAGCAGTGTCCGGACCGCCGCCGGTCCGTCCTGGCCCGGAAGGGTGGTGACTTCCACCGCCTCGCCCGGTTCGGGCCGGTGGCTCTCGGCGTACCAGCCGAGCAGCAGGGGCCGCCCGGCCGGGTCCTGCTCACCCTCGGTGCGCTGGGCGGCGGTCAGGAAGACGGCGAGTGCCAGCTGCCGCAGCTGAGGGGGGCCGGACAGCCACCGGACCAGCGCGGCGAGGGCCTCGGGGCCGGCGGGGGAGAGGATGAGCAGCTCGGCCGCCTCGACCAGGCCCAGCGCCTGGTACCCGGTGGGGTGTTCGGACGGCTGGGGCCGGTCCCCGAGCTTCACCTCCTCGGCGAGTTCGGTGAGTTCGTCCTCCGTCAGCCGGTCGGCGGCGAGGGCGAACGCCTCCAGGGCCTGGGTCGGCAGGAGGTGGCCGAGCAGCGCGTAGCCGCGGATGGCGCTCCAGCGGCGGCGCGCGTTGTCGTCCTGGCACCAGTCGTGCAGGATGCGCGGGACGGCCGCCGTGCCCGCGTAGTAGGCGAGCGCGAGGGTGTTGGCCGCCTGCAGACAGAGCCGGAAGTCCTTCGACTCGGACCAGGGCCCGAGCAGTCGGCCCATGGCCGAGGAGAGGTCGACGGAGGCGAGCAGGGCCGCGGCGGAGGCCACCCGGGTCCGGACCAGCGGCCGCGGGTCGGTGGCCAGCGCGTTGAGCCAGCCGAGGATGGCGGGCCGGGCGGAGGGGTGGCTGATCCAGGTCTCGCGCAGCAGGGTGTGCGAGGTCCGGTGGTCCGCGAAGGAGGCCATCCGCTGGGGCACCGGGCCCCAGGGGGTCTGCTCGTTCTCCTCGGTCAGCTCGGCCCTGGCCAGCGCCAGCCGCTCCTCGATCGAATTGCCGAACGGCGGGATGCCCTCCTTCCGCCCCGGTGCGTCGATGGCTTCGAGCCGGCGGAACAGTTGGTCGGAGAGTTCCGCGGTGAGCGCGTACGGGGCGTGGTCGAAGACGGCCAGTGAGAGCAGGAACGCCTTCTCGCGGAGCGGGAGGTCAGGGTCCCCGAACCAGCGGCCGACCTGTTCCTGGACCACCCCCTGGCCGAACTCGGCGAGGCCGGGCTGGTCGTCGGCCTCGGTGGCGCAGCCGGCCAACGGCGCGGCGAACTCGGCGAGTTCCCTGATCGGACGGGTCTTGGCGAGGAACTCCAGGACCGGCGGCAGGGAGAGGAGCCCGGTGATCCGCTCGGCCGGCGCGCCGGCCAGCAGGCCACGCAGGTGGGCTGCCAGGACGTCCTCCTGGGCAGGGGGCTCCCAGTCGAGCGGTGCCAGCTCCCGGAAGGACGCGGACCTGGCGACGGTGATCACCAGATAGCTCTTCTCCCTGTCCAGGTACTCCCGCAGCCGGAGCAGGTGGTGCGGGCGGAACGGCCGGCTGCGCGGCGTGGTGTAGTCGGCCAGCAGATACCCGTCGGCCCGTTCGACGCCGGTGAGCAGGGACGAGGGCGAGACGTCGGGGTCGAGGCTGCGGATCCGGCGGGCGCCCAGCCGGTGGAGCAGCATCAGAGCGGCCGACCGGCGGCCGCTGTCGCTCCGGCCTGCCAGGACCAGGACCCGGGCTTCGCGCAGCATGTCGAGGGCCGCCGGGAACACCGGGCCGTCCTGGAAGACGCTTTCCAGGGCGTCCAGTTCGGGGGCGGGTACCTCGCCGGAACCGTGCAGGGGGGTGCCGAAGGCGGCGCCGATCCGAGCGCCGATCTGGTAGATCGTCGTCTTCTGGCCGGTGACGACGTCACCGTGCACCTGCCCGCCGGACACGGTGTGCTGGTCGCCGCCGACCAGGCCGCCACCGAAGTGCGGTGTCCCGCCGGTGAAGAAGTAGCCCTGGCCGGTGAAGCTCTCCGGCGCGTGCTCCAGCAGTTCCTGGGCGGCCTCCCAGGCGTTCTGCGGCTGCTCGGGCGGGGCTTCCTGCGGTTCCGGCTGCTCCTCGGCGGGCTGGGCCGGCTCTTGGTCGGCGGAGGCGGCGGCCGGCTGGGGGGCTTCGCCCGCCGGCTGGGCGGCGGTCATCGGTCACCGTCGGGGCGGGGAGTGCCGATGTTCACATCGCCGTGCACCTGTCCGCCGGAGACGATGTGCTGGTCGCCGGCGACCAGGCTGCCGCCGAAGGAGGGGGCTCCGCCGAGGAACTGGATGCCGCCGGCCGCCGCCCGGCCGGCGGTGCGCTCGGCGGGGGCGGGCTCGGCAGGGCTGGATTCGGCGGGGGCGGGCTCGGCGGGGGCGGGCTCGGCGGGGCTGGGCTCCCGGCCGGTTGCGGAGGCGAGGGCGGCCCCCGCCCGGTTCCCGTGCAGCCAGGCGGTGAGCGGACCCTCCTTGCCCTCGGTGGTGATCCGGCGGAACTCCCCGGCGGGAACGCCGTGGTGGCCGTGCCGGACGATTCCCTGGTACACCGTGTCGGACACGCAGAGCACGCTCTGGCCGTCGCCGAGCGCGAGCGCCTCCCGCAAGGCGTCGGAGTCCAGCAGCCGGAACGCCTGGTTGAGATCCCAGCCGACCGCGCCGCCGAGGGCGCCGCCCAGTTCCTGCACCGCGACCTCACCGGCGGCCAGCACGGTCCGCAGCCGTACCCGGGCGCTGGCGGCCGCCAGCCGGTTGTTGCTCCGCAGCAGGGCGGGCGTCTCGGTGAGCAGGGCCCGCAGCAGCCGCGCCTTCGGCACGGTGGGGCTGATCAGCACCATCACCGCGTCCCCGCGGTCCTCCAGGCGCTGCTCGGTCGGCTCGACCCCCGCGCTCCGAAGGGTCTCGTGCAGCACGGAGTAGAGCATGCGGCGCATGAAGGCCTGTTCGACATCGTCGCGCCTGCCGAACTTCTCGATGTCGAACAGCAGGATGGTGCGGTTCACCGACTCGGTCATGGTTGCCTCTCGGGTTGTCCTCGGGCACCAGCCTGCGGGGACACCGCCGTTCGGCGTGAGGGCGGATGACGTACTCGCTCTGTGACCGTGTGCACAGAACCCGCCCGTCGGTCAGCCGAATTGGCCGCTGCGCCGGAGGACGTCGGGCCGGGCGATGACGAGGGAGCGGCGACGGGTGATCACCACCCCCCGGTCGCGTAGCGACCTGAGCAGCCGGGCGACGGCCTCCCGGGAGGCTCCGACCGAGCCGGCCAGCTCCTGTTGGCTGAGCGGGACGGTGATGAGAATGCCTTCGTCGGTCGGGCTCCCGTGGGTGCGGGCCAGCTCCAGCAGCAGGTCCGAAAGCCGCTCACTCACGCTGAGCGAGGCGAAGGCCAGCCGCCGGCGGTCCGCGGTGCGGAGGCGGTCGGTGGAGAGCGCCAGCAACTGGAGGGCCGTTGCCGGGGCCCGCTGCAGGTGGGCGGTGAACGTGGTCCGGTCGACCGCCACCGCCTCCACCGGCTCCAGGGTGGTCACCGTGGCGGCGCGGGGCCGCCCGCTGAGGGCGGCGGACTCGCCGACGATGTCGCCGGGGCCGCGCAGCGCGAGCAGCGCCTCGTAGCCGTTGGGCGCCGCCGCGGTGACCTTGAGCCACCCGTGCAGGATGAGCAGCACGTGGTCGGACGGCTCCTCCTGCCTGATCACGGTGGACCGGGGCGGGTACCGGAGCCGCCGGCCCAGGGAGAGCAGAGCGGTCCGCTCGGCCTGTTCCAGCCGGGCGAGGAAGGGCACCCGGTCGTCGAGGCTCCGCCCCGATCCGGGCCGGTGGCCGTCGGACTGCTGAACGGCCACGCTGGCAGGCGTGTTGACCATGGCTGAAGCCCCCGACGTGATCTCGCTTCGGCAGGTTGAGCGCGGTCAAACAAGCTACTCGCTACCGGGCCGGCTCGTCGGTGAATGGCGTAAATCGCCCCCGTCCGGCGGTGTTTCGCCCGGCTGCCCGGTGCGGCCCGAGGGGCCCGGGGAAACCGATTCGGTTTCCCGGCCGAAGTGGCGTAGAGTCGGGTTTACCGACGCGGGGTGGAGCAGCTCGGTAGCTCGCTGGGCTCATAACCCAGAGGTCGCAGGTTCAAATCCTGTCCCCGCTACTGCACTGAAGGGCCCGGAGGCATTTCGCCTCCGGGCCCTTCGGCATTTCCGGGCGGGTGGGGCGGTGTCTGCGGTCCCAACTCGCTCTCGGCTTCCGAAGCCGTTTCGGAACGGGCGCGGATGGCGCCGGGGTTTTCCCGGGCACACATTTCCTCCTTTCCTGAGCGAGGCCCGTTCTCCAGCCGCGGCACCCTCACCCCGGGAAGGCGCTGACGGGCCGGTGTGCGACGGGAGTTGACGCGGCGCATCCGGATTTCCGGTGGCGGCCGCGGCGCGGGTGCCCGTACCGTCCGGGGCATGAACGCGAAGCGCCCGCTGATCGCCGTGCTCACCGGTGCCGGCATCTCCACCGGCTCCGGCATCCCCGACTACCGCGGTCCGAACGGCCTCTGGCAGCGCGACCCGGCCGCCCAGGAACTGGTCACCATCGGCCCCTACCTGACCGATCCGCAGGTGCGCCGGCGGGCCTGGCTGATGCGCCGGGACGCGGGCGCGCTCGCCGCCGAGCCCAACGCCGGCCACCGGGCGCTGGTCGAGCTGGAGCGCGGCGGCCTGCCGGTGCGGGTGCTCACCCAGAACGTCGACGGCCTGCACCAGCGGGCCGGTCTGCCCGCCCGCAAGGTGCTCGAACTGCACGGCACCGCACGGGAGGTGCAGTGTGTGCGTTGCGGGGTCCACGGGTCGATGGCCGAGGCGCTGGAGCGGGTCGCGGCGGGCGAGCCGGATCCCGCCTGCCAGGAGTGCGGCGGGGTGCTCAAGCCCCGCACGGTGATGTTCGGCGAGGCCCTGGATCCGGTGGTGCTCCAGCAGGCCGACGCCATCGCCAGGGCCTGCGACCTCTTCGTCGCGGTCGGCACCAGCCTCCAGGTCTACCCGGTGGCCGCCCTCCCGCAGATCGCCGTCGAGTCCGGCGCCCGTCTGATCGTGGTCAACGGCGAGCCGACCCCGTTCGACGAGGCCGCCGCCGAGGTGGTCCGTGAGCCGATCTCCATCGCCCTCCCGGCGCTGGTCCGGCGGCTGCTGGCCGGATCGGTCTGACCGGGTGGGCCCCGGGGCGAACCGGCCGCATGCGTACGATAATCCTTCCGGCTTCCCCTCACAGCCTGGAGTGATCGAGCAATGACGACGACGGCGAAGTTCGACCCCTGGTCGGCGGCGTTCGTGGCCCATCCGTACGACGCGTACGCCGAGCTGCGCGAGCAGGCACCGGTGACGTACTACGAGCCGACCGGGCAGTGGCTGGTGTCGCGCTTCGAGGATGTCAGCGCGCTGCTGCGGGACCGGCGGCTCGGGCGCACGTACACCCACCGGTTCACCCACGAGGAGTTCGGCCGGCCCGTGCCCGACCCGGCGCACGAGCCGTTCCACACCCTCAACGACCACGGGCTGCTCGACCTGGAGGCCCCGGACCACACCCGGATCCGCCGGCTGGTGTCCAAGGCGTTCACCCCGCGCATGGTCGAGGGGCTGCGGCCGACCGTCCAGCGGCTGGCGGGGGAGCTGGTGGACGGGCTGCTCGCGGCCGGCGGCGGGGACCTGATCAGCGCCGTCGCCGAGCCGCTGCCGGTCGCGGTGATCGCCGAGATGCTGGGCGTGCCGGCGTCCGACCGGCACCTGCTGCGGCCGTGGTCCGCCGACATCACCGGCATGTTCGAACTCAACCCCACCGAGGAGGCCGCCCGCCGGGCCGTCACGGCGAGCATCGAGTTCTCCGACTACCTGCGGACCCTGATCCGCGAGCGCCGGACCGCCCCCGGCTCCGACCTGATCAGCGCGCTGATCCAGGCCCAGGAGGGCTCGGACGCGCTCAGCGAGCAGGAGATGATCTCCACCTGCGTGCTCCTCCTCAACGCCGGCCACGAGGCGACCGTCAACACCACCGGCAACGGCTGGTGGGCGCTCTTCCGCAACCCGGACGAACTCGCCCGGCTGCGCGGCTCGGTGGACGAACTGCTGCCCACCGCCGTCGAGGAGCTGATGCGCTGGGACACCCCGCTGCAGATGTTCGAGCGCTGGGTGCTGGAGGACATCGAGGTGCGCGGGGTGACCATCCCGCGCGGCTCCGAGATCGCGCTGCTCTTCGGCTCCGCCAACCGCGACCCGGAGCGTTTCGCCGACCCCGACCGGCTCGACCTCGGCCGCGCCGACAACCCGCACATCACCTTCGGCGCCGGAATCCACTTCTGTCTGGGCGCTCCCCTTGCCAGACTTGAGCTCACCGAGTCGTACGGCGCGCTGCTGCGCCGGGCGCCGGGCCTGCGGCTGGTCCGCGAGCCCGAGTGGCGCCCGGGTTATGTGATCCGCGGGCTGGAGGAACTGCTGGTCGAGGTCTGAGGCCCAGAGAGGCCCGGGCCGCCGGGAGACCCGGGCCGACCGAGGTCCGGGCCGCCGGAAAGGGCGTGGCGGAACCGCTCGGGCCGGTGCCGCGTCGAACCGCCATGACGAGCCGCACCAGCCGCAATCGCAGCCACCGCCGTCTCCACCGCGACGGCCGCCCGCCCGCCGCCCGCAGCTCCCGCGGCCCGGCGGCGCTGCTGCTCACCGCCGCGCTCGCCGCGTCGCTGCTCACCGGCTGCGGCAGCACCGGCGCCGCCGACCCCGTGGTCGTCCGGGTCTCGGCGCCCGAGACCCCGGCGCCCGTCGACCCCGCCCGGGTCGCCGCCACCGCCACCGCCACCAGCGCCTTCGGCCTGGACCTTCTGCACACCCTCACCGCGGCCCCCGACCAGGCCGGCCGCAACCTCGTGCTCTCCCCGTCCGGCCTGGCCACCGCGCTCGCCATGCTGCTGCCCGGCGCCCGCGGCGCCACCGCCGACGAACTCGCCAGGGCCCTGCACACCGACCTCGCCCCGGAGCAGTACGCGCTCGCCACCGGCGCCCTCAACCGCCGTGTCCCGCCGACCGACGGCCTGACCCTGCGCCAGTCCGACGCGCTCTGGGCCCAGCAGGGCTTCCCGCTCGGCCAGGACTACCTGCGCACCCTCGCCGCCGCCTTCGACACCGGCGTCCACACCACCGACTTCGCCAAGGACCCGGACGGCTCCCGCAGGACCGTCAACGCGGCCGTGGAGAAGGCGACCGAGGGGCGGATCAAGGACCTCTTCGGGAAGGGCGCGATCACCTCGGACACCAGGCTGGCGCTCACCGACGCGCTCTACCTCAAGGCGAAGTGGGCCTCGCCGTTCAAGGCCGCGCACACCTCCGACCGGCCGTTCCACCGGCTGGACGGCTCCGCGCCGAACGTCGGCACGATGGGCCAGACCGGCACCTTCCGCTATGCCGAGGGCTCCGGCGGCATCCTCGGGGAACCCTGGCAGGCCGTCGAACTCCCCTATGAGGACGGCGGGTTGGCGATGGATCTGGTGGTGCCGGCGCAGGGCGGCTTCGCGGCCTTCGCCAAGGGTCTGGACCAGGCCCAGCTCGACACGATCCTCGGCGCGCTCGCCGAACGGCCGGTCGATCTGACCCTGCCGCGCTTCCGCTTCGACACCGCCGACGACCTGGTGCCCGCGCTGCGCGCGCTCGGCGTGGCGGCGGCCTTCGACGCGGCCGACCTCAGCGGCCTCACCGGGCCGGGGGCGCACGAGTCGCTGAGGGTCGGCACGGTGGTGCAGAAGGCCACCGTCCAGGTGGACGAGGAGGGCACGGTGGCCGCCGCGGGCAGCGGCGTGGGCGTGGTGGCAACGGCCGCGCAGGCCCCGCGGCAGGCCGTCGAGCTGCACATCGACCGGCCGTTCCTGTTCCTGGTCCGGGACACCACGACCGGCCGGCCGCTCTTCCTCGGCCAGGTCACCGACCCGCAGGCCGGGTGACCGGGCGCCGGCTCACCCGGCCGGGTAGCGCCCGCCGAGCGCCGGGTGGGCCGGCTCCCGGCTGCCGAACAGCACCACCAGGTCGTCGGCGACCCGCAGCAGCGTCTCCCGGCCCTCGACCGCCTCGGTCCACTCCGCCGGCAGGGCCGAGGCGCCGTACGCCGCGCCGACCAGGTTGCCGCAGACCGCGCCGGTCGAGTCGCTGTCCCCGGAGTGGTTCACCGACAGCAGCAGCGCCGCCCGGGCCCGGTCCGGCCCGGAGGCCGCGGCCAGCAGGCAGTACACCGCGATGGCCAGGCACTCCTCGGCGATCCAGCCGAGTCCGACCCGCTCCACCGCGTCCGCCGACGGCTCACCCTCCTCGGCCACCCGCACCGCCCGGTGCAGCGCCCGGACCGTCTCCTCGGCGCCCGGCCAGGTGCCGGTCTGCTCGATGGTCCGCCCGACCGCCGTCCACGGCTCGACCCCGTCCGCCAGCCGCTCGACCAGCGCCGCGAAGGCGCCCGCCGCCAGATAGCCGGTCGGGTGCCCGTGGGTGAGCTGCGCGCACTGGGCGGCCAGTCCGAAGGACTGCTCGACGCCCAGCCGGGCCAGCCCGAACGGCGCCGAGCGCATCACCGTGCCGCACCCCTTGGAGTGCGCGTTGACCGGCCCCGGCTGCCCGAACGCGACCGGCGCCGGGAACTCCGGGTACTGCGACACCCCGCTCAGGCAGGCGTTGCCCGGGGCCCGCCGCGCGTACAGGAACGGCTCGCGCAGCAGCCAGCCGTCGTACGGGCGGGGGAGTGGACCGGGGTCGGGCGCGTCCTGCTGCTGCGTCAGCAGCCAGCGCCGGTAGGCACCGTGGACGGCCTCCGGCACCGAGCCGCCGCCGCCCGTCCAGCCCCGGACGAAGCCGCGGATCAGCCCCTCGGCGGTGAACAGCGTCATCTGGGTGTCGTCGGTGACCTCGGCGACCCGACCGCCGGCCGGCAGCCCGGTCACTCCGGCCGGGCCGTACCGCTCCCGGATCTGGTAGAGCTGCTGGAACTCCACCGGCCAGCCGAGAGCATCCCCGACCGCCCCGCCGAGCAGCGCCCCGCGCACCCGGTCCGTGTACCCCGACTCCGTCATCGTCGGTCCCCCTCGTTCGCAACGGATTCCGTTCTATCAGGCCCGGCCCCACGGCCTAGCCGCGGATCTCCCCGGCCCGGCCGTGCAGGGCGGCCCGGTCGGCGGCCGCCCGCCCGGCCGCCCAGCCCTCGCCGTCGCTCACCCGCACCCGCTGCGAGACCAGCTTCGGGAACATCCGCCCGACCTCCTGGTCCACCGCCTCCGAGCGGGCCGCCAGCGCCGGCAGCAGCCGCTCGTCGGGCACCAGTTGCTCCTCGGTGCCGTCCTCGCGCAGGTGCCGCCCGGCCGCCGCGGCGCTGGTGGCCTGCTCGGTGGCGGCGGTCAGCCGCTCGCGGATCCGCGCCGCGTACGCCACCAGGAAGGACTGCCGGAACGCCTTGGTCCGCGAGGCGCCGTCCAGGTGCTGGCGGGCGCCCGACCTGTTCATGGCCGCGGTGGCCTGCACCAGCAGCGAGGTGTACAGCAGTTCGACGCCGTCCAGGTCGCCGTCGAAGCCGATGATGGTGCAGAAGCCGAACTCCTTCGCCCACACCACCCGGCACCGGTTCGCCGCCGCCACCGCGTCCAGCAGCATCGCCTTCGGGCTCTCGTACGGGTTGTCCACGCCGATCCGCAGCGACGCCGGGGCGTCCCGGTCGGCGCTGACGGCCAGCAGCGCCTCGTCGATGCTGTGCTGGGCGATCAGCTGCTGGGCCTTGGCGGTCAGCGCCTCGGCCTCCTCCGGGTACTCGGTGGACTCGGCCTTCGCCAGCAGCGCCCGGATCCGCGACAGCATCCGCGGCTCGCCCGGCACCGGGCGCCGCGCCCGGTGTTCCACCCGGGGCGCCTGCCCGGGCGCCGGGCCGACCGGGGCGATCGGCGGCAGCCGGCCCCAGGTCCGCAGCAGCTCCAGTACGGCGGTGGCCAGCGCGAAGCGGTCCAGCCGGTGCCGGTGGGCGAAGGCGGCGAGGTACGCCTCGTCGTCCGGCCACCAGGCCTCGGTCTCCAGCTCGCGCAGCTGCTCCTGCCAGCGCCGGTCCAGCGCGGCCGCCGGGTGGCGTCGGCCCTCGGCGGCGATCAGGTCCACCGCGAGCGCCAGATGGACCGGCTTCAGCTCCCGCCGCACCACCCGGGTCAGGTCCGCCGGGCGCCACCCGGCCGACCAGCACCGCCCGACCGCCGTGTCCGCGTGGCCCAGCAGCGCCCGGCTCACCGCCGGCCACTGCCCGGCCGAGGCGGCCAGCAGCGAGGCCCCGGTGTCGAGCGCGAGATCCAGCCCGTCCTCCGGTGCCGTCAGCACCGCCCGCAGCGCCTGGTCCAGCAACGGCCCGGCGCTCCCGTTCGCCCCGGCCCCGCCGTGCTGCCTGCGCTTGCCCACGGTGTGTCCCGTCCTCGTCACGCCCGGTCCCGTGACCGGGCCGGCTCTCCCGCCCATGATGCCGGAGCGCCCGGCCCCACCGCGGGGACCGGGCGCTCCGGCGGACGCTTCAGCGGGACGGGCTCAGCGCTCGACGGCCTTGGCGAGGATCTCCGGGCCGCGCTCCAGCAGCCGGCCGGCGGCCAGCCGGATGCCGAGGACGGCGACCAGGGCTCCGTAGAGCGGCCCGAGCAGCAGGACCGGCCAGGCGGGGCCGTCGGTGATCAGGGCCCAGCCGAGGTAGCCGGTGACCGGCAGGCAGAGCAGCGTCGCACCGAACACCGAGCCGAAGCTGTTGAGCATCACCAGCCCGCCCTGGCCGGGGGCGGCGTTGCGCATCGGGTTGCTGTCGGCGGGCATGGTGTACGGCGCCAGCACGCTCAGGACGGAGCCCAGCGCGATGCCGCAGCCGAGCAGGGCCAGCGCGAGACCGAGCGCGGGGGCCAGGCCGGCCCAGTCGCCGGTGACGGCGGCCAGCGCCACCGCGAGCAGCACGGTGACCGGCAGCGCGTAGGAGAGCACCGCGTACGCCCGCCCGCGCAGCTCGTCCCGGGCGTCGGCGGGGGTGCGCAGGGTGGCGGCGACCATCCAGAACGCCGAGCCGTCCATGCCGAACAGGTTGAGCATCTGCAGGCCGAGGAACATCCCGGCCATCGCCACCAGGTAGACGCTCGACCAGCCCTGGATCACCGACAGCACGCAGAGCACCAGCGCCATCCCGATGCTGGTGAACACGGCGGCCTTGGCCCGCGGCTCCCGCCAGGCGTAGCGCAGGTGACGCTGCATCACCGCGCCGGTCCGGCCCTCGGGCAGGAAGCCCCAGCCGCGCGAGGCCCGTACGCCGCGCGCCACCTCCAGGGTGGAGGCGTCCGCGGTGACCATCAGCTGCTGGAGGCTGCCGCGCCACCAGCGCAGCAGCAGCGCCAGCAGCACCGCGGTGGAGGCCAGCTGGAGCACGGCGAGCCCGTACCGCCCCTCGCCGGCGGTGCGGGCGGCGTCCACCGCCCCGACGGGCGGCACCCAGCGCAGCACGGAGGCGATCGACGCCAGCGGGCTGAGGTCGAGGCCGTGCTCGCCGGTCTTGCCGAAGACGCTCTGGGAGCCGATGTTGGCGATCTGGATCAGCAGCGCGAAGAGCAGCCCGCCGAAGATCGCGAAGTCCTTGCCGCGCCGGCTGGAGAGCAGCCGGGCGTTGCCGGCCGCCACCGAGCGGGACAGCGTCACCAGGCTGACCACCGCGAGCGGGACGCCCACCACCGCGGCCACCGCCGAGGCGGCGCCGTTCGCGCCGGACAGGGCCGCGCCGGTGACCAGCACCAGGGAGACCAGTGGCCCGGGGCCGATCAGCGCGGCCAGTACGGAGCCGCGCAGCAGCGGACCGGGGCGCAGCGGCAGCATGGTGAGCCGGGTCGGGTCGGCGCTCTCGTCGCTGGCGAACAGGAAGAGCGGCAGCGCGGCCCAGCCGATGGCGAGCGCGCCGACCAGCATCACGCCCGCGTCGCCGGCGCCGCGGTGGCCGTTCAGCAGCACCATGCCCAGCGCGATCAGGGCGGAGAGCAGCAGGCCGAGCACCGCGCCGATGATGTAGACGGCGGCCCGTCCGGGGCTGCGCCGGAGGCCGTTGCGGAGCAGCCGGAGCTTGAGCGAGACGAGGGCGCGGACCACCGCGCGCCCGTCGGGCACCGGGGTGCGGGCCTCGCGTATCCCGCCGGTCACGCCGGCCACGCCGCTCACTGCCCGCCCCCGAGCCAGCCGAGGGCCTGCCCGTCGTCCTCGCGTACGCCGATCAGCGCGAGGAACGACTCGTGCAGGCTGCGCTCGCCGCGGACGGTGTCCAGCGGGCCCTGGGCGATCACCTGGCCGGCGTTGATGACGGCGACCCAGTCGCAGAGCTGCTCGACGAGCTCCATGACGTGGCTGGAGAACACGACGGTGGAGCCGGCCGCCGCGTACCGCTTGAGCACGCCGCGGATGGTCTGGGCGGAGACCGGGTCGACGCCCTCGAAGGGCTCGTCGAGGAAGAGCACGTCGGGGTTGTGCAGCAGCGCGGCGGCCAGGCCGATCTTCTTGCGCATGCCGGTGGAGTAGTCGGCGACCAGCTTGTCGGCGTCGCCGGCCAGGTCCAGGACGGCGAGCAGCTCCTCGGCGCGGCGGTCCACCTCCGCGCCGGGCAGGCCGCGCAGCCGGCCGTTGTACTGGAGCAGTTCACGGCCGCTGAGCCGCTCGAACATCCGCAGGCCCTCGGGCAGGATGCCGATCCTGGCCTTGACCGCGACCGGGTCGGCCCAGACGTCGGCGCCGTGCACCAGGACGGTGCCCTGGTCGGGCCGGAGCAGGCCGGTGACCATCGACAGGGTGGTGGTCTTGCCGGCGCCGTTCGGGCCGACCAGCCCGATGAACGCGCCGGCCGGAAGCTCCAGGCTCAGCCCGGCCACGGCGGCCTGGCTGCCGAAGCGCTTCCACAGCCCCCGGATGCTGACGGCGGCGGGGGTGCTGGACACGGGGGCGGGGAACGGCGGCGGTGCTGACGCCTGCATGGCGGCCTTCTCTGTTCGGTGGTAGGGCTGCGGTCCAGGCCAGCCTGCCATTGCCCGGGCGGACTGTCGCCCGGGTGGGCGATCTTCGGCGGGTCTGGGCCGAACGGATGAAGGCCGAAGTGACGGTCCCTCGCCCGACCGGTGTGAGCGCGCCACATGCTCGTCGGGAAAAGTGGCAACTACTCAGGACCCCCGTTCGTCCTGCACTATGAAGGTCGGTGAGCGCGCGCGGCGCGCCGGGGCGTCGGGAGGTGGCGGATGGCCGTTCAGCCGTGGGGCGAGCAGGGCCCCGGGTACGGCGGTCGGCCGCCGCAGGTGCCGGCCAAGCCGTACGCCGGGTCCTGGCAGCCCGCGCCCACGCCGCAGTCGGCGATGCGGGCGGCGCACACGGACCGCGACCGCACGATCGACGTGCTGAAGGCCGCCTTCGCCGAGGGCCGGCTCTCCGCGGACGAGTACGGGCAGCGCTTCGAGGCGGCGAGCGGCGCGCAGACCTACGGCGAGCTGGCCCGGCTGGTGGCCGATCTCCCGTCCGGTCCGATGGTGACGCCGATGGGCGCACCGGCCCCGGTGGTCCCGCCGACCTTCCTGCCTCCGCCGCCGCGCCGCACCAACGGCGCCGCGGTGGCATCCCTGGTGCTCGGCGTGCTGACCCTGCCGACGATGGGGGTGACCGGCCTGCCCGCCGTGATCTGCGGGCACATCGCCAAGAGGCAGCTGTCCGTCCGGCAGGAGGAGGGCGACGGCATGGCCGTCACCGGCCTGGTGCTGGGATGGCTCTCGGTCGCCGGCTGGACCCTGCTGCTCCTCGCGGGGATCTTCTTCAGCGGTGGCGGCGGCTCCGGATCGTACTGACGGCACCCCGCCCCGGGCGGTGGGAGGCGGCTGCGGTGGCGACGGGCTCCGGACTGTGGTAGGGCGGCAGGTAGGCGGTCCGACACCGGACGTCCGCTCGCGGGACATCCCCGCGACATCCGGCCGACGGCCGCGACCTGCGGCGTTGCATTTGTTTTGACCGAGCTCCATGCGCTAGGTACGCTCTGACCTTGTGCCTGGGGTGTCCCCGGGTCCTTGTGCGTGCATGCACACCGGTCGCCGCGCCGAGCCGGAGCGCCTTCCAGCGCCCCGCGCGTTGAGCGCCGTCGCTGTACATCAGCTCATGGGATTCCGTGTCGGAATAAGCCCAACACACCCGACCGCGTGGGTCGACCACGGGGCCGTGTGTGAGGGAACACCACAGGTTAGTTCCACCAAGCCTTGGCACACAGAAAACGGAGAAACGGTGCCTACGATCCAGCAGCTGGTCCGAAAGGGCCGGCAGGACAAGGTCGAGAAGAACAAGACTCCCGCGCTGAAGGGCTCGCCCCAGCGTCGCGGGGTCTGCACGCGTGTGTACACGACCACCCCGAAGAAGCCGAACTCGGCGCTTCGTAAGGTCGCCCGTGTGCGCCTCACCAGCGGGATCGAGGTCACCGCTTACATCCCGGGCGAGGGCCACAACCTGCAGGAGCACTCCATCGTGCTGGTGCGCGGTGGTCGTGTGAAGGACCTTCCTGGTGTCCGCTACAAGATCATCCGCGGTTCGCTTGACACCCAGGGTGTCAAGAACCGCAAGCAGGCTCGCAGCCGCTACGGCGCCAAGAAGGAGAAGTAAGAATGCCTCGTAAGGGCCCCGCCCCGAAGCGCCCGGTCATCATCGACCCGGTTTACGGCTCCCCGGTCGTCACCCAGCTGGTCAACAAGATCCTGCTGCACGGCAAGCGCTCCACCGCCGAGCGGATCGTCTACGGCGCCCTCGAGGGCGTTCGTGAGAAGACCGGCTCGGACCCGGTCGTGACGCTGAAGCGCGCGCTGGAGAACGTCAAGCCGGCCCTCGAGGTCAAGTCCCGCCGTGTCGGTGGCGCGACCTACCAGGTCCCGGTCGAGGTCCGTCCGGGCCGCGCCAGCACCCTGGCGCTGCGCTGGATGGTCGGTTACTCCCGCGCCCGTCGCGAGAAGACCATGACCGAGCGCCTGATGAACGAGATCCTCGACGCCAGCAACGGCCTGGGCGCTTCCGTGAAGCGTCGCGAGGACACCCACAAGATGGCCGAGTCCAACAAGGCCTTCGCGCACTACCGCTGGTAGTCCCTACCCCGTCACTAGACAGAGAGAGAACGAGCCACCATGGCTGCAACCTCCCTTGACCTCGCCAGGGTCCGCAACATCGGGATCATGGCGCACATCGACGCGGGCAAGACCACCACCACCGAGCGGATCCTGTTCTACACCGGTGTCTCGTACAAGATCGGTGAGGTCCACGATGGCGCTGCCACCATGGACTGGATGGAGCAGGAGCAGGAGCGCGGCATCACGATCACGTCGGCCGCGACGACCTGTCACTGGACGGTCGACGACGTCGACAACACCATCAACATCATCGACACCCCGGGTCACGTCGACTTCACCGTCGAGGTGGAGCGTTCGCTGCGCGTCCTCGACGGTGCGGTGACGGTGTTCGACGGTGTCGCCGGTGTCGAGCCCCAGTCCGAGACCGTGTGGCGGCAGGCTGACCGCTACGGCGTCCCGCGCATCTGCTTCATCAACAAGCTGGACCGCACGGGCGCGAACTTCTTCTTCTGCGTCGACACCATCGTGGAGCGCCTCGGCGCGACCCCGCTGGTGATGCAGCTCCCGATCGGTGCCGAGGCGGACTTCAAGGGCGTTGTCGACCTTGTCCGTATGAAGGCGCTGGTCTGGTCCGCCGAGGCCGCCAAGGGCGAGATGTACGACATCGTCGACATCCCGGCCGAGCTGCAGGAGCAGGCCGACGAGTACCGCGAGGCGCTGCTCGACACCGTGTCGAACGTCAGCGACGAGGTGATGGAGCTCGCCATGGAGGGCGAGGACGTCCCCGAGGAGCTGCTCTACGCCGCGATCCGCAAGGGCACCCTGGAGTCGGCCTTCACGCCGATCTTCTGCGGTACCGCGTTCAAGAACAAGGGCGTTCAGCCCCTGCTCGACGCGGTCGTCAAGTACCTGCCGTCGCCGCTGGACATCGAGTCCATCGAGGGCACCAAGCCCGGTGACGACACGGTCAAGATCTCCCGCAAGGCCTCGGACGACGAGCCGCTCGCCGCGCTCGCGTTCAAGATCATGTCGGACCCGCACCTCGGCAAGCTCACCTTCGTCCGGGTTTACTCGGGCCGCCTGGAGTCCGGCACCTCGGTGCTGAACGCCGTCAAGGGCAAGAAGGAGCGCATCGGCAAGATCTACCGCATGCACGCGAACAAGCGTGAGGAGATCGAGTCGGTGGGCGCCGGCGACATCATCGCCGTCATGGGCCTGAAGCAGACCACCACCGGTGAGACGCTGTCCGACGAGAAGAACCCGGTCATCCTGGAGTCCATGGACTTCCCGGCCCCGGTCATCCGCGTCGCGATCGAGCCCAAGTCCAAGGGTGACCAGGAGAAGCTGGGTGTCGCCATCCAGCGTCTCGCGGAGGAGGACCCCTCCTTCCAGGTCAACACGGACGAGGAGACCGGCCAGACCATCATCGCGGGTATGGGCGAGCTGCACCTCGAGGTGCTGGTCGACCGTATGCGCCGTGAGTTCAAGGTCGAGGCCAACGTCGGCAAGCCGCAGGTCGCGTACCGCGAGACGATCCGCAAGGCCGTCGAGCGTATCGACTACACGCACAAGAAGCAGACCGGTGGCTCCGGCCAGTTCGCGAAGATCCAGATCGCGATCGAGCCGATCGAGTCCGGCGAGGGCTACGAGTTCGTGAACAAGGTCACCGGTGGCCGCGTGCCGAGGGAGTACATCCCCTCGGTCGACGCCGGCTGCCAGGAGGCCATGGAGTTCGGTGTGCTCGCCGGCTACCCGCTGCAGGGTGTCCGCGTCACGCTGCTCGACGGTGCCGCGCACGACGTCGACTCCTCCGAGCTCGCGTTCAAGATCGCCGGTTCGATGGCCTTCAAGGAAGGCGCCAAGAAGGCCGGTCCGGCCCTCCTGGAGCCGATGATGGCCGTCGAGGTCACCACGCCCGAGGACTACATGGGCGATGTGATCGGCGACATCAACTCTCGCCGTGGCCAGATCCGGTCCATGGACGAGCGTCACGGTGCCCGCGTCGTTTCGGCGCTGGTGCCTCTCTCCGAGATGTTCGGCTACGTCGGTGACCTGCGCAGCAAGACCTCCGGTCGCGCGAGCTACTCGATGCAGTTCGACTCGTACGCCGAGGTTCCGCGGAACGTGGCGGACGACATCATCGCCAAGGCCAAGGGCGAGTAACGTCCCGACATTCGGGATGTTTGCGAACCCTTAGGCTATTAGGAGGCAACCCGGGAGAATCCGGTCGGATTCTCCCGGGGGCCTCCGGCCCCCACCCGCGGGACGGCATGGGGTGCCCACCGGCACCCCGTACCCAACCCGATCAAAGACCAACTGACGTCAGCACGGCGTACAGAACTGTCCTCAGGAGGACTGCAGTGGCGAAGGCGAAGTTCGAGCGGACGAAGCCCCACGTCAACATCGGCACCATCGGTCACATCGACCACGGTAAGACGACCCTTACCGCGGCCATCACCAAGGTGCTGCACGACGCGTACCCGGAGATCAACCCCTTCACGCCGTTCGACCAGATCGACAAGGCGCCGGAGGAGCGGCAGCGCGGTATCACCATCTCGATCGCGCACGTCGAGTACCAGACCGAGGCGCGTCACTACGCCCACGTCGACTGCCCCGGTCACGCGGACTACATCAAGAACATGATCACCGGTGCGGCCCAGATGGACGGTGCGATCCTCGTCGTCGCCGCCACCGACGGCCCGATGCCGCAGACCAAGGAGCACGTGCTCCTGGCCCGCCAGGTCGGTGTCCCCTACATCGTTGTCGCCCTGAACAAGGCCGACATGGTGGACGACGAGGAGATCCTGGAGCTCGTCGAGCTCGAGGTCCGTGAGCTGCTCTCCGAGTACGAGTTCCCGGGCGACGACCTGCCGGTCGTCCGCGTCTCCGCGCTGAAGGCGCTGGAGGGCGACAAGGAGTGGGGCGAGAAGCTCCTCGGCCTGATGCACGCGGTCGACGAGGCCATCCCGACCCCGGCCCGCGCCGTGGACCAGCCGTTCCTGATGCCGATCGAGGACGTCTTCACGATCACCGGTCGTGGCACCGTCGTCACCGGTCGTATCGAGCGTGGCATCCTCAAGGTCAACGAGACTGTCGACATCATCGGCATCAAGGAGACCAAGACCACCACCACGGTCACCGGCATCGAGATGTTCCGCAAGCTGCTCGACGAGGGCCAGGCCGGTGAGAACGTCGGTCTGCTCCTCCGTGGCATCAAGCGCGAGGACGTCGAGCGCGGCCAGGTCATCATCAAGCCCGGTTCGGTCACCCCGCACACCGAGTTCGAGGCCCAGTCGTACATCCTGTCGAAGGACGAGGGTGGCCGTCACACCCCGTTCTTCAACAACTACCGCCCGCAGTTCTACTTCCGTACCACGGACGTGACCGGCGTTGTGACCCTCCCCGAGGGCACCGAGATGGTCATGCCGGGCGACAACACCGCCATGACGGTCGTGCTGATCCAGCCGATCGCCATGGAGGAGGGCCTGAAGTTCGCCATCCGTGAGGGTGGCCGCACCGTCGGCGCCGGCCAGGTCACCAAGATCATCAAGTAATTGATGCTCTAGACCTGCCTGTACCGCACAGGCGGGCCGAAGGGCCCCGCACACTTCCGGGTGTGCGGGGCCCTTCGGCGTGTCGGGCCTGATCGGCCGGCGTGCATCAGGTAAAGGGCCTGTTGGGAGGGTGGCCAGATCGTGCTGCTATCCTGGCCGCTCATTGGGCTCTCCCTCGCTGCTGTCCGCGATCCTCCGGGTGCGGAGGGAGAAGGATTCCAGCCGGTGGGTCGTCCCGGCCGGTCCGCGCCCCTTCGGTCGCTCTCGGATACATGGGGACAGGCGAGCAACGATGTTCAACGCAGCAGCACAGGAAGACGCGTCGGCCGGCCGGCCGACGCCGCTGTTGTCGGTCGTGATGCCGATCTACAACGAGCAGGAGGCGCTGCCCCTGACCGTCCAGCGGCTGCGTCCGATCCTGGACGAGCTGGGGATCGACTACGAGGTCGTCGGCATCGACGACGGCAGCACCGACGCCACCCCGGCGCTCATGCAGAAGATCCACCAGGACTGGCCGGAGTTCCGGATCGTCCGCTTCGCGCGCAACTCCGGGCACCAGGCCGCGCTCACCGCCGGTATCCACCGCGCCTTCGGCGACTACGTCGTCTCCATCGACGCGGACCTGCAGGACCCGCCGGAGAAGATCCCCGAGATGCTCTCGCTCGCCCGCGAGCAGAACCTCGACATCGTCTACGGCGTGCGCGGCGACCGCGGTACCGACACCTTCTTCAAGCGGCGTACGGCCGGCGCCTACTACTGGCTGATGCGCAAGCTCGTCGGCAAGAACATGCCCAACCAGGCCGGTGACTTCCGCCTGCTCAGCCGGGCCGCCGTGGACGCGCTCAAGGCGCTGCCCGAGCACCAGCCGGTCTACCGCCTGCTGGTGCCGTGGCTGGGCTTCCCCAGCGGCGAGGTCGTCTACGTGCGCGAGGAGCGGGTGGCCGGCAGCACCCACTACCCGCTCTCCAAGATGGTCCGCCTGGCCATCGACAGCATCACCAACTTCTCCGCCAGCCCGCTGCGGCTCGCCACCTGGCTCGGTCTGCTGAGCTTCGTGCTCTGCTTCGCCCTGGGCATCTACACCACGGTCGAGTACGCGCTGGGCAAGACCGTGCCCGGCTGGTCCTCGCTGTTCATCGGCATGCTGTTCCTCGGCGCCGTGCAGCTCGTCTGCATGGGTCTGCTCGGTGAGTACGTCGGCCGGATCTACTCGGCGGCGCAGGCCCGCCCGGCCTACTTCGTGGGCTACGACTCGGCGGACGAGCGCGACCCCGCGACGGCCCGCCGCACCGCCTCGTACGCAGGCTGACGAACAGTCCGTCCGCGGCGGTGGCCGACCGCCGCGGACGCAGTCGCGTCGCGGACCGTGGCGCCAACGCAGAGCCCGGACAACAGAATGGACACCATGGGCAGCACCGACAGAACGGCAACCTCGCCGGAGGCACCCGGTGGGAGCCGGCCGGGCGACCCGGGGCGGTCCACGCCGGCCGGTGCGCACGAGGACCCGGTGCTCCTGAGGCTGCGGCGGTTCGCCCCGGCGGCCGCCGCCTACCTGTTCCTGGTGGCGCTGCTGCTGGCCGCGGACACCTCGGCGGGTGACATCGCCCGCTACACCTTCTACGCGGCCTGGGGTGTCCTGCTCCCCGGCACCCTGGTGTTCCGGGCGCTCCGGCGCCGGCCGTACACCCTGATCGAGGACCTCGCCTTCGGCGCGGCCACCGGTCTCGTCCTGGAGCTCGGTGCCTGGGCGCTGCTGATGCCGCTCGGCCTGCAGCAGGCGGCGATCGCCTGGCCGCTTCTCGTGGTCGTCCCGTTCGCCGCGGTGCCCGCCCTGCGGCGGCACTGGCGCCCGAGCGGTTACCGCCGCCAGTCGGAGGGCTGGTCCTGGGCGGTGGCCGGCGCGGTGGCGCTCACCTCGGCGTACTACTACCAGGTCTTCCTCTCCAAGTTCCCGATCCTGCCGACGGACGAGACCACCCGGCAGTACGGCGACCTGCCCTACCTGCTCTCGCTCGCCGGGAACGCCAAGCACAACTTCCCGCTGACCCTGCCTCAGGCGGCGGGGGAGCCGCTGCACTACCACTGGTTCACCTTCGTCCACATGGCGATGGGCGACATGGTCGGGCACATCGACCTGCCGGTGATCGAGATGCGGCTGATGGTCCCGGCGCTCAGCGCGCTGGGCATCCTGATCACCGCGGTGGTCGCCCAGCGGCTCAGCGGCCGGGCGTGGGCCGGTCCGGTGGCGGCCGTCCTGGTCTTCGCGGTCGGCGAGTTCACCGCCGCCTACCCCAACAACGTCAGCAGCTGGACCTTCGGGGCGCCGGCCGTGCGGCTGATGTCCTTCGTGAGCCTTTCGCTGACGTACAGTCAGCCGCTGCTGATCGCGCTGATCGGGGTCGTCGGCGATGCCCTGCGGCGGAGCCGGGAGGGCGCCGCACAGGCGGTCCCGGCCATCGGCCGGGGTGCCTTCGTCCTCACCGGGCTGTTCGCGCTGGCCTCCAGCGCGGCCAAGGCCAGCTCGCTCCCGGTGACCCTGGCGGGCCTGGCCTTCGCCGGGCTGATGGTCCTGATCGGTACCCGGCGCATCCCCTGGACGATCGTGGGCCTGGGCGCGGTGCTGGGAGCCGCGCAGCTCTTCGCGACGGCCGTCATCTTCGACTTCGAGAGCTACGGCCTGGAGGTCATCCCGTTCGGCAACATCCAGCAGTACTGGGCCGACCCGCAGCACAGCCGTTCGGCGGCGGTACAGGCCGTCGTGGTCGCCGCGACCCTGGTCGCCTTCCTGCTGAACCACCAGCTCAAGGTGGTCGGGATGGTGCCGCTGCTGTGGCGCAGCCGGTTGAACCTCGACCCGGTGCAGTGGTTCCTGCTCGGCGGTGCGGTGGCCGGACCGGCCGCGTACCTCGCCGTCAACGGCTTCAACTCCAGCTACTTCACCATCGCCGGGCTGCCGTTCGGCGTGCTGCTCTCGGCCTGGGGCTACAGCGAGGCGTTCGACCGGGCCGCGCTCCCGGGCCGCGCCAGGGCCGCGCTCGCGGCCGGTGCGCTGACGCTGATCGCCGTGCTGACCTTCGTGCTCTACCGCTACTCGGCGCAGTGGGCGGAGCACGCGATCGGGCTGTTCGGTGACACCAAGGTCTGGACCTCGTACACGCCGCTGCTGCCCGCACTGGTCGCCGCCGCGGCCCTGGCCGGGATCGCGCTGCTCTGCGGGCTCGCCTGGTGGGCCCTCTCGCGGGGCGTACCGGCCCTGCGCGGCCGCGGCGGCATCGTCCTGCTGACCGCGACCCTCGCCGTCGGCGTCCCCGGGCTGGCCCTGGACGCGCTGCAGGCCAGGAAGGTGCTCTGGGAGGGCACCTGGGTGCTCCCCGCGACCCAGGTCGACGCGGCCCGGTGGATCCGCTCGCACAGCGACCCGGCGGACGTGCTGGCCACCAACAGCCACTGCTGGCAGTTCGACGACTACGTCAACGGTCCGTACTGCGACAACTACCGCTCCCACTGGCTCGGCGCCTACTCCGAGCGCTCGGTGCTGATCGAGGGCTGGGCGTACGCGCCGCGGCTCATGGCCACCGCGGGCGGTGCGGCGGCGACCACGGCCACCTTCTGGGACGAGGCGCTGCTCAAGCTCAACGAGGAGGCCTTCTACCAGCCCACGCCCGACATCCTGAGCCGCCTGCACAACGACCACCACGTCCGCTACCTGGTGGTCCAGCGCAAGGCGGGCGCCGAGTCGCCGCTCCTCAGGAACCTCGCCAAGCAGGTGTTCGACAACGGCCGGGTGGCTGTGTACGAGCTGGCCTGATCCGACCGATCCGATCCGATCCGACGACGAATCATGGGCATTGAGATGGTCTCCACCGACAAGCAGGCCGCGACGGCGCAGGACGATTCGGCCGCCGCGCGGCCGTCCGGCGCGGCCAAGCGCCAGATCCCGTCCTTCCTGGTCATCGGGGTTCTGAGCACGCTCTTCTACCTCGGGCTGTACGTCGTCGCGCGGCAGTTCGTCAACCCGCAGGCGGCCAACCTGATCGCCCTGGCGGTGAGCGCGGTCGCCAACACCGCGGCCAACCGCCGGTTCACCTTCGGGATCACCGGGTCCGAGGGGGCGCTGCGGCACCAGCTCCAGGGCGCGGTCGCGTTCCTGATCGGGCTGGGCCTGAGCAGCGGTGTGCTGGCCCTGCTGGACGTCGCCGCGCCGCACGCCTCGAAGGTGGTGGAGGTCGGCGGCCTCGTCGTGGCGAACGGCCTGGCGACCGTGGTGCGCTTCCTGCTGATGAAGGTCTGGGTCTTCAAGGACTGACCGTCCGGCCCGCCGATACCGCGAGCGCCCGGTGGCGATCCCCTCCAGGGAATCGCCACCGGGCGCTCTTCGCGTATCCGGGGGTCAGCGAGCCGGAGCCCTCCGCATCAGGCCGAGACGGTCGGCGGCCGGACCGGCTGCGGCTCCTGGCCCGCCGGGGCGGCCGGCTCCGGCGTGTTCGACGACTCCGGTGAACCACCGTCCCGGCGCCGGTCCTTGAGCCTGCGCACCGGCCCGGGCGTCCAGTCCTTGAGCTTCATCGCGGGCGCCTCGATCAGGTGCCAGGAGAGCGCGGCCAGCACGACCGTCCCGGCCAGCGCGCAGGCGAGGAAGACCAGCTTGCCGTGCTTGGCGTAGCCGAGCATCGCGAGGGCCTGCTCGACGGTGAAGCCGTAGATGTAGATGCCGTACGAGTAGTCCCGCTTGCGGCCGATCTTCTGGAACAGGCGCGGCAGCCTGATCGCGAGCCAGAAGAGCAGGTAGGCGAAGGCCGGGTAGCCGATCACGAAGACCCCGCCCCAGCACAGGGTGGCCGCGAAGGCCAGCGCCGACAGCAGCGCCAGGCCGTCGTGCACCGGGACACGTTCGCGGTAGAGCTGGAAGGTGGCGCCGAGCAGGAAGACGAAGCCCAGATGGACGATGAAGTGGATGCTCATCGAGCCGAGGAACGGGACGTTCATCCCGGAGCCCATGTCGCCGGGGATGCCCCGCCAGTCGGGCGCGTCGATCCAGTCGTTGAGGATCAGGATCCAGAGCCCGACCATGGCCAGCGGCACGAAGCGGCGGGCCCGCAGCAGGACCCCGCCGGCCGCCAGCAGCCCGACGACTATGTAGCAGAGGATCTCGTACTTGAGCGACCACAGGGCGCCGTTGACGCTGCCGTCGAAGTTGGTGCCGCGCCGCACGCCCTCCGCGATCACGCCCGAGACGTCCCAGCCGCCGGTCAGTGAGGTGTTCCAGGTGCCGGCCAGGTAGGTCTTCGGGCCGTTGGGGTGGCTCCAGAAGCCTTCCAGGGTGTGGTGCTGCCAGCGGTACAGCAGCGGGATGATGACCAGGGTGGAGATCAGCAGCGAGCCCCAGAGGCCGGGCAGGATCCGCAGCGCCCGGTGCCAGCTGTAGCGGCCGATGGTGGAACGTCGGCCGCTGCCCGTGATCATGAACCCGGAGAGCACGAAGAAGCCGATCACGGCCATCTTCCCGAGGTCGGTCTGCTCGCCGCTGAACTTCCACAGCGGGTCCAGATGCCCCCACGCGAGCGGGTAGACGTGCGAGACCACGACGGAGGTGGCCAGCAGCAGACGCAGCAGGCCGAAGCTGTTGGCACGGCCGGAGAACAGCTCGGCCAGTGTGCCCCGGGAGTGGAACAGACTGCGGGGTCTCATGGGTTCCTCAAGGACTGGGTCGGGGCTGGCCCGAGGGGAGAGGCACTGCGGCGTGGCGGCCGGAGCGCGGGGGAGACCGTACGGTCCCGGCCGGGTGCCTACGGGGCGGGCGTGGCGGCCTGGGCCTGCCAGAGCTCCGAGACGGCCTGGCGCAGGGTGCGCCGGGGGGTCCAGCCGAGCCGCTCACGGGCGACGGTGATGTCGAGCCGCTGCCACTCGGTCTCCGGGCCGGTGCCGGCCGGCGCGGGCACCTCGGTGATCTCGGTGGGCACCCCGCTCTCCTCGATCAGCAGCTCGACGAGCAGCCGGGCGGAGGCGGCGGAGCCGGTGCCGATGTTGACCACCGGCGGGGCCGAGCGGTCGGTGGCGGCCAGGATCACGGCGTCGAGGGTGTCGGTGAGGTCGACGAAGTCGCGCTGCGCGGTGAGCGGCTGAAGCGAGAGCTGAGCGGTCTCGCCGGCCCGCCGGGCGGCGTCCAGCTTGGCGGCCATCACGCCGAGCAGGCTGTGGCCGGGCTGGCCGGCGCCGACCACGTTGCCGAGCCGCAGCACCACGGCGTCGATCCGGCCGGCCTCGACGGCGCGGACCACGGCCTCGGTGGCGGCGAGCTTGAGCCTGCCGTACTCCATCACCGGGGCGGCCTGGTCGCTCTCCCGCTGGCTGACCCCGATCGGCGCCATGCCGTACTCGTGCACGGTGCCGAGGTGGACCAGCCGGGCGGGGGCGGCCATCGCCGAGACGGCCTCGATCAGCCGGTCGACCAGGACCACGTTGGCCTGGTACATCTGCTCGTCGGTCAGGCCCCACATGCCGCCGGCCGCGTTGACCACCGTGTCGATCCGCTCCCGGTCGAGCAGCTCGGTGAGGTCGGCCGCGGCGTCGGAGGAGAGGTCGAAGGCGACGAACCGGCCGGGGGCCGGGTCGGCGGGGGCCTTGCGGGCGAGGCTGATGACCTCGGCGCCGTGCTCCAGGAGCCGGGCGCCGAGCACCCGGCCGATGAAGCCGGTGCCGCCGAGGACGGCCACCCGGGCCGGGGCCGTGTGCGGTGCGGTCATTGCGGGGGACTCCAGGGGTGGGGAGGGTCAGCGAGGCCGGCTGGCCGTGCTGGTGGCGTTGCGCAGCAGGGTCTTCGCGCCGTCCCACTGACCGGCGCGCATCGCACCGGGGACCAGGGTGAGGGCGTGGATCCGGGCCGACAGGTGCATCCGGGACGCCTTCGCGGCCTTCGGCCAGCCGTGCGCGTCGAGGCGGTCGGCGGCGTCCAGGAAGTACCGCCGGGCCTCGGTGAAGCGGGTGCCGCTGAAGGCGGACTTGGAGGAGATGCTGACGGTGTGCCGGCGGTACTGGAACACCCGGACGTCGTCGACGACCATCTGCTCGCCGGCCTGCAGCAGGTCGATGACCAGGGCGAGGTCCTGGATGATCTCCAGGTTGTCGCGGAAGCCGGTGGTCCTCACGGCCTCGGTGCGCCAGCAGATCGACGGGAAGTACAGCCAGTTGCCCTTGAGCAGGCTGACCGCGAGGTCCTCGCCGCCCATCAGGACGCGGCCCTGCTGCCGGGGTGCGTAGATCCGCCGCTTGGCCTCGTCGGCGAGCGAGCTGCTCGGCTTCCCGCTGCCGTCGATGACCTCGACGCCGGGCTGGATCATCGCGACGCCGGGGTACTGGGCCAGGATCGACCGGACGGTGGCGACGTACTCGGGCAGCATGATGTCGTCGGTGCCCATGAACACCAGGTACTCGTGCTCGGCCATGCCCAGGCACTTGCGGTAGTTGCCGGTGACGCCGAGGTTCCGCTCGTTGCGGAAGTAGCGCACCCGCGGGTCGCCGAGCTCCGCGAACCACTCCGGGACGCCCGGCTCCCGGCCGTCGTCCACGACGGTCAGCCGCCAGTCCGGGTCGCTCTGGGCCAGCACGCTGCGGACCGCGGCCTGCATCAGCGCGACGTCTCCGTAGTACGGAAGCAGGATTTCCAGAGTGGTCATGGTGGGGCACATCCGCTGGTCGGAGTCGGGGCCGGAGGCAGGGCGAAGACCCCGCGGCGGGCCCATCATACTGAGCCCGCGGACGGCCCTCGCCGGGGCCGGACGCCGATGCCCGAGCCGGCGCCGGAGGGCGCGGACCCGGGCATCGGATCGGTTCAGCGGGTGCGCAGGCTCTCGGTGAACGCCCGGCACTTCTCGTAGTCCGGGAGCAGACCGGTGGCGAGCGCCTCGGCCAGCGAGGGGGCGGCGGCGTCCCGGGCGGACAGCTGCGGGGCGTCGGTGGGCCACTCGATCCCGAGGTCCGGGTCGAGCGGGTGCACCGCGTGCTCGCCGGTCGGGTTGTAGGTCTCCGAGCAGACGTACGACAGCGTGGCGTCGTCGCTCAGCGCGCAGAAACCGTGGCCCAGGCCCTCGGAGAGGTAGACGGACTTGCGGTCCACGTCGTCCAGCCGGACGAACTCCCAGCGGCCGAAGGTGGGGGAGCCGACCCGCAGGTCCACGATCACGTCGAGCACGGCGCCGCGGACGCAGCTGACGTACTTGGCCTGGCCGGGCGGGACGTCGGCGAAGTGGATACCGCGCACCACGTCCTTGGCGGACACCGACAGGTTGCCCTGGGCGAGCCGCAGCGGGTGGCCGACGGCCTCCTCCAGGCGGTCGAAGCGGTACCACTCCATGAACAGGCCGCGGGGGTCGCCGTGCTGCTGCGGGGTGACCTCGACGGCGCCGGCGATGGACAGCTCGCGGAACCTCACTGGTCGCCCTCCTCGTCGAGCAGGGCGATCAGGTAGTCGCCGTAGCCGCTCTTGCACAGCGGCTCGGCCAGCTCGCGCAGCCGCGCGGAGTCGATCAGGCCGGCCCGCCAGGCCGCCTCCTCGATGCAGCCGATCTTGAAGCCCTGGCGCTCCTCGATGACCCGGACGAACTCGGAGGCCTGGACCATCGAGACGAACGTGCCGGTGTCGAGCCAGGCGGTACCGCGGTCGAGGATGGTGACGTGCAGTTCGCCGGTCTTGAGGTACTCCTCGTTGACGGCGGTGATCTCCAGCTCGCCGCGGGCGCTCGGCTTCAGGCCGGCCGCGATCTCGACCACGCGGTTGTCGTAGAAGTAGAGGCCGGGCACCGCGTAGCGGGACTTCGGCTGGGTCGGCTTCTCCTCGATGGAGATGACCTGGCCGCTCTCGTCGAACTCCACCACGCCGTACGCGGTCGGGTCGGCCACCGGGTAGGCGAAGACCATGCCGCCGGTCGGGGCGGTGCGCTGCGCGAGCCGGGTGCCGAGGCCGCTGCCGTGGAAGATGTTGTCGCCCAGGATCAGCGCGACGGGCTCCTCGCCGATGAAGTCGGCGCCGAGCACGAAGGCCTGCGCGATGCCCTCGGGCTTCTCCTGGGCGGCGTACTCCAGCTTGAGCCCGAACTGGGAGCCGTCGCCGAGCAGGCGCTGGAACTGCTCCTGGTCCTGCGGGGTGGTAATGATCAGGATCTCGCTGATACCGGCCATGACCAGGGTCGACAGCGGGTAGTAGATCATCGGTTTGTCGAAGACCGGCAGAAGCTGCTTCGAGACTGCTCGGGTCAGCGGCCACAGTCGTGACCCGGTGCCGCCCGCCAAGAGGATTCCACGCATGCCCCGCAGCTTATGTGAGTGGCCGGGCCCCCCGCTGGCCCGGGGCGATGGCCCCGGGGCGCACCGGTAGACTGCCCGCACTATGCGCATCCTCGTCACCGGCGGCGCCGGCTTCATCGGTTCAGAGTTCGTCCGGCAGCTGCTCGGCGCCGACGCAACGGATCAGATCACCGTCTTCGACAAGCTCACCTACTCGGGCGTCGAGGCCAACCTGGCGCCTGTCGCCGGTCACAGCGGCTACTCCTTCGTCCGCGGTGACATCTGCGACGTGGACGCCGTCGACCAGGTGATGCCCGGGCACGACGTGGTCGTGCACTTCGCGGCCGAGTCGCACGTCGACCGGTCGATCGAGGGCGCGGGCCCGTTCGTGGTCACCAACGTCCTGGGCACCCAGGTGCTGCTGGACTCTGCCCGCAAGCACGGTGTCGCCCGCTTCGTGCACGTCTCCACCGACGAGGTGTACGGCTCGATCTCCGAGGGCTCGTGGACCGAGGAGTGGCCGCTGGCCCCCAACTCCCCGTACTCCGCCTCCAAGGCCGGGTCGGACCTGCTGGCGCTGGCCTACCACCGCACCCACGGCATGGACGTGGTGGTCACCCGCTGCTCCAACAACTACGGGCACTACCAGTTCCCGGAGAAGGTCATCCCGCTGTTCACCACGAACCTGCTGGACGGCCGGAAGGTGCCGCTGTACGGCACCGGCGGCAACATCCGCGACTGGCTGCACGTCTCCGACCACTGCCGCGGCATCGAGCTGGCCATGCGCAAGGGCCGGGCCGGCGAGGTCTACAACATCGGCGGCGGTACCGAGATCACCAACAAGGAGCTGACCGGCCTGCTGCTGGAGGCCGCCGGCGCCGACTGGTCCATGGTCGAGCCGGTCGCCGACCGCAAGGGCCACGACCTGCGCTACTCGCTGGACATCACCAAGATCGGCGAGGAGCTCGGCTACGCCCCGCAGGTCCGTTTCGAGGACGGCCTCGCCGCCACCATCGCCTGGTACCGCGAGAACCGCGCCTGGTGGGAGCCGCTGAAGGCCAAGGCCACGCTGCGATGACGAACCCGGTGGCCAAGCTGCTGGGGGCGCTGCCCCCGGGGGTGCGGCTCGTGGCGGGGGGCACCGTGGTCCTCGGTGTCTCCTCGTACATCTTCCTGGCACTCGCCGGGCACAGCCTGGACACCACCCAGGTCGCCGGGGTCTCGATGCTCTGGACCCTGGTGATGTCCGTCGGGTACGGGCTGTTCTCGCCGGTCGAGCTGGAGCTGACCCGCCTGGTCGCCGCCCGCGACGTGGCCGGCCAGGGACCGGGGCCGGCCATCCGGCGGGTGCTGCTGGCCACCGCCGTGGTGCTGGTCGTGGTGCTGGCCGCGGTCGCGGCCGCCGCCCGGCCGATCGCGGACCGCTTCTTCTCCGGCGACCTCGGTCTGGTGGCCGGCATGGCAGGCGCGCTGGTCGGCCTGGCGGTCAGCTCGGTGGCCCGCGGGGCGCTGGCCGGACTCGGCAGGTTCGGCGCCTACGGCCTGCAGCTCGGCGTCGACGGCGGGCTGCGGATCGGGCTGGCCGCGCTGATCCCGCTGTTCGGCGCCCATTCGGCCCTGGCGTTCAGCCTGATCCTGGTGGTGGCGCCGCTCGCCGCCTCGGCGATCGGGATGCGTTCGGTCCTCGCCGACCGGCGCGGCGGTCCCGCCCCGGTCTGGCGCGACGTCGTCACCGGCCTCGGCCTGCTGACCGGCTCGACGCTGCTGGCGCAGCTCATGGTCAACGCCGCGGTGGTGAGCGTCGGCGTGCTCTCGCCGTCCTCCAAGGCGCTGATCGCCGCCCTGCTGAACGCGGTGGTCCTGGCCCGGGTGCCGCTCTTCGCCTACGCCGCGATCCAGGCCTCGCTGGTCTCGTCGCTCTCGGGCGCCGCGGCGGCCGGCAACCACGCGGAGTTCCGCAAGGTGCTGCTGCGCACCGGCGGCATCGTGGTCCTGATGTGCACGGCCGCCGGGCTGCCGACGGTGATCCTCGGCCCCTGGGCGATCCGGCTCTTCTTCAAGGCACAGGACGTGCTGGGCTCGGTCGACTTCCTCTGGCTGTCGCTCGGCACCCTCTGCTACATGCTCGCCACCGTGTTCGGCCAGGCGCTGCTGTCGCTCGGCCGCCACCAGCGGCAGCTGCTCGCCTGGCTGACCGGCTCGCTGGTCCTGGCGGCCGTCACCCTGGTGCCCGGCGACATCGCCACCCGCGTCGAACTGGCCTACCTGGCTGGTGCGGGTGTGAGCGCGGCTGCCATGCTATGGGCGCTGGCCCGTTCCCTGGCCGCCCCGGCCGGTGCCGTGGCGGAGCCGAAGGAACCGCTGGCGGCGCGTCACACGTCGGAGGTGTGACGCTTCGTCCTCGGGCCTAGCACAACTGGCGGCGGCGGCCCGTTCACGCCACGCCTTTAATATGTGATTACCCTTGGCCACGCCACTGCCGCTGAAAGGCGCTTCCAGTCGTGCATCTCACCGTCATCACTTCGATCACCGGCGTGCTGGTGCTCGTCTACATCCTGGAGCTGCTGCGCCGACAGCAACTCCGGGAGAAGTACGCGGCAATCTGGCTCGCGATCGGCGTCGTCGTGGCGCCGCTCGGATTCTTCCCCACGATTCTGGACTCAACCGCGCGCCGGCTCGGAATCGCGTCCGGCGTGAGCCTGGTCCTCTTCGCGGGCTTCGTGCTGGTCCTGCTGGTCTCCCTGCACCTCAGCTGGGAGGCGTCCCGGCTGGAAGCGGAGACCAGGACCCTGGCCGAGGACGTCGCCATGATGCGGGCCCACCTGGCCGAGCACCACGGCTACCCGATCGCGCGCAGCAACAACGACGGCAGCAAGTCGACCGACCCCGGGGTGACCGCATGATCGACGGCAAGCGGGTACTGATCATCCTCCCCGCGTGGAACGAGGCGGAGGGGCTGCCCAAGATCCTCCGCGAAATCCAGGAGAAGCTCCCCGGAGTGGACACCCTGGTGGTGGACGACGGCTCGGTGGACAACACCGCGGCCGTCGCCGCCGGGGCCGGCTCCCGGGTCGCGCAGCTGCCGTACAACCTCGGCGTCGGCGGCGCCATGCGGTTCGGCTACCGCTACGCGCACCTGCACGACTACGACGTGGCCATCCAGTGCGACGCCGACGGCCAGCACGACCCCGCGTACGTGCCGGACCTGCTGGCGAAGCTCCAGGAGGCGGACCTGGTCATCGGCGCCCGCTTCGCCGGTCAGGGCAGCTACAAGGTGCGCGGCCCGCGCAGCTGGGCGATGAAGCTGCTGTCGGTGGTGCTCTCGCGGATCACCGGCACCCGCCTCACCGACACCACCTCGGGCTTCAAGGCCTGCAACAAGCCGATGATCGAGTTCTTCTCGCAGTGGTACCCGGTCGAGTACCTGGGCGACACCATCGAGAGCATGGTCGGCGCCGCCCGCTGCGGCTTCGTCATCCGGCAGGTCCCGGTGGCGATGCGCGAGCGGACCACCGGCACGCCCAGCGCCTCCCCGATCAAGGCGACGATCTACCTGGCCCGCGCCGGCCTGGTGCTGCTGCTCGCGATGATCCGCCGGATGCCCAAGCACCTGAAGTCCATCCAGCCCGCCACCCGTGCCGCCGCCCCGCAGCGGGCGCTGGCCGGCCGGAGCTGATCCACAGTGAGCGACCGCCCCGGGGGCGTACCTGATGAGCGATCCGGTGCGCGCCGGGGCGTCTTGCTAGCGTGTCGTCCGTGGGCGTTCCGTTCGGGTACGACGGGCAGCCCTGTGACGAAGGGGCGCCCCGCCGGCGCCCGCTGACCTCGCTCGCACCGGCGAGCCGGCCCGACCTGCGGCAGTCTGCCGCTTCACGGAAGCGAATTGACATGACGGATTTGGCCCCGGACGTCGTCGGTGGCCCCGCCGCGGCACCACAAGAAGTGAAGACCACGGCGTCGTCCGGTGAGTTGGCGGCCGCCCGGTCGGGCGGCCGCTCCCGGTGGACCGAGAAGCGTTGGTTCCTCCCGCTGGCGGAGGTCGTGGTCAGTGTGGTCGCGGGCGTCGGGTTCATGGCGCTCTGCCAGCACATCAGCGTCAACCCGATCACCCGGGTCGGCCAGGTCAGCGGCCTCGCCAAGATCCAGCAGTACGCGGCCATGCTCGGCATCCCGGTGCTCGCGGTGCTGCTCTTCCTCGCCTACCGCGGCACCCTGCGCCACTACCAGATCGCCCAGCGGCTGGTCTGTGCGGCGCTCGCGGGCCTGAGCACCGGCGTGGTGGCCGGCGGCATCGCCGTCGCGCTGCACGGCACCCCGTGGGGTCTGGGCGGCCAGGAGGGCGACCCGGGCAACCTCATGGGCATGGCCAACGACATGATGCGCGGCAAGGGCCTCCCAGGCGTCTATCCGCCGCTGTTCCCGGCCCTGCTGGCCGTCTGGGCCAAGCTCTTCCACAACGGCATCCCCGGCGTGGGCCACGCGCTGAAGGACCTCCAACTGCTGCTCAGCGCGCTGGTCGGACCGATGGCCTACCTCTCCTGGCGGATGCTGCTGCGTCCGTTCTGGGCCATGGCCATCGCGGTCCCGGCGTCGATCGTCTTCCTCGACCCGATCCGGCCGTACAGCCACGGCTCGATGCTGGTGCTGCTGCCGCTGCTGGCCGCCTGCTTCCGGGAGATCCGCCGGGCCGACGAGCTGTCCACCCGCTCGGCGGTGCTGCGCGGGCTCGGCTTCGGCGCCGCGTTCGGCGTGATGTTCCTCTGGTACTCCGGCTGGTACCTCTGGGCGGCGCCCGGCTCGTTCATCCTGGGCCTGATGCTGTTCCCGTGGCGCCGTGGCCGCGCCGCGATCAAGCGTGCGGTGATCTTCCTCGGGGCCATGTTCGTCACCGCAGCGGTGATCGGCGCGCCCCTGCTGTACCAGCTGGCCCGCCTCGGCGCGTCCACCATGGACCGCTACGCGTACATCAACACCTACATCGACCCGGCGTACGTCCTGGGCTGGGCCTCGGACCGCTCCGGCGGGCTCACCTACCACAACTGGCCCGAGTCCGGTGAGCTGGCCGGCCAGACCGGCTTCGCGGTGCTGCTGCTGCTCGGCGTCGGGATCGGCGTGGGCCTGGGACTGCGCAACATCGCGGTCAGGACCGCCGGCTTCGTGCTGGCGGGTGCCTGGCTGCTGCGCTTCTGGTTCGCCTCGCACATGGAGCACAACCAGGCCGTCCAGCTCTACCCGCGCACCACCTGGATCATCTTCTACTGCCTGATCATCCTGGCCGTCCTGGGTGTGATGCTGACCTACCAGCGCGTCTTCGGCTGGGTCCGCGGCACCCTGGAGGAGCTGAGCCCGGCCAAGGCCGCCCGGATCTCGCCGCGCGCCCTGGCCCAGCTCGCCGCCGGTCTGATCTGTGCGGTCGCCCTGTTCGCGACGATGGGCGGCTCGTGGTCGGCCAACCGCTTCATGCCGTCCACCAACCCCGGCGTCGAGGACATGGGTCTGGACGCCTGGCGGGCGCACATCCAGCAACTCGACAACGGTCAGTGCCCGAAGTACTCGCCGTACAAGGGCAAGCAGGCGTGCAACCCGATCAACATGGAGCTGTCCGAGTACACCTTCGGCCCGGACGAGAAGAAGCTCTGGTGTGCCAACAGCGGCGCGGACTACACCGTCGTCTGCGGCCGCCCGCCGAAGGGCTGACCGCGGAGGACCGTCCGTCGATCGGGGCCGGTGGGGGAGACCCTCACCGGCCCCGATTGGCTTTCCGCTTGCTCCGTGTGGCAGTATGTCCAAGTTGCTCGGTTGAGTGCCGATGCTGCGCGCCTCCCGCCGGGAGGACTGGAAGCGAGTCCCATGTACTCGTCGTTCCCGTGATGGCCGTTCATGTGTTCACGTGAAGTGTGTGGACGCAGTGGTGTGAAGTCGACACCGCGGCAGCTGCGGGGCGGACGTACGGGAATCTTCCGGGAAGCGTGGGCAGGGCCTCGACCCGGCGCCTGGTGGGTGCAAGACCTCACCGATCCAGTGGGAAATCCGCAGGAGGGGAACCTCGTGTCGGATTTTTTGCAAGCGGGAGTGCGACACGCCCGACCGCGTGGGTCGGAGGTAACCACCCACAGGCACCACCGGACACAGTCCACCTGGATGAATCCGGCCGTAGAAGCAATAGACGACACAAAGGACTACTGAGTAGCCATGGCGGGACAGAAGATCCGCATCCGGCTCAAGGCCTACGACCACGAGGTGATTGACTCCTCGGCGAAGAAGATCGTCGAGACCGTCATTCGCACTGGTGCGCAGGTCGCGGGCCCGGTGCCGCTGCCCACTGAGAAGAACGTGTACTGCGTCATCCGCTCGCCGCACAAGTACAAGGACTCGCGCGAGCACTTCGAGATGCGTACTCACAAGCGTCTGATCGACATCCTCGACCCCACGCCGAAGACGGTTGACTCGCTCATGCGTCTCGACCTGCCGGCTGGTGTCGACATCGAGATCAAGCTCTGAGAGGCGCACCGAAGATGGCTAAGCAGATTAAGGGCATCCTGGGCGAGAAGCTCGGCATGACCCAGGTCTGGGACGAGAACAACCGGATCGTTCCGGTGACCGTCGTCAAGGCTGGGCCCAATGTCGTGACCCAGGTCCACACCGCTGACAGTCCGGCCGGCTACGACGCCGTCCAGATCGGCTTCGGCGAGATCGACCCCCGCAAGGTGAACAAGCCCCTCGCGGGCCACTTCGCCAAGGCCGGTGTCACCCCGCGCCGCCACCTGGTCGAGCTGCGTACCTCGGACGCGTCCGAGTACACGCTGGGCCAGGAGATCACCGCGGAGCTGTTCGAGGCGGGTGTCAAGGTCGACGTGACCGGCACCTCCAAGGGCAAGGGCTTCGCCGGTGTCATGAAGCGCCACAACTTCCGGGGCCTCGGCGCCGGTCACGGTGTGCAGCGCAAGCACCGCTCGCCCGGCTCGATCGGTGGCTGCGCCACCCCGGGTCGTGTGTTCAAGGGCGTACGGATGGCCGGCCGGATGGGCCACGAGCGCGTGACCACCCAGAACCTGACCATCCATGCCGTTGACGCGGAGAAGGGGCTGCTCCTGATCAAGGGCGCAATCCCGGGCCCGAACGGCGGCCTCGTCCTCGTCCGCACTGCGGCGAAGGGGCTGTGAGGATATGAGCACCATTGACATCCTGTCGCCCTCGGGCGACAAGACCGGCAGCCTCGAGCTGCCGGCCGAGATCTTCGACGCGAAGGTCAGCGTTCCGCTGATGCACCAGGTCGTCGTGGCGCAGCTCGCTGCGGCCCGTCAGGGCACCCACAAGACCAAGACTCGTGGCGAGGTCCGCGGCGGCGGCAAGAAGCCGTACCGCCAGAAGGGCACCGGCCGCGCCCGTCAGGGCTCGACCCGTGCGCCGCAGTTCGCCGGCGGTGGCGTTGTGCACGGTCCCGTGCCGCGCGACTACTCGCAGCGGACCCCGAAGAAGATGATCGCCGCCGCTCTGCGCGGTGCGCTCACCGACCGGGCCCGTCACGAGCGGATTCACGTCATCACCGGCGTGACCGCGACCGAGGCGCCGTCGACCAAGGCCGCCAAGGGTCTGTTCGGCAAGATCACCGAGCGCAAGAACGTCCTTCTGGTCGTCGAGCGCGCGGACGAGCTGGGCCTCAAGTCCGCTCGCAACCTGCCGAACGTGCACATCCTGGACGCCGGTCAGCTGAACACCTACGACGTGCTCGTCTCCGACGATGTGGTCTTCACCCAGGCCGCCTTCGAGCGTTTCGTGGCCGGTCCGGCCGCGTCCGCCAAGGCCGTTGCCGCTGAGGGCGAGCTCGAAGGGAGCGCCGCCTGATGAGCGACGTTACGAGCAAGACGTTCACGGACCCCCGTGACGTCCTGGTGAAGCCGGTCATCTCCGAGAAGAGCTACAGCCTTCTCGACGAGAACAAGTACACGTTCATCGTGTCGCCGGGCGCCAACAAGACCCAGATCAAGCAGGCCGTCGAGGCGGTCTTCTCGGTCAAGGTCGAGGCTGTCAACACGATCAACCGTCAGGGCAAGCGCAAGCGCTCCAAGACGGGCTTTGGCAAGCGCAAGGACACCAAGCGCGCCATCGTGACGCTGGCCGAGGGCAACCGCATCGACATCTTCGGTGGTCCGGTCTCCTGAAAAGGGGATCGTGATCGTCGATAAGGACGAGGACGAGAGAGCCAAATGGGCATCCGCAAGTACAAGCCGACTACGCCGGGCCGTCGTGGCTCCAGCGTGGCCGACTTCGTAGAGATCACGCGGTCCACGCCGGAGAAGTCGCTGGTTCGCCCCCTGCACAGCAAGGGCGGCCGTAACAACGCCGGTCGGATCACCGTTCGCCACCAGGGTGGTGGACACAAGCGCGCCTACCGCGTGATCGACTTCCGTCGTCACGACAAGGACGGCGTGCCGGCCAAGGTCGCGCACATCGAGTACGACCCGAACCGCACCGCGCGCATCGCGCTCCTGCACTACGCGGACGGGGAGAAGCGCTACATCATCGCTCCGCGCGGCATCGCGCAGGGTGACCGGGTCGAGAACGGCGCCGGCGCCGACATCAAGCCCGGCAACAACCTGCCGCTTCGCAACATCCCGGTCGGTACGACCATTCACGCGGTGGAGCTGCGTCCCGGTGGCGGTGCCAAGATGGCCCGCTCCGCCGGTGCCGGCATTCAGCTGCTGGCGCGTGAGGGCAAGATGGCGCACCTGCGCATGCCCTCCGGTGAGATCCGCCTGGTCGACGCGCGCTGCCGCGCGACCGTCGGCGAGGTCGGCAACGCCGAGCAGTCGAACATCAACTGGGGCAAGGCCGGCCGTATGCGCTGGAAGGGCGTCCGCCCGACCGTGCGTGGTGTCGCCATGAACCCGATCGACCACCCGCACGGTGGTGGTGAGGGTAAGACCTCCGGTGGTCGCCACCCGGTCTCGCCGTGGGGCCAGAAGGAGGGTCGCACCCGTCGCCCGAAGAAGGCGTCGGACGCTCTCATCGTGCGCCGCCGCAAGACCAACAAGAAGCGCTAGGAGCAGGTCAGATGCCGCGCAGTCTCAAGAAGGGCCCCTTCATCGACGGCCACCTTCTCAAGAAGGTGGACGCGCAGAACGAGGCGGGTACCCAGAACGTCATCAAGACCTGGTCCCGTCGCTCCGTGATCTTCCCGGCCATGCTCGGCCACACGATCGCGGTGCACGATGGCCGTAAGCACGTCCCGGTGTTCGTCACCGAGTCGATGGTCGGCCACAAGCTCGGCGAGTTCGCGCCGACGCGCACGTTCCGCGGTCACGTCAAGGACGACCGCAAGTCGAAGCGTCGCTAGTCGCCAGCGAGATTACCGACTCAATGACTTACACCAGCAAGGGGACAACCATGGAAGCCAGGGCCCAGGCGCGGTACATCCGCGTCACGCCCATGAAGGCCCGCCGCGTGGTGGACCTCATCCGTGGCCTGCCGGCCACGGAGGCCCAGGCGGTCCTGCGTTTCGCTCCGCAGGCCGCCACCGTGCCCGTCGGCAAGGTGCTCGACAGCGCCATTGCCAACGCCGCGCACAACTACAACCACTCCAACGTGGACGACCTCGTCATCAGCGAGGCGTACGTTGACGAGGGCCCGACCCTGAAGCGGTTCCGTCCGCGTGCGCAGGGTCGTGCCTACCGGATCCGCAAGCGGACCAGCCACATCACCGTGGTCGTCAGCAGCAAGGAAGGGACCCGGTAATGGGCCAGAAGGTTAACCCGCACGGGTTCCGCCTCGGCATCAGCACGGACTTCAAGTCCCGCTGGTACGCCGACAAGCTGTACAAGGACTACGTCAAGGAAGACGTTGCCATTCGTCGCATGATGACGAAGGGCATGGAGCGCGCCGGCATCTCCAAGGTCGAGATCGAGCGCACCCGCGACCGCGTCCGCGTCGACATCCACACCGCGCGCCCCGGCATCGTCATCGGTCGCCGTGGCACCGAGGCCGACCGCATCCGCGGCGACCTCGAGAAGCTGACCGGCAAGCAGGTCCAGCTGAACATCCTCGAGGTCAAGAACCCCGAGCTGGACGCCCAGCTCGTGGCTCAGGGCGTCGCGGAGCAGCTGTCCTCCCGCGTCTCCTTCCGCCGTGCCATGCGCAAGTCGATGCAGGGCACCATGAAGTCCGGCGCCAAGGGCATCAAGGTCCAGTGCTCCGGTCGTCTCGGCGGCGCCGAGATGAGCCGTTCGGAGTTCTACCGCGAGGGCCGTGTGCCGCTGCACACCCTGCGCGCGAACGTCGACTACGGCTTCTTCGAGGCCAAGACGACCTTCGGCCGCATCGGTGTGAAGGTCTGGATCTACAAGGGCGACGTCAAGAACATCGCCGAGGTCCGCGCTGAGAACGCCGCTGCCCGCTCGGGCAACCGCCCGGCCCGTCCCGAGGGTGGTCGTCCCGCCCGCGGTGGCGAGCGCCGTGGTGGCGAGCGCGGTGGCCGTGGCCGTCGCCCCGCCGCTGCCGAGGCCTCCGCGGCCCCGGTCGCCGAGGCTCCGGCTGCCGAGAACACCGGAACGGAGGCCTGACTCCAATGCTGATCCCCCGTCGGGTCAAGCACCGCAAGCAGCACCACCCCAAGCGCCGCGGCGCTGCCAAGGGTGGCACCGAGCTCGCCTTCGGCGAGTACGGCATCCAGGCCGTCACCCCGGCCTACGTGACGAACCGGCAGATCGAGTCCGCTCGTATCGCCGTCACCCGTCACATCAAGCGTGGCGGCAAGGTCTGGATCAACATCTACCCGGACCGTCCGCTCACCAAGAAGCCGGCCGAGACCCGCATGGGTTCCGGTAAGGGTTCGCCCGAGTGGTGGATCGCGAACGTGCACCCGGGTCGGGTCATGTTCGAGCTGTCGTACCCCAACGAGAAGGTGGCTCGTGAGGCGCTGACCCGCGCAGCTCACAAGCTCCCGATGAAGTGCCGGATCATCCGGCGCGAGGCAGGTGAGAGCTGATGTCGGCCGGCACCAAGGCTGCTGACCTCCGCGAGCTGGACAACGAGGGTCTCGTTGCCAAGCTCCGTGAGGCCAAGGAGGAGCTGTTCAACCTCCGCTTCCAGGCGGCGACCGGGCAGCTCGACAACCACGGACGGCTCAAGCTCGTCCGTAAGGACATCGCGCGGATCTACACCCTGATGCGCGAGCGCGAGCTGGGCATCGAGACGGTGGAGAACGCCTGATGACTGAGAACACCAACGAGACGCGCGGTTTCCGCAAGACCCGTGAGGGTCTCGTCGTCAGCGACAAGATGGACAAGACCGTCGTCGTCGCCGTCGAGGACCGCGTCAAGCACGCGCTGTACGGCAAGGTCATCCGCCGTACGAACAAGCTGAAGGCGCACGACGAGGCGAACGCCTGCGGCATCGGCGACCGGGTCCTCCTTGCGGAGACCCGCCCGCTGTCCGCGACGAAGCGCTGGCGCGTCGTCGAGATCCTCGAGAAGGCCAAGTAACGAAGTTGATGCGGTACGGCCGTATGTGCACCAGGCCCCTTGCGGGCGCTGGTGTGAGCAGCGGCCGGCCCGTCAGCTCTCGTTGACGATCAGGAGAAAGCTGTGATCCAGCAGGAGTCGCGACTGCGTGTCGCCGACAACACGGGCGCGAAGGAAATCCTTTGCATCCGCGTTCTCGGTGGCTCCGGTCGCCGCTACGCCGGTATCGGGGACGTCATCGTCGCCACCGTCAAGGACGCGATCCCCGGCGGTTCGGTGAAGAAGGGTGACGTCGTCAAGTGCGTCGTCGTCCGTACCGTGAAGTCGCGCCGTCGTCCCGACGGCTCGTACATCCGGTTCGACGAGAACGCCGCTGTCGTTCTCAAGAACACCGACGGTGACCCCCGCGGTACCCGCATCTTCGGCCCGGTGGGCCGCGAGCTGCGCGACAAGAAGTTCATGAAGATCATCTCGCTTGCGCCGGAGGTGCTCTAACCCATGGCGAACAGCATGAAGATCAAGAAGGGTGACCTGGTCCAGGTCATCACCGGCAAGGACCGCGGCAAGCAGGGCAAGGTCATCCAGGCCATGCCCGCCGAGAACAAGGTCCTGGTCGAGGGTGTCAACCGGGTCAAGAAGCACACCAAGCCGGGCCCGGGCACTCAGGGTGGCATCGTCACCGTCGAGGCCCCGGTGCACGTCTCCAACGTCCAGCTGGTCGTGGAGAAGGACGGCAAGAAGGTCGTCACCCGCGTTGGCTACCGCTTCGATGACGAGGGCAACAAGATCCGCGTTGCCAAGCGAACCGGTGAGGACATCTGATGTCTGAGACGACTGTTGAGAAGGTGACCCCCCGTCTCAAGGAGCGTTACAACTCCGAGATCAAGGGTCAGCTGCAGGAGCAGTTCTCGTACGAGAACGTCATGCTGACGCCCGGCCTGGTCAAGGTCGTCGTCAACATGGGTGTCGGCGAGGCCGCCCGTGACAGCAAGCTGATCGAGGGCGCTATCCGCGACCTGACCGCGATCACGGGCCAGAAGCCGGCCGTGACCAAGGCCCGCAAGTCCATCGCGCAGTTCAAGCTGCGCGAGGGCCAGCCGATCGGCACCCACGTCACCCTTCGTGGTGACCGCATGTGGGAGTTCCTGGACCGTCTGGTGACGCTGGCCCTGCCGCGTATCCGTGACTTCCGCGGTCTCTCCCCCAAGCAGTTCGACGGCCGTGGCAACTACACCTTCGGTCTGACCGAGCAGGTTATGTTCCACGAGATCGACCAGGACAAGGTCGACCGTCAGCGCGGTATGGACATCACCGTCGTGACCACCGCTCAGACCGACGACGAGGGCCGGGCGCTCCTGCGCGCTCTGGGCTTCCCGTTCAAGGAGGCGTGAGCCAATGGCGAAGAAGTCCCTCATCGCGAAGGCCGAGCGGAAGCCGAAGTTCGGCGTCCGGGCCTACACCCGGTGCCAGCGTTGCGGCCGTCCGCACTCGGTGTACCGCAAGTTCGGCCTCTGCCGTGTGTGCCTCCGTGAGATGGCCCACCGCGGCGAGCTGCCGGGCGTGACCAAGAGCTCCTGGTAGTCAGGACCCCGCGGTAACGCCATAGCGAAGCAGGTGTGCCCGATCCCACGGAGCCCCTTTTTGGGGCTACGTGCGGAATCCCGTAAGGTAGTGGGGTCGGGCCCCCTGTCGCGGGAGCTCCATAGCTGCCGTCGACCCTCTTCGGAGGGCTCGCACCCAGTCTTACGACGCCGCAGGTCCCCTGCGTCTGTGCCCCTGCCGCACTCCTCTGGAGTGCGGCAGGGGGACCTGGCGCGGAGAAACCACGGCGAGAGAGGCCTGAGGCCATCATGACCATGACCGACCCCATCGCAGACATGCTCACGCGTCTGCGTAACGCTAACTCGGCGTACCACGACACCGTGGCGATGCCGGCCAGCAAGATCAAGGCGCACGTCGCCCAGATCCTGCAGCAGGAGGGGTACATCTCCTCCTACAAGGTTGAGGAGCCCGCTGAGGGAGAGGTTGGCAAGAAGCTGACCATCGAGCTCAAGTTCGGCCCCAACCGTGAGCGCTCGATCGCTGGCATCAAGCGGATCAGCAAGCCGGGCCTGCGGGTCTACGCAAAGTCCACCAACCTGCCGAAGGTGCTCGGCGGCCTGGGCGTGGCGATCATCTCCACGTCTTCCGGTCTCCTCACCGACAAGCAGGCCGCCAAGAAGGGCGTAGGCGGAGAAGTTCTCGCCTACGTCTGGTAATTCGGGAAACGGAGGTACAGCAATGTCTCGCATTGGACGGCTGCCCGTCCCGGTTCCCGCCGGCGTGGACGTCACCATCGATGGCCAGGCGGTCTCGGTGAAGGGCCCGAAGGGCTCCCTCACCCACGTTGTCGCCGCGCCGATCGAGATCGGCAAGGGCGAGGACGGCACGCTGCTCGTCACCCGCCCCAACGACGAGCGTCAGTCGAAGGCCCTGCACGGCCTGACCCGCACGCTGGTGGCGAACATGATCACCGGCGTGACCGCGGGCTACCGCAAGTCGCTGGAGATCAGCGGTGTTGGTTACCGCGTCGCGGCGAAGGGCTCCGACATGGAGTTCTCGCTCGGCTACAGCCACCCCATCCTGGTCCCCGCGCCGGAGGGCATCACCTTCGTCGTCGAGTCGCCCACCAAGTTCCACGTGGACGGCATCGACAAGCAGAAGGTCGGCGAGGTCGCCGCAAAGATCCGCAAGCTGCGCAAGCCCGACCCGTACAAGGCCAAGGGCGTCAAGTACGCGGGCGAGGTCATCCGCCGCAAGGTCGGAAAGAGTGGTAAGTAAGCGATGAGCGTCTCTGTCAAGATCGGCAAGGGCAACGCCTACAAGAGCGCCGCTCGCAAGCGCCGCGCGATCCGCGTTCGCAAGCGCGTCGTCGGCACCGAGGTGCGTCCGCGCCTCGTCGTGACGCGCTCGAACCGTCACATGGTCGCCCAGGTCATCGACGACGCCAAGGGTCACACCCTGGCGTCGGCGTCCACCCTCGACGTGTCCATCAAGGGCGTCGAGGGCGACAAGACCGAGCTGGCCAAGAAGGTCGGGAGCCTGGTCGCCGAGCGCGCCAAGGCCGCCGGCATCGAGTCGGTCGTCTTCGACCGCGCGGGCAACCGGTACGCAGGCCGCATCGCCGCTCTGGCCGATGCCGCCCGTGAGGCCGGGCTCGACTTCTAAGCCGCTCGTCGGCTCAGTCGACGGACGTAATCGAGAGAGGTAATTCCAATGGCTGGACCCCAGCGCCGCGGTAGCGGCGCCGGCGGCGGCACCGGCGGTGGCGAGCGGCGCGACCGTAAGCGTGACGACCGGGGTAACGCCCCCGCCGTCGAGAAGACCGCTTACGTCGAGCGCGTCGTTGCGATCAACCGTGTCGCCAAGGTTGTCAAGGGTGGTCGTCGTTTCAGCTTCACCGCGCTGGTCGTGGTGGGCGACGGTGACGGCACCGTAGGTGTCGGCTACGGGAAGGCGAAGGAGGTTCCGGCCGCCATCGCCAAGGGTGTTGAGGAGGCCAAGAAGAACTTCTTCAAGGTCCCCCGTATCCAGGGCACCATCCCGCACCCGATCCAGGGCGAGAAGGCCGCCGGCGTCGTGCTGCTGAAGCCGGCCGCCCCCGGTACCGGTGTTATCGCCGGTGGCCCGGTGCGTGCCGTCCTGGAGTGCGCCGGCATTCACGACATCCTGTCGAAGTCGCTCGGCTCGGACAACGCGATCAACATCGTGCACGCCACGGTGGCCGCTCTGAAGGGCCTCGTGCGCCCCGAGGAGATCGCCGCCCGTCGTGGCCTGCCGCTGGAGGACGTGGCTCCCGCCGCTCTGCTGCGGGCGCGTGCTGCTGGGGTGAGCGCCTGATGGCTCGCCTGAAGATCACGCAGACCAAGTCGTACATCGGCAGCAAGCAGAACCACCGTGACACCCTGCGTTCGCTTGGTCTCAAGCGGATGCACGACGTGGTGGTCAAGGAGGACCGTCCCGAGATCCGCGGGATGGCCCAGACGGTCCGTCACCTGGTGACGGTTGAGGAGGTGGACTGATCATGGCCGACCAGCCGATCAAGATCCACAACCTGCGGCCCGCCCCGGGTGCCAAGACCGAGAAGATCCGTGTGGGTCGTGGTGAAGGCTCCAAGGGTAAGACCGCCGGTCGTGGCACCAAGGGCACCAAGGCCCGCTACCAGGTTCCGCAGCGCTTCGAGGGTGGCCAGATGCCCCTCCACATGCGCCTGCCGAAGCTGAAGGGCTTCAAGAACCCGTTCAAGATCACGTTCCAGGTTGTCAACCTCGACAAGCTGGCCGAGCTCTACCCGCAGGGTGGCGAGGTCACCGTCGAGGGTCTGGTCGCCAAGGGCGCGGTTCGCAAGAACTCCCTCGTCAAGGTGCTCGGCACCGGCGAGATCTCGGTCGCCCTGCAGGTGACGGTTGACGCCGTCTCCGGCTCGGCCGCCGAGAAGATCACCGCCGCCGGCGGTACCGTCACCGAGCTCGTCTGAGCCCGCTGACTTCCCACGAGCCCCGTACCTCCCTTCCGGGAGGTACGGGGCTCGTGCGTTTCAGGCCCCGCACCTCCCCGGGAGGGGAGAGCGGGGCTCGTTCTTTTGTGTGGCAAACCCGGGCATCCCGTACCCCATGAGTGGGGGAGGGGCCGTTCGCGCTTCTTTCGAGTGGCTGCGCACTGTTAGAGTCCGTGGAGTTCCCTTGTAGGCTGCGCGTAGGCTCGCCTGTGCCGTCTGTACGGGGGCCCGAACCGCAAACTCCCCATTCAGGACCGACCCTCCCGCCGACGACGTGCGGGAGGCGCAGGAGGCACCGTGCTCAGTGCGTTCGCGCGGGCGTTCCAGACGCCCGACCTGCGCAAGAAGCTGCTGTTCACGCTGGGCATCATGGTGCTGTTCCGGCTGGGCTCGCACATTCCCGTACCCGGGGTCAGTTTCCAGGCTGTCAACGAGTGTGTGAAAGACACCAAGAGCAGCGGCCTCTTCGGGCTCGTCAACCTGTTCAGCGGTGGCGCGCTCCTTCAGCTGACGATCTTCGCGCTCGGCATCATGCCGTACATCACGGCCAGCATCATCCTCCAGCTCCTCACCGTCGTGATCCCGCGACTCGAGGCGCTGAAGAAGGAGGGGCAGGCCGGCACCGCGAAGATCACCCAGTACACGCGTTACCTGACCATCGCGCTCGCCGTGCTCCAGGGCACCGGCATCGTCGCGACGGCCTCCAGCGGCGCGCTGTTCTCGGGCTGCATCTACGCCAACCAGATCGTCCCGGACCAGTCGGTGTTCCGGATCGCTGTCATGGTCATCACGATGACCGCCGGCACCACGTTCATCATGTGGCTGGGCGAGCTGATCACCGACCGCGGCATCGGCAACGGCATGTCGATCCTGATCTTCACCTCCATCGCCTCCGGCTTCCCGGGCTCGATGTGGGCGATCAAGCAGTCCGGCACCATCGGTGACGGCTGGGTGGAGTTCCTCTCCGTCGTCGCGGTCGGCGTCATCGTTGTGATGCTGGTCATCTTCGTGGAGCAGGCCCAGCGCCGGATCCCCGTCCAGTACGCGAAGCGGATGATCGGCCGCAGGGCGTTCGGCGGCACCTCGACCTACATCCCCCTCAAGGTGAACCAGGCCGGTGTCATCCCGGTCATCTTCGCCTCGTCGCTGCTGTACATCCCCGCCCTGGTGGTCCAGCTGACCAACAGCCAGGCCAGCTGGGCGACGTGGATCAGGACCAACTTCGTCAAGGGTGACCACCCCGTCTACATGGCCACCTATTTCCTGCTGATCGTCTTCTTCGCCTTCTTCTACGTCGCCATCTCCTTCAACCCCGAAGAAGTTGCCGACAATATGAAGAAGTATGGTGGGTTCATCCCGGGTATCCGGGCCGGCCGCCCGACGGCCGAGTACCTGAACTACGTGCTCACCCGTATCACGTGGCCGGGTTCGCTCTACCTGGGCCTGATCGCGTTGATCCCGATGATCGCCCTGGTCGCCTTCGGACAGCAGACAAACTTCCCGTTCGGCGGCACCAGCGTGCTCATCGTCGTCGGCGTCGGACTCGAAACTGTGAAGCAGATCGAGAGCCAGCTCCAGCAGCGCAATTACGAAGGGTTCCTCCGCTGATGCGTATCGTCCTCGTCGGGCCTCCCGGGGCCGGGAAGGGTACTCAGGCGCACCTGCTCGCCAAGACCCTGTCCATCCCCCACATCTCCACCGGCGACCTGTTCCGCGCCAACATCGGTCAGGGCACCCCGCTGGGGCTCGAGGCCAAGAGCTACATGGACGCGGGTCGCCTGGTGCCGGACGAGGTCACCATCGGGATGGCCAAGGACCGGATGCTCCAGCCGGACGCCGCCGACGGCTTCCTGCTCGACGGCTTCCCGCGCAACCTGGGCCAGGCCGAGGCGCTCGACGGGTTCCTCGCCGAGCAGGGCATCAAGCTCGACGGTGTGCTGGACCTGGAGGTCCCCGAGGACGAGGTGGTCCGGCGCATCGCCGGCCGCCGGCTGTGCCGCAAGGACGGCGGCCACGTGTTCCACGTGGACTACAACCCGCCGAAGACCGAGGGCGTCTGCGACGAGTGCGGCGGCGAGCTGTACCAGCGCTCGGACGACACCGAGGAGAAGGTGCGCACGCGCCTGGAGGTCTACCACACGGAGACCGAGCCGATCATCGAGTACTACGCCCAGCAGGGCCTGGTGGCGACGATCCCGGCCCTCGGCAAGGTGGACGAGGTCACCCAGCGCGCGATCGAGGCGCTGAAGCAGGACAGCTGACCCGCCGAGTACGGCGGAACGCAGCATCGACGTACGTACGGCCGCGCTTGCCCTCCCGGGGCAGCGCGGCCGTACCGCGTCGTACGGTGGAACGAGTGCACGGCCGCCCGGCAAGGACCGGGCGGGAACCCTAGGAAGGCGTGACCAGATGGTGGAGATCAAGACCTCCGAGCAGATCGCGAAGATGCGAGCGGCCGGGCTGGTCGTCGCCGAGGCGCTGAAGGCCTGTCGCGAGGCGGTCGCCCCCGGGGTGACCACCCAGGAGCTCAACGACGTCGCGGACAAGGTCATCACGGACCACGGTGCCACCTCGAACTTCCGGGCCCACCACGGTGGTCTCTGGTTCCCCGGGGTGATCTGCGCCTCGGTGAACAACGAGGTCGTGCACGGCATCCCCGGTGACCGGGTGCTCCAGGAGGGCGACGTCATCTCCATCGACTGCGGCGCCATCCTGGACGGCTGGCACGGCGACTCCGCGATCACCGTCGCGGTCGGCGAGGTCCGGCCCGAGGTCGAGATGCTGAGCCGGGTCACCGAGGGCTCGATGTGGGCCGGCATCGCCCAGATGAAGAAGGGCAACCGCCTGGTCGACGTCTCCAAGGCGATCGAGGGCTACATCCGCCGTCAGCCGCTGCCGCCCAAGGGCAAGTGGGGCATCACCGAGGGCTACGGCGGCCACGGCATCGGCACCGCGATGCACATGGAGCCGCACGTGCTGAACTACGTCGAGCGCGGCCGCGGCAAGGGTCCCAAGCTGATCCCCGGCACCGTGCTGGCGATCGAGCCGATGGTGTCCCTGGGCACCCCGCACACCACCGTGCTGGAGGACGACTGGACGGTCGTCACCAACGACGGCACCTGGGCCTCGCACTGGGAGCACTCGGTGGCCGTCACCGAGCAGGGCCCGCTGGTGCTGACGGCCTTCGACGGCGGCCGGGCCGAGCTGGCGAAGCTGGGCATCACCGCGGCTCCGGACCCCCTCGCGTAACCGCTAAGGTGGCCAACTGCCGCTTCTGACAAGGGATCAGAGCCCTGGAGGTTTGGACCTCCAGGGCTTTTGTCCTATTTTTATCGGCTGGCAGTGGCTTCGAGCGAGGAGAGAGCAGTGCTCAAGGGATTCCGCGACTTCATGATGCGCGGCAACGTCGTCGACATGGCGGTCGGTGTCGTCATCGGCGCCGCGTTCACCGGGGTGGTGACCGGTTTCGTGTCGGCGTTCCTCACTCCGCTGGTCGGCGTGGTGGTCGGTGCCGCCGGCGACTTCAGCTCGTACAAGGCGACGGTGGCCGGCGTCACCTTCCCGTACGGGCAGTTCCTCAACGTGCTGATCGCGTTCTTCATGACCGCCGCGGTGCTGTACTTCTGTGTGGTGCTGCCGGTGACCAAGGCCACCGCCCGCTACATGCCGAAGAAGCCGAAGACCCCCAAGCGGCCGTGCCCCGAGTGCCTGACCGAGATCCCCCAGGCGGCCAGCCGCTGTTCGGCCTGCACCGCCCACGTCCAGCCGCTGACGGTGGCCTCGGTCGTGTGACGGCCTCGGCCGGACGGGGGCCCGTTTTGGTGCAGCCGACGCGCTGGCGTACGATGGACCGTCGGCTCACTCGTAGCGTGCTTCAGCACGCCCTCTTCCCTAGCGGGTCGGGGTGAACCCAGGTTCGCACGAGCGCGCCGCATACGGTAGCCGGTCCCGGAAGGTGGATCTCGCAGTTCATGGCTAAGAAGCAAGGCGCCATTGAGATCGAGGGCACCGTGATCGAGTCTCTTCCGAACGCGATGTTCAGGGTCGAGCTGCAGAACGGTCACAAGGTCCTCGCGCACATCAGCGGCAAGATGCGCATGCACTACATCCGCATCCTGCCGGACGACCGGGTCGTCGTGGAGCTCAGCCCCTACGACCTCACGCGCGGCCGGATCGTCTACCGCTACAAGTAAGAACGTCAGATCTAGACCCGGAGAACCTGAAGCATGAAGGTCAAGCCGAGCGTCAAGAAGATCTGCGACAAGTGCAAGGTGATCCGCCGCCACGGCCGGGTCATGGTGATCTGCGACAACCTGCGCCACAAGCAGCGCCAGGGCTGATCTCTCCCCAGCATTTCTCGTAGTACTTCGCGCGACGCGAAAACGTCATAAGCGGGCTACCCGATCCGTCCGTTTCCGGGCGGACTGCCGCCCCCGGTCAGAGGCCGGGGCTCCCTCACCGTGAGGTGTCGGAGTAGGTAGCACGCAAGACCTCTGAAGAACCACAGGAGCCTTGAATGGCACGCCTCGCCGGCGTTGATCTCCCCCGTGAGAAGCGGATCGAGATCGCCCTTACCTACGTGTACGGCATCGGCCGTACCCGCGCCCAGCAGACCCTGGCCGAGACCGGTGTCAACCCGGATGTCCGCGTTCGCGACATCTCCGAGGAAGACCTCGTGAAGCTGGGCCAGTACATCGACGCCAACTACACGGTCGAGGGTGACCTCCGCCGTGAGGTGGCCGCCGACATCCGCCGCAAGGTCGAGATCGGCTGCTACGAGGGTCTGCGTCACCGCCGTGGCCTGCCGGTCCGCGGTCAGCGCACCCACACCAACGCGCGTACCCGCAAGGGCCCGCGTCGCGCGATTGCCGGCAAGAAGAAGCCGGGCAAGAAGTAGTCCGCCCCCAAACCGGACATCCCTCCGGCCCGCGGGTCAGCGGACCGACCACCTCAGTAGGAGAACAGACTTATGCCCCCCAAGGGTCGTCAGGCTGCCGGCGCGAAGAAGATCCGCCGCAAGGAAAAGAAGAACGTCGCTCACGGCCACGCGCACATCAAGAGCACGTTCAACAACACCATCGTTTCGATCACCGACCCCGCGGGCAACGTGATCTCCTGGGCCTCCGCCGGCCACGTCGGCTTCAAGGGCTCGCGCAAGTCCACCCCGTTCGCCGCGCAGATGGCCGCCGAGGCCGCTGCCCGTCGCGCGCAGGAGCACGGCATGCGCAAGGTTGACGTCTTCGTGAAGGGTCCGGGCTCCGGCCGCGAGACCGCGATCCGTTCGCTCCAGGCCACCGGCCTGGAGGTCGGCTCGATCCAGGACGTCACCCCCACCCCGCACAACGGCTGCCGTCCGCCGAAGCGCCGCCGCGTCTGACGCAGCGCCTTCGGGCACGCGGGTCTTGTTTCACAACCTCGTACGGGGTCTCGTTTCGAGCGGGACCCCGTACGCTGGTTCTGTTCGGCATCAAATAGTGGGTGCCGACGTCAACTGGAGGATCTGAAAACATGCTCATCGCTCAGCGCCCCTCGCTGACCGAAGAGGTCGTCGACGAGTTCCGCTCGCGGTTCGTGATCGAGCCGCTGGAGCCGGGCTTCGGCTACACCCTCGGCAACTCCCTGCGCCGTACGCTCCTGTCGTCGATCCCGGGTGCCGCTGTCACCAGCATCCGCATCGACGGCGTCCTGCACGAGTTCACCACCGTGCCGGGCGTCAAGGAGGACGTCACCGACCTCATCCTCAACATCAAGCAGCTGGTCGTCTCCTCGGAGCACGACGAGCCGGTCGTGATGTACCTGCGCAAGCAGGGCCCGGGTGTGGTCACCGCCGCCGACATCGCGCCGCCGGCCGGTGTCGAGGTGCACAACCCCGAGCTGGTCCTCGCCACGCTGAACGGCAAGGGCAAGCTGGAGATGGAGCTGACCGTCGAGCGCGGTCGCGGCTACGTCTCCGCCGTGCAGAACAAGGCTTCCGGCCAGGAGATCGGCCGTATCCCGGTCGACTCGATCTACAGCCCCGTGCTGAAGGTCACCTACAAGGTCGAGGCCACCCGTGTCGAGCAGCGGACCGACTTCGACAAGCTGATCGTCGACGTCGAGACCAAGCCCGCCATGCGCCCGCGTGACGCCATGGCCTCGGCCGGCAAGACCCTGGTGGAGCTGTTCGGTCTCGCCCGCGAGCTGAACATCGACGCCGAGGGCATCGACATGGGCCCGTCCCCGACGGACGCCGCCCTGGCCGCCGACCTGGCGCTGCCGATCGAGGAGCTGGAGCTCACCGTTCGGTCGTACAACTGCCTCAAGCGCGAGGGCATCCACACCGTGGGTGAGCTCGTCGCCCGCTCCGAGGCCGACCTGCTCGACATCCGCAACTTCGGTGCGAAGTCGATCGACGAGGTCAAGGCGAAGCTGGCCGGCATGGGCCTGGCCCTCAAGGATAGCCCGCCCGGATTCGACCCGACCGCCGCCGCCGACGCCTTCGGCGCCGACGACCTGGACGACGCGGGTTACGCGGAGACCGAGCAGTACTGAGTTTGATGACGGGGGCGGTTCCCCGGGGCCGCCCCCGGCACCATGAAAGTCGTGCGGACACCGTGTCCGTACGCCCGCGGCGGTACCTGGTACGGCCGCCGTCGGAGATTCAAGGAGTCATTCCATGCCGCGTCCCACCAAGGGTGCCCGCCTCGGCGGCGGCCCGCACCACGAGCCGCTGCTGCTCGCCGGTCTGTGCCGGGAGCTGTTCCAGTACGGCCGCATCACCACGACCGAGGCCAAGGCCCGTCGGATGCGCCCGCTGGCGGAGAAGCTGATCACCAAGGCGAAGAAGGGCGACATCCACAACCGTCGCCTCGTTCGCAAGACGATCACCGACATCGCCGTGCTGCACACCCTCTTCACCGAGATCGCGCCGCGCTACGAGAACCGCCCGGGTGGTTACACCCGTATCACCAAGATCGGTCCCCGTCGTGGCGACAACGCCCCGATGGCCGTGATCGAGCTGGTCGAGGCGCTGACCGTCGCGCAGAACGCCGTCGGCGAGGCCGAGGCCGCCACCAAGCGCGCCGTCAAGGAGGCCGACGCCAAGGTCGAGGAGACCAAGGTCGACGTCGCCAAGGCCGACGAGGCCGAGGCCGAGCAGGCCTGACCCCCTCTGGGTGTCGCGGGCCCGCTCTCCCATTCGTGGGGGAGCGGGCCCGTTCCGTTATCTCTGGGAGTGATGCAGTGGTCAACGATTGCGCCGAGCGGCCGCCGGTCAAGGACGGCCCGGCCGACGGGTACGTCCGGGTCCGGCTCGATCTCGCCTACCACGGCGCGGAGTTCTCCGGCTGGGCCCGCCAGCGCGGCGGCCGCAGGACCGTGCAGGAGGAGATCGAGACCGCGCTGCAGATCGTCACCCGAAGCCCCGAGCTGTTCCCGCTTACCGTGGCCGGCCGTACCGACGCCGGGGTGCACGCCCGCGGCCAGGTCGCGCACGTGGACCTGCCAGCCGAGCTATGGGCCGCGCACCGCGAGAAGCTGCTGCGCAGGCTGGCCGGGCGGCTGCCGGGGGACGTCCGGATCTACCGCGTGGGCGAGGCGCCGGACGGCTTCGACGCCCGCTTCTCGGCGATCTGGCGCCGGTACGCCTACCGGGTCGCCGACCACCCCGGCGGGGTGGACCCGCTGCTGCGCGGGCACGTGCTCTGGCACGACCGCCCGCTGGACCTCGACCTGATGAACGCGGCCGCCGAGCTGCTGCTGGGCGAGCACGACTTCGCGGCGTACTGCAAGAAGCGCGAGGGCGCGACCACCATCCGCACCCTGCTGGAGCTGCGCTGGGACCGCGTCCCGGTCGACGGCTACGCCAGCCAGGAGGGCTCTCTCGCGGTCGCCACCGTCCGGGCCGACGCCTTCTGCCACAACATGGTGCGGGCGCTGGTCGGCGCGATGCTGCTGGTCGGCGACGGGCACCGGCCGGTGGAGTTCCCCGGCGAGGTGCTGGCGGGCGGGGTCCGCAACTCCGCCGTCAACGTCATCCGGCCGTACGGACTGACGCTGGAGGAGGTCGGCTACCCGCCGGACGACCAGCTCGCCGAGCGCAACCGGGCGGCCCGCCGGATGCGGACGCTGCCCGGACAGCCGGTGGTTGGTTAATCCGTTTTGGTCCAGGGCGACCGCTTGGGACAATCTCCCCATGGGACACGTCGAGATTTCGCACCTTGAGTACTACCTGCCGGACGGGCGGGTGCTGTTCGACGACGCGTCCTTCCGGGTGGGGGAGGGTTCCGCGGTCGCCCTGGTGGGTGCCAACGGGGCCGGCAAGACCACCCTGCTGCGCATGATCGCGGGCGACATCCAGCCGCACGGCGGCTCGGTGACCATCAGCGGCGGCCTCGGGGTGATGCGCCAGTTCGTCGGCACCACCGGCCGTGAGGACCAGAAGGAGACGCCGGGCGCGCTGCCCGCCGACGCCTCCGTCCGGGACCTGCTGGTCTCCGTCGCCCCCGGGCGGATCGCCGTCGCCGCCCGCGCTGTGGACGCCGCCGAGCTGGCGATGATCGCCCAGGACGACGAGAAGACGCAGATGGCCTATGCCCAGGCGCTCTCGGACTGGGCCGACGTCGGCGGCTACGACTACGAGACAGACTGGGACGTCTGCACCATGGCGGCCCTCGGGATGCCCTTCGACAAGGCCCAGTGGCGCGGCCTGAACACGCTCTCCGGCGGCGAACAGAAGCGGCTCGTCCTGGAGGCGCTGCTGCGCGGCCCCGAGGAGGTGCTGCTGCTGGACGAGCCGGACAACTACCTGGACGTCCCGGGCAAGCGCTGGCTGGAGGAGGCCATCCGGTCCACCTCCAAGACCGTGCTGTACATCTCGCACGACCGCGAGCTGCTCTCCCGGACCGCACAGAAGATCATCAGCGTCGAGTCGGGGGCGGCCGGCAGCAGCGTCTGGGTGCACGGCGGCGGCTTCGACTCCTTCCACGACGCCCGCAAGGACCGCTTCGCGCGCTTCGAGGAGCTCGGCCGGCGCTGGGACGAGGAGCACGCCAAGCTCAAGAAGCTGGTCGTCACCCTGCGCCAGGCGGCCTCCGTCAGCCATGCCCTGGCCACCCGCTACGCCGCCGCGCAGACCAGGCTGAAGAAGTTCGAGGAGGCCGGCCGCCCGGAGGAGCCCCCGCGCGAGCAGAGCATCACCATGCGGCTCAAGGGCGGGCGTACCGGGGTGCGCGCCTTCACCATGGAGCAGCTGGAGCTCACCGGGCTGATGAAGCCGTTCGACCTGGAGGTCTACTACGGCGAGCGGATCGGCGTGCTCGGCTCCAACGGCTCCGGCAAGTCGCACTTCCTGCGGCTGCTGGCGGGGGACGGGACGGTCGCCCACACCGGTCGGTGGAAGCTCGGCGCCCGGGTGGTGCCCGGCCACTTCCGGCAGACCCACGCCCACCCGGAACTGCTCGGCCGTACCGTCCGCTCGATCGTCGAGGAGGAACACGCGCTCAGCCGCGGCGCGGCGATGGGCGCGCTGCGCCGCTACGAGCTGGACCGCCAGGAGGAGCAGAAGTTCGAGTCGTTGTCCGGTGGGCAGCAGGCCCGGCTGATGATTCTCAAGCTCGAACTCTCCGGGGTGACGGCCCTGTTGCTGGACGAGCCGACCGACAACCTGGACCTGGAGAGCGCCGAGGCGCTGCAGGCCGGGCTGGAGGCGTTCGACGGCACGGTGCTCTGTGTGACGCACGACCGCTGGTTCGCCCGGACCTTCGACCGCTTCCTGGTGTTCGGCGCGGACGGCCGGGTCTACGAGTCGGCCGAGCCGGTCTGGGACGTGACCAGGGTGGAGCGCGAGCGCTGAGGGATTTTGACCCACCCCGGCGCGCCCGGTAGGCTGGTCGCTTGTTGTGCGTATTGGCTCGCTCCATCTCACGTGAGAGGTCGGTACGCCGGAGATACCAGACCGACGACCAGCGGTCCCCCCCTTGAATTGCGTCCAAGGCGGGCCGGGCTGATCCCTCGTTCAGGTGCTCCTGTCAGGACTCACTCACTGAAAAGCGAAGGCTACGACCGTGCGTACGTACAGCCCCAAGCCCGGCGACGTCCAGCGTCAGTGGCACGTCATCGACGCGACCGACGTCGTGCTCGGCCGCCTGGCCTCCCAGGCCGCCAACCTCCTCCGGGGTAAGCACAAGGCGATCTACGCGCCGCACGTTGACACTGGTGACTTCGTCATCATCATCAACGCGGACAAGGTGCACCTGTCGGGTAACAAGAAGACCCAGAAGCTGGCCTACCGCCACAGCGGTTTCCCGGGCGGTCTCCGCTCGGTCCGTTACGACGACCTCCTGGACAAGAACCCGGAGAAGGCCGTCGAGAAGGCCATCAAGGGCATGGTTCCCAAGAACAGCCTGGGCCGCCAGATGCTCTCGAAGCTGAAGGTCTACTCGGGCGACCAGCACCCCCACGCTGCCCAGCAGCCGGTGCCGTTCGAGATCACCCAGGTCGCGCAGTAACTCCGGCCACCAAGCCCCCCATCACTGAAAAGAGCTGAGGAACATCGTGGCCGAGACCACTGAAACCCTTGAGGTCGAGTTCGACGAGACCGTCGTCGAGGGCGAGTACACCTCCGAGGAGAACTACACCTCCGAGTCCCTGGCCGGCCGCTTCGGCGAGGCCGTCCCGGGCGCCGGCCTCGGCCGTCGCAAGGAGGCGATCGCCCGCGTGCGCATCGTCCCCGGCACCGGTCAGTGGAAGATCAACGGTCGCACCCTGGAGAACTACTTCCCCAACAAGGTGCACCAGCAGACCGTCAACGAACCCTTCAAGCTGCTGGAGCTCGACGGTCGCTACGACGTCGTCGCCCGCATCTCGGGTGGCGGCGTGTCCGGCCAGGCCTACGCGCTGCGCCTCGGCGTGGCCCGTGCCCTGAACGAGGCCGACGTGGACAACAACCGCGCCGCCCTCAAGAAGGCCGGCTTCCTGATGCGTGACGCCCGCGCCGTCGAGCGCAAGAAGGCCGGTCTGAAGAAGGCCCGCAAGGCGCCGCAGTACAGCAAGCGCTAATTGCGCCCCAGGGGTGCGTACCGCCCTGGTGGTGCGCCCCCCTGGTTGCGCTCTCACGCCCCGGAGTACCCCGTGTACTCCGGGGCGTCGTGCTCCCCGGCTGTTGTGCTGCGGCCGAGGATTCGATCAGATTGACTGCCAGCAGCGGCGATGGAGGACGGGACAGTGGGACGACTCTTCGGTACGGACGGCGTACGCGGTGTGGCCAACGAAGGGCTGACGGCCGAGCTGGCGCTCGGGCTGTCGGTGGCGGCGGCACACGTTCTCGGTGAGGCGGGTGCCTTCGACGGCCACCGCCCGGTCGCCGTGGTCGGCCGCGACCCCCGTGCCTCGGGCGAGTTCCTGGAGTCCGCGGTCATCGCCGGTCTGGCGAGCGCCGGTGTCGACGTCCTGCGGGTCGGCGTCCTGCCCACCCCGGCGGTGGCCTATCTCACCGGTGCGCTCGGCGCGGACTTCGGCGTGATGCTCTCCGCCAGCCACAACGCCATGCCGGACAACGGCATCAAGTTCCTCGCCCGCGGCGGCCACAAGCTGGACGACCGGATCGAGGACGCCATCGAGGCGCACTACCGGACGTACTCGGTGGGCAGCGAGGAGTGGAAGCGGCCCACCGGCGCGGACGTCGGCCGGGTCCGCGAGTACACCGAGGGCTTCGACAAGTACGTCGCCCACCTGATCGGCGTCCTGCCCAACCGCCTGGACGGCATCCGGGTGGTCATCGACGGCGCGCACGGCGCGGCGGCCTACGTCGCCCCCGAGGCCTTCGCCCGGGCCGGCGCCGAGGTCGTCCACACCCTGGGGGCGGAGCCCACCGGCCTCAACATCAACGACGGCGTCGGCTCCACCCACCTGGCCAAGCTGCGCGCCGCGATGACGGAGTACCGGGCCGACCTCGGGATCGCCCTCGACGGCGACGCCGACCGCTGCCTGGCCGCCGACGCGGACGGCAACGAGGTGGACGGCGACCAGATCATCGCGATCCTGGCCGTCGCCATGAAGGAGGCCGGCACGCTGCGCCGCAACACCGCCGTCGCCACCGTGATGTCCAACCTGGGCTTCAAGCTGGCGATGGAGCGCGAGGGCGTGGACCTGGTGCAGACGGCGGTCGGCGACCGCTATGTGCTGGAGGCGATGAAGGAGAAGGGCTACGCGCTCGGCGGCGAGCAGTCCGGCCACGTCATCCTGCTGGACCACGCCACCACCGGCGACGGCACCCTGACCGGCCTGATGCTGGGCGCCCGGCTGGCCGCCACCAAGCAGCCGCTGGCCGACCTGGCCGCCGTGATGACCCGGCTGCCGCAGCTGCTGATCAACGTCAAGGGCGTGGACAAGAGCCGGGTGAACACCAGCGTCGAGCTGGCCGCGGCCGTCGCCGAGGCGGAGGCCGAGCTGGGCGCCACCGGCCGGGTGCTGCTGCGTCCGTCGGGCACCGAGCCGCTGGTCCGGGTGATGGTCGAGGCCGCCGACCAGGTGCAGGCCAAGGCCGTCGCGGAGCGGCTGGCCGAGGCGGTTCTGACCCACCTGGGCTGAGGTGCCCGGGCCTGCGTGCCCGGGCCGAGGACATGGCGAGGGCCCCCGCTCCGGCGGGGGCCCTCGGCCGTCTCAGAGCTTGCGCAGCAGGGCCCGGCGGACCTTGTGGTCCTGGCCCTTCTGCAGGATCAGGGTGGCCCGGCCCCTGGTGGGCAGCACGTTCTCCAGCAGGTTGGGCTTGTTGATGGTGCGCCAGACCTGGCGGCCGTACTCCATGGCCTCCTCCTCCGGCACCTCGGTGAAGCGGCGGAAGTAGGAGTTCGGGTCCTGGAAGGCGGTCTGCCGCAGCTTGCGGAAACGGTCCAGGTACCAGCTCTCGATGTCGTCGGTGCGGGCGTCGACGTAGATCGAGAAGTCGAAGTAGTCGGCCACCGCGAGACGGGTGCGGCCGTCGGTGCCGGGCAGGGCCGGCTGGAGCACGTTCAGGCCCTCGACGATCAGGATGTCCGGGCGCTCCACGGTGAGCCGCTCGTCGGGCACGATGTCGTACACCAGGTGCGAGTAGACCGGGGCGGAGACCGTCTCCTTGCCCGCCTTCACGTCCGCGACGAAGCGCATCAGCGCCCGGCGGTCGTACGACTCGGGGAAGCCCTTGCGGGCCATCAGACCGCGCCGGCGCAGCTCCGCGTTGGGCAGCAGGAACCCGTCGGTGGTGACCAGCTCGACCCGCGGGTGCTCGGGCCAGCGGGCCAGCAGCGCCTGGAGGAGCCGGGCGGTGGTGGACTTGCCGACGGCGACCGAGCCGGCCACACCGATGATGAACGGGGTGCGGGTGCGCTCGGTGTCCGGGGTGTCCAGGAACGTGCCCAGCGCGCCGCGCAGGTCGTGCGTGGCGTGGATGTAGAGGTTGAGCAGCCGGGACAGCGGCAGATAGACGTCGCGCACCTCGTCCAGGTCGAGGGCGGTGCCCAGACCGCGCAGCCGTTCCACCTCCTCGGCGGTCAGCGGCAGCGGCGTACGCTCGCGCAGCGCGCTCCACTCGGCCCGGCTGAGGTCCACATAGGGGGACGGCGAAGGGCCGGGCGTGGCGGCGCCCCGCGTACAGAGTTCGGTCAGCACGTGCTCCATTGTGGGCCGTAGCGGCGTTCACGGTGCTTGTGGTGTCGGTCACGCGCTGTGGGCGAACGGTGCGAAAAGGGCATCCGGAGCGCCCTTATGCTGGCACGCATGTGCGGAATTGTTGGATACGTGGGCTCTCAGCCCGCCCTTGACGTAGTAATCGCAGGCCTGCAGCGACTCGAGTACCGGGGCTACGACTCGGCCGGTGTCGCGGTGCAGGTACAGGGCTCCGACGGGCAGTGGAGCCTGGCCACCGACAAGCGGGCGGGCAAGCTCGCCAACCTGGAGAAGTCGCTCGCCGAGACCCCTCTTCCCGGCGGCACCACCGGCATCGGCCACACCCGCTGGGCCACCCACGGCGGCCCGACGGACGCCAACGCCCACCCCCATCTGGATGACGCCGTCCGGGTGGCAGTGGTCCACAACGGCATCATCGAGAACTTCGCCCAGCTGCGGGCGGAGCTGGCCGAGCGCGGCCACACGCTGCGCTCCGAGACCGACACCGAGGTCGTCGCGCACCTGCTGGCCGAGGTGTACGACGGCGACCTGGCCGAGGCCATGCGGACGGTCTGCCGCCGCCTGGACGGCGCCTTCACCCTGGTGGCCGTGCACGCCGACGCCCCGGACGTGGTGGTCGGCGCCCGCCGCAACTCGCCGCTGGTGGTCGGGCGCGGCGAGGGCGAGAACTTCCTCGCCTCGGACGTGGCCGCGTTCATCGCGCACACCCGCGAGGCGATCGAGCTGGGCCAGGACCAGGTCGTCGAGCTGCGCCGGGACGGTGTCACGGTGACCGACTTCGACGGCCGCCCGGCCGACGTGCGCGAGTACCACGTCGACTGGGACGCCTCGGCCGCCGAGAAGGGCGGCTACGACTACTTCATGCTCAAGGAGATCGCCGAGCAGCCGAAGGCCGTCGCCGACACCCTCCTCGGCAGGATCGGCACCGACGGCCGGCTCACCCTCGACGAGCTGCGGATCTCCGACGCCGACCTGCGCTCGGTCGACAAGGTCGTCATCGTCGCCTGCGGCACCGCCTTCCACGCCGGCATGATCGCCAAGTACGCGATCGAGCACTGGACCCGCGTCCCCTGCGAGGTCGAGGTCGCCTCCGAGTTCCGCTACCGGGACCCGATCCTGGACCCGGGCACGCTGGTCATCGCGATCTCCCAGTCCGGCGAGACCATGGACACCCTGATGGCGCTGCGGCACGCCCGCGAGCAGGGCGCCAAGGTGCTGGCGATCTGCAACACCAACGGCTCCACCATCCCGCGCGAGTCGGACGCGGTGCTGTACACGCACGCCGGGCCCGAGGTCGCGGTCGCCTCCACCAAGGCGTTCCTGACCCAGCTGGTCGCCTGCTACCTGGTCGCGCTCTACCTCGGCCAGGTGCGCGGCACCAAGTGGGGCGACGAGATCTCCGCCGTCATCAAGGAGCTCGGTGACGCGCCCCGGCAGGTCGAGCAGGTGCTGGAGACCATGGAGCCGGTGCGCGAGCTGGCCCGCTCGCTGGCCGACGCCCGTTCGGTGCTGTTCCTCGGCCGGCACGTCGGCTTCCCGGTGGCCCTGGAGGGCGCGCTCAAGCTGAAGGAGCTGGCGTACATGCACGCCGAGGGCTTCGCGGCGGGCGAGCTGAAGCACGGGCCGATCGCGCTGATCGAGGAGGGGCTGCCGGTCGTGGTGGTCGTGCCGTCGCCGCGCGGCCGGTCGATCCTGCACGACAAGATCGTCTCCAACATCCAGGAGATCCGGGCCCGCGGCGCCCGCACCATCGTGATCGCCGAGGAGGGCGACGAGGCGGTCGTCCCGTACGCGGACCACCTGATCCGCATCCCGGTGACCCCGACCCTGCTGCAGCCGCTGGTCTCCACCGTGCCGCTGCAGGTCTTCGCCTGCGAGCTGGCCACGGCCAAGGGCCACGAGGTGGACCAGCCGCGCAACCTCGCGAAGTCGGTCACCGTCGAGTAGCGGGGAACCGCTCGCCGGTCCGGTGCCCCCGCGGTGGCTCTGCCCCACCGCGGGGGCACCGTGCTGTCCGGGGGCGAGCCTCCGGACCGCGGGCCGCGGCAGGTGTCGCCCGGGCCGGACGCGGGCGTAGCGTCGGCGGTAGTCCTCGCCGCAGCCGACCCGCTGGGAGATTCCGTATGCGCCGTGCTCACCGTGTCGAAGAGGTCCGGGCCGCCGAGGCCGAACTGATGGCCCGGCTGCCCGGGGGCACCCTGATGCAGCGGGCCGCCGCCGGCCTCGCCGCCACCTGCGCGCGGCTGCTGGTCCGCCGTCGCGGCCGGGTCTACGGCAGCCGGGTGGTGGTGCTGGCGGGCAGTGGCGACAACGGTGGTGACGCCCTGTACGCGGGCGCGGCGCTGGCCCGGCGCGGGGCCCGGGTGACGGCGGTGCTGCTCGCGCCGGAGCACGCCCACCCGGGCGGGCTGGCGGCGCTGCGGGCCGCACGCGGACGGGTGGTGGCGGAGCAGGAGGCCGGACTGGCCGGGTTCACGCGCGCGGACCTGGTGCTGGACGGCATCGTCGGCATCGGCGGGCGCGGCGGACTGCGCCCGCCGGCGCTGCCGTACGCCCGGGCGCCGCGGACCGGCCTCGTGGTGGCCGTGGACCTGCCGAGCGGGGTGGACGCCGACACCGGCGAGGTGGCGGGCGAGGCGCTGCGGGCCGATGTCACGGTCTGCTTCGGGACGTACAAGCCGGGCCTGCTGATCGACCCGGGGGCCTCGTACGCGGGCGTGGTGCACCTGGTGGGGATCGGGCTGGAGCTGCCGGTGGCGGGGGTCGAGGCGCTGCAGCACACCGAGGTGGCGGAGCTGCTGCCGCTGCCGCAGGCGGAGAGCGACAAGTACCGCCGGGGCGTCGTCGGGGTGGCCGCCGGGTCGGCGACCTACCCGGGGGCGGCGCTGCTGGCCGTCGCGGGAGCGCTGCGCGGCGGCGCGGGCGCGGTGCGGTACGTCGGCACGGCGGCCGAGGAGGTGGTGCGGCGGTTCCCGGAGGCGCTGGTCACCGCCGGCGGCCCGGCCGGGGCCGGGCGGGTGCAGGCCTGGGTGGTCGGTCCGGGCGGCGGCGAGGGGGCGCGGCAGGCGCTCGCGGAGGCGCTGGCGAGCGACGTCCCGGTGCTGGTGGACGCGGACGGGCTCACCGAGCTGGGCCGGCTCGGCCCGCGGGCCCTCGCCGGGCGGACGGCGCCCACGCTGCTGACCCCGCACACCGGCGAGGCGGCCCGGCTGCTGGCGGGCGTGGACGGCACCCCGCCGCCGAGCGCCGCGGAGCTGGCCGGCGCCCGGCTGGCCACCGCGCGCCGGCTCGCCGCCGCCTACCGGGCGACGGTGCTGCTGAAGGGCTCCACCACGGTGGTCGCCGACCCGGGCGGGACCGCCCGGGTCAACCCGACCGGGACCTCCTGGCTGGCCACGGCCGGCAGCGGCGACGTCCTCGCGGGCCTGGCCGGCTCGCTGCTGGCGGCCGGCCTGCCGGTGCTGGACGCCGCCGCCGTGGCCGCGTACCTGCACGGCCTGGCCGGCCGCCACGCGGCGGGCGAGCCGGGCGCGCCGGTGACGGCCCTGGAGGTGGCCGCCGCCCTGCCGGCCGTCTGGCAGGACGTCCGGGAGTCCGCCGAGGGCTCCGGGCCGGGGCGGAACCGGTGGTGATTCGTGGGCGTCCGGAAGGGCGGGGCGGCCGGGTCGGTCCGGTCGGAGCACCGGCCCGGGGCCGCCGCGCCGCCGGGCCGTTCGGCGGGGACCCTGGGACGTCTGGGAGACTGACCCTGATGACAACTGCGAAAACGACCGGCACGGCCACTCTCACCGACGGCGTACGGGCCGAGGCGACCATCGATCTGGCCGCCCTGCGCGGCAACCTCGCCGCGCTGCGCGAGCGCGTCGGCAGCGCCGCGGTGATGGCCACGGTCAAGGCGGACGCCTATGGCCACGGGGCGATCCGCTGTGCCCGCGAGGCGGTCGCCGCAGGCATCGGCTGGCTCGGTACCGCCCTCCCGCAGGAGGCGCTGGCGCTGCGTGCCGCCGGTATCGGCCCGGACCAGGCCCGTGTCCTGTGCTGGCTCTGGACGCCCGGCGGCCCCTGGCGCGAGGCGCTGCTCGCCGATGTGGACGTCTCGGTCAGCGGCCGGTGGGCGCTCGACGAGCTGCTGGCCGCCGTCCGCGCCACCGGGGTCCCGGCCCGGGTGCACCTGAAGGCCGACACCGGCCTGGGCCGCAACGGCTGCCAGCCGCACGACTGGCCCGAGCTGGTCGCCGCCGCCCGCCGCGCCGAGGCGGAGGGCCTGCTCAGGGTGGTCGGCATCTGGTCGCACTTCGCGGCCGCCGACGAGCCGGGCCACCCGTCCGTCCGGATCCAGCTGGACGCCTACCGCGAGGCACTGGCGTACGCCGAGGCCGCCGGGCTGCGCCCCGAGGTCCGGCACCTCGCCAACTCGCCGGCCACGCTGCTGCTCCCGCAGTCGCACTACGACATGGTCCGCACCGGCCTGGCGATGTACGGGCTGTCGCCCGTGCCCGAGGTCGGTTCGCCGGCGGACTTCGGGCTGCGCCCGGTGATGGCGCTGACGGCCCGGCTGGCGCTGGTCAAGCACGTCCCGGGCGGGCACGGGGTCAGTTACGGCCACCACTACACCACGCCGGGCCCGACCACGCTGGGGCTCGTGCCGGTCGGCTACGGCGACGGCATCCCGCGGCACGCCAGCGGCACCGGCCCGGTGCAGATCGCGGGCAAGTGGCGCACGGTGGCCGGCCGGGTGGCGATGGACCAGTTCGTCGTCGACCTCGGCGGCGAGACGCCCGCGATCGGCGAGGAGGTGCTGCTGTTCGGCAACGGCGAGCGGGGCGAGCCGACCGCCGAGGACTGGGGCCGGGCCTGCGGCACCATCGCGTACGAGATCGTGACCCGGCTCGGCGCCCGGGTGCCGCGCCGCTACACCGGCGGTGTCGCCGAAGGCCCGGCGGCATGAGCGAGGAGGCCGGCCCGGTCGTGGCCGCGGCCAGGGCGGCGACCGGGGTGAGCCGGGCCGGCCTGATCGGGATCTCGGTCGGCGTGGTCGCGGCCGGCGCCGCCGCCGGGGTGGCGATCGAGCGGCTGACCGTCGGCCGGGCGACCCGCCGCCGGGCCCGTGCCGAGCTGGACGCCAACGCCCCGTACGGCTCGCTGCGCGGACGTCCGGTGACGGTGACCGCGCCGGACGGCACCGAGCTGTACGTGGAGCTGGACGGCACCGGCTGGCCCGAGCCGTCGGCCCAGGACACCGCGGGGGCTGATGCTCCGCCGGCCGGGCCGGAGCCGCTGACCGTGGTGTTCTGCCACGGCTACTGCCTCAACCAGGACAGCTGGCACTTCCAGCGGGCCGCGCTGCGCGAGGGCATGCGGCTGGTCTTCTGGGACCAGCGCAGCCATGGCCGATCCGAGCGCTCGCGTTCGTACCTGGCCGGCGAGCCCGCCAGCATCGACGAGCTGGGCGGGGACCTCAAGGCCGTGCTCGACGCCGTCGCGCCGACCGGGCCGCTGGTGCTGGTCGGCCACTCGATGGGCGGCATGACGGTGATGGCGCTGGCCGACCAGCACCCGGAGCTGTTCCGGACGGGGGTGACCCCGGCCGAAGGCGGGGGGAGGGTCGCCGGGGTCGCGCTGGTCGGCACCCTGGCGGGGGACTGGGAGGCCGTCAGCCTCGGCCTGCCCGCGGCCGGCGCCAAGCTCTTCAAGAAGGTCGCCCCGGGGGTGATGAAGCTGCTCGGCCGTCAGGTCGGGCTGGTGGAGGCGACCCGGCGGGCGGGCGCGGACCTCACCGCCGTCCTCTACCGGAAGTTCTCCTTCGGCGGGAAGGACGTCGACCCGGGCGTGGTCCGGTTCGCCGAACAGCTGCTGGACGCCACCCCGATCGACGTGGTCGCCGAGTTCTACCCGGTCTTCGGCGCGCACGAGAAGACCACCGCGCTGGCCACCCTGCGCGACATCCCCACGCTGGTGCTGGCCGGCACCAAGGACCTGCTCACCCCGCCCGGCCACAGCGAGGCGATCGCCGAGCAGCTGCCCGGCGCCGAACTGGTCCTGGTCGAGGACGCCGGCCACCTGGTGATGCTGGAACACCCCGGGCTCGTCGACCGGTGCCTGGCCGCTCTGCTCCGGCGGGCCGTCGGCTACCGCGGCACCGCGCCGCTGCCGCCGTCCGTGCGCGACCTGCTCTGATCCGGCGCCGGGAGCCGGGCGGGCCGGGGCCCCGCCTCCGGTACGGACCGCCGCCCGGAGCACGCCGGTACCCGGATGTGGCACCGTAGCGGGGGCGGCCGGCGGTCGGTGCGCCGCACGGATCGAAGGGCATTTCACGCGCATGGGCTCGGACGCGACTCTCACCGTTCCCACTCCCGAGCGGATGGGCCGGCTCGGCCGGGAACTGGCCGCGCTGCTGCGGCCGGGGGACCTGGTGCTGCTCTCCGGCGAACTGGGGGCGGGGAAGACCACGCTGACCAGAGGGCTGGGGGAGGGGCTCCAGGTGCGCGGGGCGGTCACGTCGCCCACCTTCGTGATCGCCCGGGTGCACCCGTCGCTGGTCGGCGGTCCGGCACTGGTGCACGTCGACGCGTACCGCCTCGGCGGGGACCTGGACGAGATGGAGGACCTCGACCTGGACGTCTCGCTGCCGGAGTCGGTGGTGGTGGTCGAGTGGGGCGAGGGCAAGGTCGAGCGGCTGTCCGAGGACCGGCTGGAGGTACGGATCGAGCGCGCCCTCGGCGGCGCCGGGGCCGAGGACGACCTGGACCCGCGCCGGGTGGTGCTGACCGGGATCGGCCCGCGCTGGGACGGGGTGGCGCTGGCCGCGCTGGCCTAGGGCGTGTCTTCGGGGCGTCTTCCCGACAGGTTGTCGGGAAAGTGTTGCGGGCGGGGCGCCGGGCGTGATGGGATGGGTGCTGCGGTTAGGTCTGCCTAACTAGGGAGGCGCCATGTCGAGCACCACCCCCGCCCCGGAGCGCGCGCCGCGCGGCACCGGAGCCGGAGAGTCCGCCCGCCGCGCTCAGGGGGAGCCGATGCGCGCGCTGCTGGCCGCGTGCGCGGCCGCGGAGGCGGTGTCCACCCCGCCGGTGCCCGAGCGCGGGAAGGCGGCGCCGGTCGAGGCCGTGCCCGCCGAGGCTCCGCGCGCCGCCTGAGCGAGCCGCCTCAGGCGATCACGACCACCTTGGTGCCGCGCGGCGCGAAGTCCCAGAGCAGCTGGCCGTCCTCGCGGCTGCTGCGGATACCGCCGGTCTTGGCCTGCGGGTCGGTGGTCGGCGTGGCGCCGTCCACGGCCGCGCTGAAGCCGAACACGACGCCGTTCTGCTGGGCGAAGCGCACCACGTGCTCGATCTGCCGCCCGTCCGTGCCCGTGGTGGTCGGGGTCCTGCTGTAGACGGGGTAGCTGCCGGGAGTCGGCTCCACCGAGCCCGGCGTGACCGCGAAGGAGGCCACCACCTGGGGGGTCTTCTTGGGGTCGACCAGCCAGACGTAGTGGCTGCCGGCCGAGTAGACGACCCGCAGCCCGCTGCCGGAAGTCGTCGGCAGCGTGGGGACGGTCGGGGTGGCCGGGGCCGACGGGGTGGCCGGGGCGGCCGGATCGTTCGACACCGAGGCCGTGCTCGCGCTCGGGCGGACGCCGCCGGCGCGGTCCTGCGCACCGTTGGCCTGGAAGGCCAGCAGGCTCACCACCGCCAGGGCCCCCAGGGTCAGCCCGGTGACCACCACTCCAGGACCCATCTTCGCCACGTGCCGCTCCCACCGCCGTCCAAAACCGTCCGCCCCATCGTGCCAGGTTCACCCGGCGAGCCCGCATCGTGCCGGACGTGTGTTCCGAAACGGAACGCGCTGTCGATCGGGCGGAGCAGGTCCGGCCGTCCCGACCGCCGCCGACCGGTCTAACCTTGACCCCGTGCTGCTGCTCGCGTTCGACACCGCCACCCCCGCCGTCACCGCCGCCGTCCACGACGGCACGGCCGTCCTCGCCGAGACCGACCAGGTCGACGCCAGGCGCCACGGCGAACTGCTCCTGCCCGCCATCGACCGGGTGCTGCGGGCGGCCGGCGTCGACAAGCACCGGCTCACCGGCATCGCGGTCGGCGTCGGCCCGGGCCCGTACACCGGCCTGCGGGTCGGCCTGGTGACCGCCGCCGCGCTCGGCCACGCGCTCGGCCTGCCCGTGCACGGCGTCTGCACCCTGGACGCGATCGCCCACCAGGCCCGGGCCGAGGGCCTGGCCGGGCAGCCGTTCACGGTGGCCACCGACGCGCGCCGCAAGGAGGTCTACTGGGCCTCGTACGACGCCGAGGGCCACCGGACCGAGGGGCCCGCCGTGGACCGCCCGGCCGAGCTGACCCCGCGGCCGCGGGCCGTCGGCGCCGGCGCGCTGCTCTACCCGGACGCCTTCCCCGGCGCGCACGGCCCCGAGCACGTCTCGGCCGGCGCGCTCGCCGCCTTCGCCGCCGCCGAGCTGGCCGCCGGGCGCGAGCTGCTCCCCAACGTCCCGCTCTACCTGCGCCGCCCGGACGCCCAGGTGCCCGCCGGCTACAAGGCGGTGCTCCCGGCGTGAACGGCGACACCACCCTGCGCCGGATGCGCTGGTGGGACATCGCGCCGGTGATGGAACTGGAGCTGCGGCTCTTTCCCGAGGACGCCTGGTCCACCGGGATGTACTGGTCCGAGCTGGCCGAGACCCACCCCGGCGGCACCCGCCACTACACCGTCGCCACCACCCGCGACGGCGCCGTCGTCGGCTACGCCGGACTGATGGCGGTGGCCGGCGAGGGCGACGTGCAGACCATCGCCGTCGACGAGCGCCACCAGGGCGCCGGCCTCGGCGCGGCACTGCTCACCGACCTGATTCAGGAGGCCGCCCGGCGGGGCTGCGCCGAACTGCTGCTGGAGGTGCGGGTGGACAACCCGCGCGCCCAGCGGCTGTACGAGCGCTTCGGCTTCGAGCCGGTCGGCATCCGGCGCGGCTACTACCAGCCCGCCAACGTCGACGCGCTGGTGATGCGCCTCGACGACCCGCAAACGGACGCGCCTCAGAAAGACGTGAAGGACACCCGCCATGGCTGACGAACCGCTCGTCCTCGGTATCGAGACCTCCTGCGACGAGACCGGCGTCGGCATCGTGCGCGGCACCACGCTGCTCGCCGACGCGGTCGCCTCCAGCGTCAACGACCACGCCCGGTTCGGCGGCGTCGTCCCCGAGATCGCCAGCCGCGCGCACCTGGAGGCGATGGTCCCGACCATCCAGCGCGCCCTGGACACCGCCGGGGTCAGGGCGGGCGACCTGGACGGGATCGCCGTCACCGCCGGCCCGGGCCTCGCGGGCGCGCTGCTGGTCGGCGTCAGCGCCGCCAAGGCCTACGCCTGGGCGCTGGACAAGCCGCTGTACGGGGTCAACCACCTCGCCTCGCACATCTGCGTGGACCAGCTGGAGCACGGCCGGCTGCCGTCGCCCACGATGGCCCTCCTGGTCTCCGGGGGGCACTCCTCGCTGCTCCTCAGCGAGGACATCACCAGCGACGTCCGCCCGCTCGGCGCGACCATCGACGACGCGGCCGGAGAGGCCTTCGACAAGGTCGCCCGGGTGCTCGGCCTGGGCTTCCCCGGCGGCCCGGTGGTGGACCGCACCGCCCGCGAGGGGGACCGCAGGGCGATCGCCTTCCCGCGCGGCCTGACCGGCCCCAGGGACCCGGAGTACGACTTCTCCTTCTCGGGCCTGAAGACCGCCGTCGCCCGCTGGGTGGAGGCGAAGCGCCGGGCCGGCGAGGAGGTGCCGGTCGCCGACGTGGCGGCGTCCTTCCAGGAGGCGGTCACCGACGTGCTGACCCGCAAGGCCGTCAAGGCGTGCAGGGACAACGGCGTCGACCACCTGATGATCGGCGGCGGGGTGGCGGCCAACTCGCGGCTGCGGGAGATGGCCCAGCAGCGCTGCGACAAGGCGGGCATCCGGCTGCGGGTGCCGCGCCCCGGCCTGTGCACCGACAACGGCGCGATGGTCGCCGCGCTCGGCGCCGAGATGGTCTGGCGGGACCGCGCGCCGTCCGCCTTCGACCTCTCCGCCGACTCCTCGCTGCCCGTCACCGAGACGCACGTACCGGCGGTGGCGTCCGGGCACGGCGACGTCCACGGCCAGGCCTACCAGGCCCTCGGCGGTGGCCGGTGAGCACCACCGCCGCGATGTGGGAGGCCCGGGCCGCCGACGGGCGGGCCGCCGAGCTGACCGCCTGGGTGCACGCCGTCGCCCTGCCCGCCCTGCGCGGCGCGGCCGGTCTGGTCCGCACCGAGCTGTTCAGCGCCCCGGGCGAGCGGGTGCTGCTGATCACCTGGTGGACCGGCGAGCCCGTTCCGCTCGCCGAGCCGCCGGCCGGCCTGCTCGGCCGCCCGGTGCACCGCTGGTCCTTCACCAGCGAGCACGTCGAGCCATGAGGACGGGAACCGCCGCGCCGGCCGCTACCGTGCTCTAGGGCGAGACGGCTGGACGGATCCGGGGAGCGCGGCGCGGTGAAGAAGTACGGGCGGAGCAGGACGAAGACGTACGCGGTGGGGGCGCTGGCGCTGCTGGCCGCCGCCACCGGGTGCGGCAGCAGCGGTGGCGGTACGCCGGCGGCGGCCGGCGGCACACCGTCCACCGCGGCCCACCCCTCGGGCGGCGGCGCGCAGACCCCGGCGGCCGCCGCGGCCACCACGCCCGCCGCACCACCGGCCGCCGGGGACCCGGCGGCCTGGGCGAAGTGGAACCTCAAGCCGCTGGCGCCCGCCCCGGCCGCGCCCGCCGACAAGCCGATCAAACTCGAACGGACCGGCACCGTACCGGTGTTCAGCGATGTGAAGACGGCCGACAAGGTCGTCTTCATCACCATCGACGACGGCGCCGAGAAGGACCCGAAGTTCGTCGAGATGCTGACCGACCTCAAGGTGCCGGTCTCGATGTTCCTGACCCGGGACATCGTCAAGGACAACTACGGCTACTTCAAGCCGCTCCAGGCGCTCGGCAACCACATCCACAACCACACCGTGGACCACGCCCAGATGAGCAAGGTCCCGCCGGAGAAGCAGAAGTCCGAGATCTGCGACGCCCAGTCCGCGCTCACCCAGCAGTACGGCACCGCGCCGCTGCTGTTCCGCCCACCCTACGGGGACGGCGCCAACACCCCGGCGCTGAACGGCTCGGTGCAGCAGTGCGGACCGCGGGCCATCGTGCTCTGGCGCGAGTCGATGCAGATCCACGACATGCAGTACCAGGCGGCGGACAAGAAGCTGAAGCCCGGCGACATCGTCCTCGCCCACTTCCGGGGCCCGAAGGACCTCAAGGGCGAGACGATGACGCAGATGTTCGGCGAGATGCTGGCCCGCATCCAGGAGCAGGGCTTCGCGGTGGCCCGGCTCGAGGACTACATTCAGGCGCCCCCGGCCTGATCCGCCGCCGCCCCGGCCGTCACCGGCCGGCCCAGCATCATCAGCGGGCCCCGGTCGGTGCGGCTGAGGATCACCGTGACGCTGTTCGGCCCGGACGGCTTCAGCTGCCGGCGCAGCTCCTCGGGGGTGATCGCCATCCCGCGCTTCTTGATCACCACCGTGCCGACGGCCCGTTCGCGCAGCAGCGCCTTCAGCTTCTTGATGTGGAACGGCAGCACGTCGGTGAGCTCGTACGCGTGCGCGTACGGGGTGGCGACCAGGCGGTCCGAGGTGAGGTAGGCGATCTTCGGGTCGATCAGCCGGCCGCCCACCTGGCCGGCCACCTCGGCGACCAGGTGGGCGCGGATCACCGCGCCGTCCGGCTCGTACAGGTAGCGGCCGACCGGTCCGGCGGGCGGGTCGGGCAGGTCGCCGCCGGTCAGCGTGGTGCCGTGCGGCAGCAGGGTGGCGCGGTGCGGGTGCCCGGCCCCGGTGCCGAACCAGAGCACCGCCTCCTTGACGTCCCCGTGGTCGGAGACCCACTCGGCCTCGGCGTCGGCCGGGACGGCCTCGTGCGGGATGCCCGGCGCGACCTTCAGCGCGCCGACCGGGGTGCGGCGGCCGGCCTCGATCGCCCAGGAGAGCGGCGGGGCGTACGCCTCCGGGTCGAACACCCGGCCGCGTGACGTCCGGCGGGCCGGGTCGGTGAAGACCGCGTCGTAGCCGGTGACATCGATGTCGGCGACGTCCGCGCAGCGCACCTCCACCAGGTCGGACAGGCCCAGCGCGGCCGCGTTCGCGGCGGTGGCGGCACAGGCCGCCGGGTCCCGGTCGACGGCGAGCACCTCGATCCCGGCCCGGGCCAGCGCCAGGACGTCCCCGCCGATGCCGCAGCAGAGGTCGGCCAGCCGGCGCACGCCCAGCCCGGCGAAGCGCCGCGCCCGCCACTCGGCGACGCTGCGCCGGGTGGACTGCTCGACCCCGTTGGGCGTGAAGTACATCAGGTCGGCGTCCGGGCCGAACTTCGCCCGGGCCCGCTGCCGCAGCCGGGCCTGCCCGAACGCCGCCGACACCAGCTCCGCCGGGTGCTCCCGCCGCAGCCGGGTGGCCAGGGCCAGCTCCTCCTCGGGCGCGAACTCACGCAGTTCGGCGAGCAGGGACTGCCCCTCGGGGGTCAGCAGGGGCTGCAGGTTCTCGGTCTCCACCCGGTCATTCTCCCCGGTCCCGGGCCCGGCGCGACGCGTCGTCGGCCGCCTGCCCGCAGGCCCCGGTGCGCCGTGGGCCCACCGCGCCACGCGCAACACGAGGGCGCGCCGTTGGCACTCTGGTTGACTGAGTGCTAACCGCACCCTATGGTCGTCCTTGGCACTCTCCACCTGGTGAGTGCTAACGCGATGAAGCGTGTCTGACCCCCGCGACGGCAGGCTCGCAGGTTCGCCCCTACCCGTTAGAAAACCCCGTAATCTCCGAAGGGGAGCTCGGACGTGACCACCAGCAGCAAGGTTGCCATCAAGCCGCTCGAGGACCGCATTGTGGTCCAGCCGCTCGACGCCGAGACCACCACGGCCTCCGGCCTGGTCATCCCGGACACGGCCAAGGAGAAGCCCCAGGAGGGCGTCGTCCTGGCCGTCGGCCCGGGCCGCTTCGAGGACGGCCAGCGTCTGCCGCTCGATGTCGCCGTCGGCGACATCGTCCTGTACTCGAAGTACGGCGGCACCGAGGTGAAGTACCAGGGCGAGGAGTACCTCGTCCTCTCGGCTCGCGACGTTCTCGCCATCATCGAGAAGTAACGCGACGTCGGGAAGCAAGACGTTCCAGCCCGCCCCGGATCCGTGTCCCAGTGACAGGGGCCCGGGGCGTGGTTGTTGGTTCACGTAGTTTCAGCGGTCGGTGGGCCGGCCGCAGCCCCGAGGGAATAGGGAACATGGCGAAGATCCTGCAGTTCGACGAGGACGCCCGCCGCTCGCTGGAGCGCGGTGTGAACAAGCTGGCCGACACCGTCAAGGTGACCATCGGCCCCAAGGGCCGCAACGTCGTCATCGACAAGAAGTTCGGCGCCCCGACCATCACCAACGACGGTGTCACCATCGCCCGTGAGGTCGAGCTGGACGACCCGTACGAGAACCTTGGCGCGCAGCTCGTCAAGGAGGTCGCCACCAAGACCAACGACGTCGCGGGTGACGGCACCACCACCGCCACCGTGCTGGCCCAGGCCCTGGTCAACGAGGGTCTGCGCAACGTCGCCGCCGGCGCCGGCCCGGCCGCCCTGAAGAAGGGCATCGACAAGGCCGTCGCCGCCGTCTCCGAGCACCTGCTCTCCATCGCCCGCGAGATCGAGGGCAAGGACGACGTCGCCGCCGTCGCGTCCCTCTCCGCGCAGGACACCCAGGTCGGCGAGCTGATCGCCGAGGCGATCGACAAGGTCGGCAAGGACGGTGTCATCACCGTCGAGGAGTCGAACACCTTCGGCGTGGAGCTGGACTTCACCGAGGGCATGCAGTTCGACAAGGGCTACCTGTCGCCGTACTTCGTCACCGACGCGGAGCGGCAGGAGGCGGTCCTGGAGGACCCGTACATCCTGATCAACCAGGGCAAGATCTCCTCCATCCAGGAGCTGCTGCCGCTGCTGGAGAAGATCCTCCAGGGCGGTTCCTCGAAGCCGCTGCTGATCATCGCCGAGGACGTCGACGGCGAGGCGCTGTCGACCCTCGTGGTGAACAAGATCCGCGGCACCTTCAACGCGGTCGCCGTCAAGGCCCCGGGCTTCGGCGACCGCCGCAAGGCGATCCTCGGCGACCTGGCCACCCTGACCGGTGCCACCGTCATCTCCGAGGAGGTCGGCCTCAAGCTCGACCAGGCCGGTGTGGACGTGCTGGGCACCGCCCGCCGCGTGACCATCACCAAGGACGAGACCACCGTCGTCGACGGCGCCGGTGACACCGAGGCCGTGGCCGGCCGCGTCGCCCAGATCAAGGGCGAGATCGCGAACACCGACTCCGACTGGGACCGCGAGAAGCTGCAGGAGCGCCTGGCCAAGCTGGCCGGCGGCGTCTGCGTCATCAAGGTCGGCGCCGCCACCGAGGTGGAGCTGAAGGAGCGCAAGCACCGCCTGGAGGACGCCATCTCGGCGACCCGTGCCGCGGTCGAGGAGGGCATCGTCGCCGGCGGTGGCGCCTCCCTGGTGCACGCCGCCAAGGTGCTGGAGGACGGCCTGGGCCTGTCGGGCGACGAGGCGACCGGTGTCGCGGTCGTCCGCAAGGCGCTGGCCGAGCCGCTGCGCTGGATCGCCCAGAACGCCGGCCTGGAGGGCTACGTCATCACCTCCAAGGTCGCCGAGCTGGAGGCGGGCCAGGGCTACAACGCCGCCACCGGCGAGTACGGCGACCTGGTGAAGGCCGGCGTCATCGACCCGGTCAAGGTCACCCGCTCCGCGCTGGAGAACGCCGCCTCGATCGCCTCCCTGCTGCTCACCACCGAGACCCTCGTGGTGGAGAAGAAGGAGGACGAGGAGGCCGGTCACGGTCACTCGCACGGTGGCCACGGCCACTCCCACTGACGTCTGATCAGTGACCGCAGGCCCGGTCCGCTCCCCTCGGGGACGCGGGCCGGGCCTGCGGCGTATGGGCCGACGGTCTGCTTCGGGATTCAACTATCAGATGAATTTTGCTTATAGCAAAGTTTGCCTTATAACTGAGTCATGATCGAGGCCCGCCATCTGCGCGTTCTGCGTGCCGTCGCCCGCACCGGCTCCTTCTCCGCGGCCGCTCGCGAGCTGGGCTGTACGCAGCCTGCCATCAGCCAGCAGATGAAGGCCCTGGAGAAGTCCGTCGACACCCCGCTGGTGGTCCGGTCCGGGCGGGGCATGCAGCTCAGCGAGGCCGGGCGGGTGCTGCTCAAGCATGCCACCGGGATCCTGGCCGGGCTCTCGGCCGCCGAGGAGGAGGTCGCGGCGATCGCCGGGCTGCGGGCCGGCCGGGTGCGACTGGTCTCCTTCCCGACCGCGAGCTCCACCCTGGTGCCGCCGGCCGTCGCCCGGCTGCGGGACGGCCATCCGGGGGTGCGCGTGTCGCTGGTCGAGGCGGAACCGCCGGAGTCGCTGGCGATGCTGCGCGGCGGGGAGTGCGAGATCGCGCTGGCCTTCCGCTACCCGCAGACGGCCGGGGCCGCCCCGGCCCTGCCGGCGCCGCCCGCGCACGGCGTGCCGCGCGAGGCGCGGGCGGAGGCGAACCTGGAGGCGCAGCAGCTCACCGCCGTCACCGACTGGTCCGACCTGGTGGTCACCCCGCTGCTGGACGACCCGATGGTCGGCGTGCTGCCCGCCGCGCACCCGCTGGCGGGGCGCGGCGGCGGGCCGGTGGAGCTGGCGGAGCTGGCGGCGGAGCAGTGGATCGCGGGCTGCCCGCAGTGCCGGGGGCATCTGGTGGAGCTGTGCGCGGGGGCGGGCTTCGAGCCCCGGATCGACTTCGCGACCGACGACTACCCGGCGGTGGTCGGCCTGGTGGCGGCCGGGCTCGGGGTGGCGGTGCTGCCGGGGCTGGCGCTGGAGTCGGTGCGCCCTGACGGCGTGTCCACGGTGCCGGTGCGGACCGCCTCGGGGGCGCCGGCGGTGCGGCAGGTGGTCGCCCTGACCCTGCCGGACCTCGCGGAGGTGCCGGCCGTGGCGCTGATGCTGGAGCGGCTGGCGGGCGCGGCCGGCGGACGCTGACCCGGGGTCGTACGGCGCCAGAGCGGCCTGAAGCGCCGCGAAGAAACGTTTCTCCACGGCGTGGCGCGGGTTTGCGATTAGTGCTGTACCCCCGTCGGCGCGACCAGCGGTACCTCTACCAGACGGTGCCGCGAGCGGCCCATCATCTCCTCGCGCTCGTCCTCGGTCAGACCTCCCCAGACGCCGTACGGCTCGCGGACCGCCAGCGCGTGCGCGGCGCACTCGGTGCGCACCGGGCAGCGCATGCAGACCTCCTTGGCGCTGGCCTCGCGCGAACTGCGCGCGGCCCCGCGCTCGCCCTCGGGGTGGAAGAAGAGCGAGCTGTCCACGCCGCGGCAGGCCGCGGAGAGCTGCCAGTCCCAGAGGTCCGCGTTGGGGCCGGGGAGGCGGGAGAAATCTGCCATGGCTCATTCCCTTCAGAGGCTCGTCGGCCGCCGGCCGGCCCCAGCGGGGTGTTGCTGTGCGGCGCGGCGAGGCTTCGATGCGCTGGTGTGGACACCTGGAAATATGACTTAAGGCAACTCCATGGACAAGTCACCCACAGAGTGGCACAACAGTCAATGACCGTAGAAAAGCTATAAAAAAGGGCAAAGAGGGCATGGGCTCCGGCGGGCGCGGACGTGGCAATCGGGTGGCCCGCGGGCGCGCGCGACTCCGTACCCGTGTGCGGGTCGTACGCCGACCGCGCGCGAGCGGCACAAAAGTGCGGCGTGTGCACCGCGATGCGGCTGATCGGTAATGGGTTGGCCACGTACAGTGGTGGAGATGGCTCTGAAAGCCGTAACTCATTCGAGTGACGGTCGTTGGAAGTGCGGAGGCGGCAAGCGGGCGCCGGATGTCGGGAACGATCGCGGGGAGTAGCGGCGATCGGCCCGGAGTCCGTCGTCGACCGGCCGTGTCGGAGAGATTCGTACCAGCCAGGAGGCTCAACGTGACGCGGATCAGCTGCGGAGGACGACGGTCATGACTTCCGTTCTCGTTTGCGACGATTCCCCGCTTGCCCGCGAGGCGCTTCGCCGCGCGGTCGCGACCGTACCCGGTGTCGACCGGGTCACCACCGCGACGAACGGGGAGGAGGTCCTCCGCCGCTGGGTGGCCGACCGCTCCGATCTCGTTCTGATGGACGTCCGGATGCCCGGCCTCGGCGGGGTCGAGACGGTCCGCCGGCTGCTGTCCGCCGACCCGGGCGCGCGGATCATCATGCTCACCGTCGCCGAGGACCTCGACGGCGTCGCCCTCGCGGTGGCCGCGGGCGCCCGCGGGTACCTGCACAAGGACGCCTCGCGCGCCGAGCTGCGGGCCACCGTCACCCAGGCCCTCGCCGACCCGACCTGGCGGCTCGCCCCGCGCCGGCTGCGCAGCCCCGACATGGGCGCGGCGCCCACGTTGACGGCGCGTGAGATCCAGGTGCTGGAGGGTATGAGCCACGGTCGCAGCAATGCCGAGATCGGCCGCGAGCTCTTCCTCTCCGAGGACACCGTCAAGACCCACGCCCGGCGGCTGTTCAAGAAGCTCGGCGCCTCGGACCGTGCGCACGCGGTGGCGCTGGGCTTCCGCTGGGGCCTGGTCCGCTGACCACCGGCGGCCCCGCCGGTCGCGGCGCGCTGCTCGCGATTCCCAGGACAGGCCCCGCACAGGCGTGTGACGTTACGGTCCCGAGGTTGCACCATGGAGGAGTGGAGCACCTCGGGGACCAGCGGACAGGCACTGCGGCGAACCACACGGCCGCAGGACACTCGGCGGACAGCGCGACGGACAGGACCACCGACGGCGGCGGGGCGGGAGGCGGCACGGTGCAGGAGGGGCCGGTGGTGCGCGACGGTGTGGCGTACGATGCCGCACCGCATAACGTTCCGGTGCACAACTCCGGACGCGGTGCCGCGTTTTCCCGCTCGACCAGGCACCATGGACCGATGCGTGACGACGTGGCCGGTACTCCCGGCGAGGCGGACCCGGTGGAGGCCGAGCCCTCCGGCGCGGGCCACGACGCGTCGTACGCGGATCCCGGCGAGGCAGGCCCCGGCCGTCCGCCGGTGCTCGGCGGCGGGAGTTCGCCGCTGGTCGGCGAGCTGGTCGCGGCCGCCGTACGCGGCGAGGGCCCGGCGATCGACGCGCTGCTCGCCTATGTCCACCCGCTGGCGCTGCGGTACTGCCGGGGCCGGCTGGTCCGGCTGCCGGGTGGTGCCCGGCACCATGTGGACGACGTCGCCCAGGAGGTCTGCGTGGCGGTGCTCTGCGCGCTGCCGCGCTACCGGGACCAGGGGCGGCCCTTCGAGGCCTTCGTCTACGGCATCGCCGCGCACAAGATCGCCGATCTGCAGCGGGCCGCGATGCGCGGGCCCGGCTCGACGGTGGTCCCGCAGGACGACCTGCCCGAGGTGCCGGACGAGGCGCTCGGCCCGGAGGAGCGGGCGCTGCTGAGCAGCGACGCGGCCTGGGCCAAGGAACTGCTCTCCAACCTGCCGGCCCGTCAGCGCGAGCTGGTGCTGTTGCGGGTGGCCGCCGGGCTGTCGGCGGAGGAGACCGGCGAGGTGCTCGGGATGTCGCCCGGCGCCGTCCGGGTCGCGCAGCACCGGGCGCTCAGCCGGCTGCGGGCGCTCGCGGAGGAGTCCTCCTGATCCTGGCCCGGGGCGGAATGGCTCATGGGCGGCCGGTGTTGTCAAGGGCACACGAGGACACATTCGCGGTGCCAGTACGATGGGGTATCGGCGCCTGGGCGGGTCGCCAAAGTTTCGTGGGTGCGGGCGGGGTTCCCCTGGAGGTTCCTCCAAGGCACCGAGCGTTTCGGCGGCCTGAGCGAGTGAGCGATGACAGCGCCCCCACCCTCAGGGCGCGAGCGGAATAGGCCGGCCACGGAAGGTACCCCGAAATGTCTTACAACGCCGCAGGCGTACCCGAGAAGTTCGCGATGCTCGGGCTCACGTACGACGACGTCCTGCTGCTGCCCGGGGCCTCCGAGGTGCTGCCGAACCAGGTCGACACCTCCTCGCGAGTCTCCCGGAACGTGCGCGTCAACATCCCGCTGCTCTCCGCGGCGATGGACAAGGTCACCGAGTCGCGGATGGCGATCGCGATGGCCCGCCAGGGCGGCGTCGGCGTCCTGCACCGCAATCTCTCCGTCGAGGACCAGGCCAACCAGGTCGACCTGGTGAAGCGCTCCGAGTCCGGCATGGTGACCGACCCGATCACGGTCGGCCCGGAGACCACCCTGGCCGAGGCCGACGCGCTCTGTGCGAAGTTCCGGATCAGCGGTGTGCCGATCGCGGACGAGGCGGGCAAGCTGCTCGGCATCGTCACCAACCGTGACATGGCCTTCGAGTCGGACCGCAGCCGCCAGGTCCGCGAGATCATGACCCCGATGCCGCTGATCACCGGCAGGGTCGGCATCTCCGGCGAGGACGCGATCGGGCTGCTCCGCCGCCACAAGATCGAGAAGCTCCCGCTGGTCGACGACGAGGGCCGGATCAAGGGCCTGATCACCGTCAAGGACTTCGTCAAGGCCGAGAAGTACCCGAACGCCGCCAAGGACGCCGAGGGCCGGCTGCTGGTCGGTGCCGCCGTCGGCGCCAGCGCCGAGGCGTTCGACCGGGCCCAGGCCCTGGTCGAGGCCGGGGTGGACTTCCTGGTCGTGGACACCTCGCACGGGCACAGCCACAACGCGCTGGCCTGGATCGCCAAGATCAAGTCGGCCGTCAAGGTCGACGTGGTCGGCGGCAACGTCGCCACCCGTGACGGCGCCCAGGCGCTGATCGACGCCGGCGTGGACGGCGTCAAGGTCGGCGTCGGCCCCGGCTCCATCTGCACCACCCGGGTGGTCGCCGGCATCGGTGTCCCGCAGGTCACCGCGATCTACGAGGCCGCGCTCGCCTGCCAGGCGGCCGGCGTGCCGGTGATCGGCGACGGCGGCCTGCAGTACTCCGGCGACATCGGCAAGGCGCTCGCCGCCGGCGCCGACACCGTGATGCTGGGCTCGCTGCTGGCCGGCTGCGAGGAGTCCCCGGGCGAGCTGCAGTTCATCAACGGCAAGCAGTTCAAGTCCTACCGCGGCATGGGCTCGCTGGGCGCCATGCAGTCCCGCGGCCAGGGCCGCTCGTACTCCAAGGACCGTTACTTCCAGGCCGAGGTGGCCTCGGACGACAAGCTCGTCCCCGAGGGCATCGAGGGCCAGGTGCCCTACCGCGGTCCGCTGTCCGCCGTGCTGCACCAGCTGGTCGGCGGTCTGCGCCAGACCATGGGCTACGTCGGCGCCGCCACCATCGCCGAGATGGAGAGCAAGGGCCGGTTCGTCCGGATCACCTCGGCGGGCCTCAAGGAGAGCCACCCGCACGACATCCAGATGACCGTCGAGGCGCCGAACTACACCACGCGCTGACACCGTCCGCCCGAGGGGCCCGCCACCGCGGGCCCCTCAGGCGTGTCCGGCTCCTGCGCCGGGAGGGGCGCGCCCCTCGCCGAGCCGAAGGAGCGTGCCGAGCCGAAGGGGCGCCCCGGAGGCGAGCGCGCGAGTAACAGCGCGTGCGGGATACTGGGGACGGCCGGGGTGACCCGGCGGGTACGAGCAACAAACCAGAAGGGCTCGAAGTGACTGAGATCGAGATCGGGCGAGGCAAGCGCGGCCGCCGGGCGTATTCCTTCGACGACATCGCCGTCGTCCCCAGCCGTCGTACGCGGGACCCGAAGGAGGTCTCGATCGCCTGGCAGATCGACGCCTACCGTTTCGAGCTGCCGTTCCTGGCCGCCCCGATGGACAGCGTGGTCTCCCCGCAGCAGGCCATCACCATCGGCCGCCTCGGCGGTCTCGGTGTGCTCAACCTCGAAGGCCTGTGGACCCGCTACGAGGACCCGCAGCCGCTGCTCGACGAGATCGCCCGGCTCGACGACGAGGCCGCCGCCACCCGCCGCCTGCAGGAGATCTACGCCGCGCCGATCCGCGCCGAGCTGATCAAGCAGCGGATCCAGGAGGTGCGCGACTCCGGCGTGGTCACCGCCGCCGCGCTCTCCCCGCAGCGCACCGCAGAGTTCTCCAAGGCCGTCGTCGACGCCGGTGTCGACGTCTTCGTCATCCGCGGCACCACCGTCTCCGCCGAGCACGTCTCCGGCGCCGCCGAGCCGCTCAACCTCAAGCAGTTCATCTACGAGCTGGACGTCCCGGTCATCGTCGGCGGCTGTGCCACCTACACCGCCGCGCTGCACCTGATGCGCACCGGCGCGGCCGGCGTGCTGGTCGGCTTCGGCGGCGGTGCCGCCCACACCACCCGCGGCGTGCTCGGCATCCAGGTGCCGATGGCCACCGCCGTCGCCGACGTGGCCGCCGCCCGTCGCGACTACATGGACGAGTCCGGCGGCCGCTACGTCCACGTGATCGCGGACGGCGGCGTCGGCTACAGCGGCGACCTGGCCAAGGCCATCGCCTGCGGCGCCGACGCGGTGATGATCGGCGCGGCGCTGGCCCGGGCCACCGACGCCCCCGGCCGTGGCTTCCACTGGGGCATGGAGGCCGTCCACGAGGAGCTGCCGCGCGGCAAGCGGGTGGACCTCGGCACCGTCGGCACCACCGAGGAGATCCTCACCGGCCCGTCGCACACCCCCGACGGCACCATGAACCTGTTCGGCGCGCTGCGCCGTGCCATGGCCACCACCGGCTACTCGGAGCTCAAGGAGTTCCAGCGGGTCGAGGTGACCGTCAACCCGGCGCTCAACCACCGCTGAGCCCGGTCACGCACGGTTGACGAGGCCCCCGCCGGACATCGCCCGGTGGGGGCCTCGTCGCTCCGGGTCAGTCCCGGGAGGCCGTGCGGCGGGTCAGGATGAAGCCGCCGATCAGGGCGATGCCGTAGAAGGCGACGTCCAGCAGCCGGCGGTCCTCGCGCCAGAGCGTCAGCGCGTCGCCGAGCAGCTCGCCGTACGGGGTGCCCGCCAGCTCGTGCAGACGCCGGGTCTGGCCCAGCAGCTGGCCGAGGAAGAGCGCGCCGGCCGCGAGCGCCGCGCCGAGCAGCGGCAGGACCCGGCTGTGGCCGCCCAGCCGGCCGAGCGGCCAGGCGACGGCGGCGGCCGGGGCGATCGCCAGCCAGCCGATGGTGTCCTGCACCCGGGCCGGCGCGCTGCCGTACGCCAGGGCGCCGAGCAGCATCGCGGCGGCGGCGGTCGCGGCGGCCAGGCCGGTGCGGTGGTGCCGGCCGTCGGCGGCGGGCGCGGGCGCGGGTTCGTAACCGGCCACCGGGGCGCCGGGCATACCGGGGGCGACATAGCCCTCGGGGGTGTCCGGTTCGGGCGCGACCGAGTAGTGCTGAGCCGTTCGTGGCCGTCCCGACTGGCCGTCAGCGCCCGGTGTGGGTGCGGTCATGGGCGTCGAATCCCCCCGGAAAGACTGTGAGCTGCCGAACGCTAGCAGCGCCCGGGCCCGGCCGGACAGGGGTTTCGATCACAGATCGGGCACGGAGCGCGACCGTCGTCCGGTTCGCCGGAGGTGTGGCCGGGGGCCGGGTGGTCGAGGGCCCTCGGGACAGGGGATGATGGAGGCTTGGCGTTCGGGCCCGACGCCGGGCCGACGCGCCGTCACCTCGACCGCCAGCAGCACATGGGGGAACGTTCCGAATGACCCAGGCGCAGGGTTCCACCGGCCGCCTTCTGGCCGGCCGTTACCGGCTGGACGCGGTGCTCGGGCGCGGCGGTATGGGCACCGTCTGGCGCGCCGAGGACGAAATGCTGGGCCGGATCGTCGCGGTCAAGGAACTGCGGATGAACGCCAGCGTCGAGGAGGACGAGAAGCACCGGCTGATCGTCCGTACGCTGCGCGAGGCCAAGGCCACGGCGCGGATCCGGCACAGCTCGGCGGTCACCGTCTTCGACGTGGTCGACGAGGACGACCGGCCGTGGATCGTGATGGAGCTGGTCGAGTCCCGCTCGCTGGCGGACGTGATCAAGGAGGACGGGCCGCTGGAGCCCGTCCGGGCCGCCGAGATCGCGCTCGACGTGCTGGGGGTGCTGAGCGCCGCGCACGCGCTCGGCATCCTGCACCGCGACGTGAAGCCGTCCAACGTGCTGATCGGCGAGGACGGCCGGGTGGTGCTCACCGACTTCGGCATCGCCAGTGTCGAGGGCGACGCCTCGGTCACCTCCACCGGAATGCTGGTCGGCGCGCCCTCGTACATCTCGCCGGAGCGGGCCCGGGGGCAGAAGCCAGGCCCGCCGGCCGACCTGTGGTCGCTGGGCGGCACGCTGTACGCGATGGTCGAAGGCCGGCCGCCGTACGACCGGGGTTCGGCGCTGGCCACCCTCACGGCGGTGATGACCGAGGAGCTCACCACGCCGACGAACGCGGGCCCGCTGCTGCCGGTGATCGAGGGGCTGCTGGCGAAGGACCCGGTCGAGCGGCTGGACGCCTCGCAGACCCGGTCGATGCTCAAGCGGGTGGTCGCCGAGGACACCGCGCGGGCCGAGTCGACCACCGAGCACGCGATGCCGGTGCGGGCGGCGGGTGCGGCCGGGGTGACCGCTGCGGCCGGTGCGGCCGGCCAGGGCGCGTCCGGCAGCGGTGAGGACGCCGGGGACGTCAAGGGCGCCGGCGAGGACGGCAAGGTCGGCGGGAGCGGCGAGGACACCGAGAACACCGAGAACGCGGGCGGGGCCACCGGCAAGCGGCCGGTCGGCGGGCTGCTCGGCACCGTCCGGGTGGGCAGCCGGGCCAAGGACGAGGAGCCCGTCGCCGCGGCGGAGGCCGCGGCCGGGCCCGAGCCGGTCCAGCCGGTGAGCGGGGAGTGGACCCTGGGCGCGACCCAGGCGGCCGGTGCGGACCCGCGCAAGGGCCGGCGGCGGCTGGCCGTGGTCGCGGTGGTCCTGGTGCTGCTGCTGATCGCCGGGGCGGTGGCGCTGGTGCGGGCGTTCGGCGGCTCCGACAACGGGGCGGCGCAGGGATCCGGAGTCACCGTCGGGCTGTCGACCGGCGCGGACGCCCCGCCGGTGGACACGCCCCCGGCGGACACGCCCCCGGCCGGGACGGAACCGGCGAGCGGCGCCCCGGAGGCGACCACGCCCGCCGCCCCGAGCACCGCCCCGACCACGCCGTCCGCCGTCACCACGCCCGCCGAGCAGACCGTCGCCCCGCCCGCCCCGGCGCCGTCGTCGGCCCCGCCGGCCCCGGCCGGTGCGGCCGTGCCGGCCGGGTACCACGCGTACAAGGACCCGTCCGGTTTCTCGATCGTGCTGCCGGACTGGCTGGAATCGGCCGGCTCCGACTCCGTCCGGCACATCTTCAAGGGCGGCGGCAGCACCCTGACCGTCGAGTGGACCACCAGCCCAGGCCCGGACGCCCTCGCCGACTGGAAGGAGTCCGAGCCCGGGCTCCGCGGCCGCGTCACCAACTACCAGCGGGTGGCGCTGCAGGCCGTCAACTACCGCGAGTGGACCAACGCCGCCGACTGGGAGTGGACGTCCGGCAGCCCCCGCACGCACTCGCTCAACCGGGGCTTCGTCACCGGCACCCCGGCCAAGTACGGCTACGCCATCTACTGGACCACCCCGGACACGGACTGGAACGCACCGCAGAACGTCCAGGCCAGGGAGACCGCCTTCGCGACCTTCCAGCCCGCGCCGTAGCCGGGGTGCTCAGCCGATCAGGCGTTGCTTGGCGCGGCCGAACTCCTCGTCGGTGAGGGCCCCCGCGGTGTGCAGGGCGGCCAACCGCTCCAGCTGGTCGAGCAGTTCGGTACCGGTGGAGGGCGCGGCGGCCGGGGCGGGGGCGAGGGACTTGGGCGTAGCGTTACGGGACAGCCGGGCGGCCGCCCGGATCTGCTCGGCGAAGACCTCGGCCTTGGCCACGTCCTCGAACCGGTGCGAGCCGGTGAGCGCGACCACCAGCAGCACCTCGCCGTTGAACCGGGTCCTGGTCACGGTGGCGTCCGTGACCGCCGAAAGCGGAACCGGGACCGGCGGTTTTCCGTCCTTGAGGAAGAGCAGCCGGTGGGTGGTGAGGACCAGCACGCCCTTGCGGAAGTGGTCGGGATGGCGCCCGGCCGTGGATGCGACCGGCTTTTCGTCGGGTGCGACGTTCGCCTCGACGGTGCGCAGGGCCTCCGCCCGGGTGTCGCTGTTGTTGTTGCCGGCCACGTCGAAGGCCGCGTCGATCAGATCGGTCCAGTCCATGGGATCGAGCGTAATGCGGCAGACAATTAGGCTGGGCGGCGAGCGAGAGGAACACGCATGCGAGCGGTCCCGGGGCAGATGCTGGCGGGTCGTTACCGGCTGACGGATCATCCGGAGGCGGCGCGCGCGCTCGCCGTGGACGAGCGGACGGGAGCCCTCGTCCTGTTGCGCGGCCTGGAGCTGCCGGGCCTGCTGACGAGCGGTCACGATCCCGACGACCCGGTGCCCGAGCAGGGCGAGCGGCTGGTCCGCCGGGTGGGGGCGGTGGGCGCGGCCGCGGCGACGCATCCCCGGCTGCTGCAGGGGGTCGGGGCGTTCGTCGAGGGCGAGCTGCTCTGGACGGTCGAGGAGTGGCCGGCCGGGGTGCCGCTGTCCGAGCAGGCCGCGGCCGGGCCGGTCCCGCCGTACCGGGTGGCCGAGGTGGCGGCGGACCTGTCGGGCGCGCTGCGGGCGCTGCACGAGGCGGGTCTCGCGCACGGCAACCTGACCACCGAGTCGGTGCTGGTCTGCGAGGACGGCGCGGCGCTGCTGGGCGGGCTGCTGTCCGGGGTGGCGCAGGAGGCGCTGGCCGAGGAGCTGGGCGGGCCCGGTGGGCGCCGCCGGTACGAGGTGCGGGCCACCCTGGTCGGCCCGGTGGCGGAGCGCTGGCCGCTGGACGGCGGCCCGGCGGGCGACTGCTGGGCGCTCGGCGTGCTGATGCAGCGGCTGGTGACCGGCCGTTCGCCGTTCCCGGACCACGGGGTGCCGGAGCTGGTGACGGCGGTGCGCGACGGGCGACGGGAGCCGGCCGCGGTGTGCGGGCCGCTGGCGCCGCTGGTGGAGCGGCTGCTCCAGCCCGATCCGGCGCTGCGGCCGACGGCGGCGCAGATCCAGCGGGAGCTGGCGGACCTGCTGGCGGGCGCGCCGGAGCCGGTCGACGAGGAACGGGCGGCCGGGCTGCTCACGGTGAAGCCGGAGGGCCCGTTGGTGCCGCTGACACCGCGTCGGCGCGGCCGGGGCGGGCCCGGCCGGGAGCCGGTGGCGGCGGAGACCGGCCCGGAGCCGGCCCGGCCGCCGCGGGTGCCGCCAGCGCTGCTGGGCCCGCTGCTGGTCGCCGGGGTGTTCCTGCTGCTGGTGCTCGGGGTGGCGGCTGTGGTGCTGTTCGCAGGCTGACGGTGCCCGCCCGGGAAGCCGTCGCGGTACGGCGGACGGGGGTGATTACCGGGGTGGGGGCGGTGCGCCTAGTGTGTGCGTGGGATTTGTTCGAACTGTGGTCTGCACCAGGCCCTCCGTCGCGGTGACGGCGGTGGATGAGGGGGAGCGGTCGCCGATGGGCGTGCAGGACCGGCCGGAGGCGGCCGAGGTGGAGCGGCTGCTGGCCGGGCGCTACGAGCTGGGCGACCGGCTCGGCCGGGGCGGCATGGGCACGGTCTGGCGGGCCTGGGACCGGATGCTGGACCGCGAGGTGGCGGTCAAGGAGCTCACTGTCAGTCACCTCCCCGAGGAGGAGCTGCAGATCCTGCACGCCCGGATGAAGCGGGAGGCCAGCGCGGCCGCCCGGATCAAGCACCCCGGCGTGATCACCGTCCACGACGTGCTGGAGCAGGACGGCCGCCCGTGGATCGTGATGGAGCTGGTCGACGGCCGCTCGCTGGCCGACGTGATCAGCCAGGACGGCACCTTGCAGCCGCGCGCCGTCGCCGAGGTCGGCAGCCAGGTGCTGGCCGCGCTGCACCGGGGCCACCAACTGGGCGTACTGCACCGGGACGTGAAGCCGGCCAACGTGCTGCTGGAGCGCGGGACCGGCCGGGTGGTGCTGCTGGACTTCGGGATCGCCACCTACGAGGGCTCGGCCGAGCTGACCCGGCCCGGGGACCTGGTCGGTTCGCCCGACTACCTGGCGCCGGAGCGGGCCCAGGGCGAGCGGCCGGGACCGGCCTCCGACCTGTGGGGCCTCGGGGCGACCCTGTACGCCGCGGTGGAGGGCGAGTCGCCGTTCCGCCGGACCTCGCCGCTGACCACCCTGGCCGCCGTGGTGGCCGAGCCGCTGCCGGAGCCGCGCCGGGCCGGGCCGCTGGGCCCGGTGCTGGCCGCGCTGATGGCCAAGGACCCGGCCGACCGTCCGGCCGCGGACGAGGCGGCCCGGATGCTGGCCGAGGTGCAGGCCGGGCACACCATCGGCCTGAAGGCCGTCGCGCCGCTCAAGATGCCGACCCGGTCGGTGCCGTTGGTGGACCGCAACGGGGAGCCGTCCGAGTCGGCTTCCGCCGTCGAGCCGGAGCCACCGACCGGGTCGCAGCCGGCCGCGGCAGGGGCGGACGGCGCGGGCGGGGTGGACGGGACGGACGGCGCGGGCGGCGCCGTCGTCGGCTCCCCGGCGCCCGTGGAGGTACCCACCGGGCCCACCGCGCCGGTGGTGCACCCCGTCGCGCCCGCGCGCGGCCCGGCCAAGCGCCGCACCGTACTGCGGCTCGCCCTGATCGGCCTGGCCGTCGCCGTGCTCGCGGCCGGGGCCACCTTCCTGGTGACCCGTCACCACGACGCCCCGGTCACGGAGCTCAACCCGGCCGTCTCCGGCGAGCCGAAGGCCGGCGCCCCCGGCAACGCGGAACCGGCGCCCCCCGGCTACCGCTGGGTGGACGACCCGGCGGGCTTCCGCTTCCCGCTGCCGGTCGCCACCCCGGCCTGGCAGCGCAGCACGGACAACGCGAACCAGATCTTCTACAGCCCCGACAACAAGACGCACTACCTGCAGTTCGCCGTCACCGTCGGCCAGTCGGTCAAGCCGCTGGAGCACCTGCGGCAGATGGAGACCACCGTCTCCAAGCTGAAGGACTACCGCCAGCACAAGCTGACCAGCGTCGGGGTGAACGGCCACGACGCGGCGGTCTGGGAGTTCAGCTACGCGGCCAAGGAGGGTGGCCGGCGGCGGGCGATCGAGGCGGAGTTCATCGACGGCGACGGCACCGGCTACGCCGTCTACCTGTCCTGCCCGGACGCGGACTGGCCCGAGGGCGAGCGGCGGTTCACCACGGTGCTCAACGACTTCACCCCGACCCGCTGAACCCGTTCGGCGGGCGCGCGCGGCGGCGCGCGCGCCCGACACGGGCGGTTTCTTGTTACCGGCGGGTACCGAACCGGCCGCCGAGCGCCTAGGCTGCGCCGTATGACGGACCTCACAGCAGATGCAGCGGCCACTGAGCACACCGGCGACGGCTCGGCGGCCCGCAACCCGGTCGCGCCCGGCGGCGGCCGCACCGTCGCCTCGGCCGTCCCGGCCTCGCTGGTCTCCCGCCTGGCCGGCGGCGTCACGGCCAGCGGCGAGCCGCACCTGGTGGAGACCGTCGCCCCGCTGACCGGCGAGCGGCTGGCGAGCCTGCCGCAGTCCACCCCGGCCGACGTCGAGGTCGCGTACGAGCTGGCCCGGCGCGCCCAGCCCGCCTGGGCCGCGCTGCCGGTGCGCCGCCGGGCCGCCGTCCTGCTGCGCTTCCACGACCTGCTGCTCAAGCGGCAGGACGAGGTGCTGGACCTGATCCAGGCCGAGACCGGCAAGGCCCGGCTGCACGCCTTCGAGGAGGTGCTGGCCGTCGCCATGGCGGCCCGGCACTACGGGCGCGCCGCCCACGCGTACCTGCGCGACAAGCGGCACGGCGGGGCGCTGCCGGTGCTGACCCGGGCGGTCGAGGCCCGCCGGCCCAAGGGTGTCATCGGGCACATCTCGCCCTGGAACTACCCGCTGGAGCTGTCCATCGGCGACGCCCTGCCCGCCTTCGTGGCCGGCAACGCGGTGGTCAACAAGCCGGACACGCAGACCGCGCTGACCGCGCTCTGGGCCCGGGAACTGCTGGTCGAGGCCGGGCTGCCGGCCGACCTCTGGCAGATCGTGGTCGGCGACGGCCCGGTGGTCGGCCCGGCCGTGGTCGAGCACGCCGACTACGTCTCGTTCACCGGCTCCACCCGGACCGGCCGGGACGTCGCCCAGCGCGCCGCCGCCCGGCTGGTCGGCGCCTCGCTCGAACTCGGCGGCAAGAACGCCATGCTGGTGCTCGCCGACGCCGACCTGGACCGGGCCGCCGAGGGCGCCGTCCGGGCCTGCTTCTCCTCGGCCGGCCAGCTCTGCATCGCGATCGAACGCCTGCTGGTGCACCGCTCGGTGGCCGAGGAGTTCCTGGCGAGGTTCGCCGAGCGGACCCGGGCGCTGCGCCTGGGCGGCGGCCTCGCGTACGGCGCGGACATGGGATCGCTGGTCTCGGTACGGCAGTTGGACGCCACCACGCGGCACGTGGACGAGGCGGTCAAGGGCGGCGCCACGGTGCTGGCCGGCGGCCGGGCCCGGCCGGACCTCGGCCCGTTCTTCTACGAGCCGACCATCCTGGACGGCGTCACCCCGGAGATGGCGGTCTGCGCCGAGGAGACCTTCGGCCCGGTGGTCTCGGTCTACCGCTTCGACACCGAGGAGGAGGCGGTGGCCGCCGCCAACTCCACCGCGTACGGGCTGAACTCCAGTGTCTGGACGAGGGATTCGCGGCGTGGCCGGGCCGTCGCGGCCCGCCTGCGCACCGGCACGGTCAACATCAACGAGGGCTACGCGGCGGCGTACGGCTCGGTCTCCGCGCCGATGGGCGGGATGGGGGAGTCCGGGCTCGGCCGGCGGCACGGCGCCGACGGCATCCTGCGGTTCACCGAGGCGCAGACCATCGCCGGCCAGCGGCTGGTGCCGCTCGCGCCCGCGTTCGGCCTGGACGACCGGCAGTTCGCCGCGGTGTTCACCGGCGGGCTGCGGGTGCTGAAGGCGCTGCGCTTCCGGTAGCCGCGCCCGCCGGGCGGCTCGTCCGGTCCGTCCCCGACGTCAGTTCTTTTCCCGAAGGAGCGGTGGCACATGGTGGGGTCCAGCGGTGCGGCGGACTTCGACTACGACGTGGTCGTGGTCGGCTCCGGCTTCGGCGGCTCGGTCGCCGCGCTCCGGCTGACCGAGAAGGGCTACCGGGTGGCCGTCCTGGAGGCCGGGCGGCGCTTCGACCGCGACGAACTGCCCCGGAACTCCTGGGCCCTGGCCGACTACCTGTGGGCTCCCCGGCTCGGCCTGTACGGCATCCAGCGGATCCATCTGCTGGCCAATGTGCTGATCCTGGCCGGCGCCGGGGTCGGCGGCGGCTCGCTGAACTACGCCAACACCCTGTACGTGCCGCCGAAGGCGTTCTTCGAGGACCGCCAGTGGCGCCACATCACCGACTGGCAGGAGGAGTTGGCGCCCTTCTACGACCAGGCGCAGCGGATGCTCGGGGTGCGGCTCAACCCGACCGTCACCCCGTCCGACGTCCACCTCAGGGCGGCCGCCGAGCGGATGGGCGTCGGGCACACCTTCCACCTGGCACCGGTCGGGGTCTTCTTCGGTGACGGAAAGGACGCCGAAGGGAGGGCCAGGGCGGCCCCGGGCGCCGAGACCGAGGACCCGTACTTCGGCGGCGCCGGCCCGAAGCGGCGGGCCTGCGTGGAGTGCGGCGAGTGCATGACCGGCTGCCGGCACGGCGCCAAGAACATGCTCACCGAGAACTACCTGTACCTGGCCGAGCGCGGCGGCGCCGAGATCCACCCGCTCACCACGGTGGCCCGGATCCGCGAGCACCGGGGCGCGGACGGGAGCCCGGGCTACGCGGTGGACATACGCCGGACCGACGCGCGCTCCACCACCGACCGGGTGAAGGCGGGGGCACGGACCGTCACCGCCGCCCGGGTGGTCGTCGCGGCCGGCACCTACGGCACCCAGTCGCTGCTGCACCGGATGCGCGACGGCGGCCACCTGCCGCGGATCTCCGGCCGGCTCGGCGAACTGACCCGCACCAACTCCGAGGCGCTGGTCGGCGCGCAGACCACGGACCGGCGGTACGGCTCCCGGGCGGACTTCACCCGGGGCGTCGCGATCACCTCATCGATCCACCCGGACGAGAACACCCACATCGAACCGGTGCGCTACGGCAAGGGCTCCAACGCCATGGGCGCGCTGTCGATCATGCAGGTCAAGGGCGGTGGCCGGACCCCGCGCTGGCTGCGCTACCTGGGGGCGGCGGCCCGGCACCCGGTGACCTTCGCCCGGTCGATGAACCAGCACCGCTGGTCGGAGAAGACCATCATCGGCCTGGTGATGCAGTCCCTGGACAACTCGATCACCGTCTCGCTGAAGAAGAAGGGCCTCGGCAGGAGCCGGCTGACGTCCACCCAGGGCCACGGCGCGCCCAACCCGACCTGGATCCCGGCCGCCGAGCAGGGCGCCCGGGCGCTGGCCGACGAGATCAACGGCTTCGCCGGCGGCACCGTCGGCGAGATCTTCGACATCCCGATGACGGCGCACTTCCTCGGCGGCTGCCCGATCGGCGACACCCCGGAGAACGGCGTGGTCGACCCGTACCACCGGCTGCACGGGCACCCCGGGATCAGCGTGGTGGACGGCTCGGCGGTCTCCGCGAACCTCGGGGTGAACCCCTCGCTGACGATCACCGCGCAGGCCGAGCGGGCGATGTCGATGTGGCCCAACAAGGGCGAGGAGGACCCGCGCCCGGCCCCGGGCGAGGAGTACCGGCGGGTCGCCCCGGTGGCGCCGGTGCGGCCGGCCGTTCCGCAGGACGCCTTCGGCGCGCTGCGGCTGCCGCTGCTCGCCGTGCCGGAGGTTCCGAGGAAGCGGCCCTGAAGGGCCGGTGCCGCCGCAGGGTCCGCGGTGACCCCGAGCCGTCGGGACCAGGCCGACCCGGGCCCGGACAGGGCAAAGGGCCCCGCGGGGGAACGGGGCCCTTTGTCGCTCAGCACTCGGCGTCAGGGCGGCGCCGGTGCTGGAGGTGACGGCGCCGGGGGAGGAGCGCCGTCGGGTCGGTCGGATTCTGGGTCGCGCCGTCGCGGCTCCGGCGTGGATGGGCCGGTCGCGCGGGGCGCGCACGCTCGCGGCGCGGCGGTTCGGCGCGCATGTCTGCGCCGGGCCTTCGCTCACGGAGCGTGAGGTGAAAATCGTTGCCGCCTCGGGTCTTGGCGGCATCGGGGGACGGCCTCCGCGAAGGGCCTCGGGCCCGCCGGGAGAACTGCTTCCAAGCAGCATCGTGCTGGACGAAGGGCTTGTTCTGCAACCGATTCGGCGTACTTCGGCACAGTCCATTTTCGGCCCGGCCGGTTCGGGAGGGCTGTGCCCGTCCGCGTGGGAGGCTCCGACGGGCACAGCGATGATCACGGTGCGTAGTGATGGTGGTCGGCCGGAGCGCACGGGGACGCGCGTAGCGGCGTGGGACGGCAAAGGGCATGCGCCGGGGTGCGACGGTCGGCCTCCGGGCGTCCCCGGGGACCGACCGCCCCACCTTCCTGATTCCAGTCGCGGCCGGGTTCGCTGTCCCCTGCTGGCCGACCGCCGCACCGGCGCACGGTCCCACGGCGCACCGCTCCCGGCGGGGCCGGGGCCGCGGCGGCGCCACGCGCGCCGGTGGACTGGGATGAGCTCCACGCGTGGTCCTGCAAGCCCGTACGGCAGCGCCCCTGCCGGGGCGGAGGCGGCGCACCTGGCGGGCGCGGCGCGGTCGTACGGTCGTCTGGAGCAACGAACCGGCCACCCGGCCGGTCACGGTCCCGGCGGCGGGCAGACGAGTGAAACCGGGCCGCCCGGTAGACTCGGCCTCAGACCCCCAGCCCGTCGCCCGCCGCCACCCTTGTAGGACGCGTGGCGCGCGACACCTTTCGTACCGCTGCCGGAAGGCCGTCCGTGTCCTCTGCTATTCCCGACCAGTCCGTACCTGAGACCGACACCGTCCTGGTCGTCGACTTCGGTGCCCAGTACGCCCAGCTCATCGCCCGCCGGGTGCGTGAGGCCAGGGTCTACAGCGAGATCGTGCCGAGCACCATGCCGGTCGCCGAGATGCTCGCCAAGAACCCGAAGGCGATCATCCTCTCCGGCGGCCCGTCGTCGGTCTACGAGGAGGGCGCGCCGCGGATCGACCGCGCGATCTTCGAGGCCGGGGTGCCGGTCTTCGGCATGTGCTACGGCTTCCAGCTGATGGCCGTGACGCTCGGCGGCACCGTCGACAACACCGGCGCCCGCGAGTACGGCCGCACCCCGCTGACCGTCTCCCGCGCCGGTTCCACCCTGTTCGAGGGCGTCCCGGCGCAGCACTCGGTGTGGATGTCGCACGGCGACGCCTGCTCCGCCGCCCCCGAGGGCTTCGTGGTCACCGCCTCCACCGGCGTGGTGCCCGTCGCGGCCTTCGAGAACGACGAGGCCCGCCTCTACGGCGTCCAGTACCACCCCGAGGTGCTGCACTCCGACCACGGCCAGCAGATCCTGGAGCACTTCCTCTACCGCGGCGCCGGCCTGGCGCCGACCTGGACGACCGGCAACGTCGTCGAGGAGCAGGTCGCGCTGATCCGCGCCCAGGTCGGCGACAAGCGCGCCATCTGCGGCCTCTCCGGCGGCGTCGACTCCGCGGTCGCGGCGGCCCTGGTCAACAAGGCCATCGGCGAGAAGCTGACCTGCGTGTACGTCGACCACGGCCTGATGCGCAAGGGCGAGACCGAGCAGGTCGAGAAGGACTTCGTCGCGGCCACCGGCGTCCAGCTGAAGGTCGTCGACGCGCAGGAGCGGTTCCTGACCGCGCTCGCCGGGGTCAGCGACCCCGAGGAGAAGCGCAAGATCATCGGCCGGGAGTTCATCCGGGTCTTCGAGCAGGCCCAGGCCGAGATCGTGGCCGAGGCCGGCGAGCACGGCGAGTCGGTGGAGTTCCTGGTCCAGGGCACCCTGTACCCGGACGTGGTGGAGTCCGGCGGCGGCACCGGCACCGCCAACATCAAGTCCCACCACAACGTCGGCGGCCTGCCCGAGGACCTGCAGTTCCAGCTGGTCGAGCCGCTGCGCAAGCTGTTCAAGGACGAGGTCCGGATGGTCGGCCAGGAGCTCGGCCTGCCGGACGAGATCGTCCAGCGCCAGCCGTTCCCGGGCCCGGGCCTGGGCATCCGGATCGTCGGCGAGGTCACCAAGGAGCGCCTGGACCTGCTCCGCGACGCCGACGCGATCGCCCGCGAGGAGCTGACCGCGGCCGGTCTGGACCGCGAGATCTGGCAGTGCCCGGTCGTGCTGCTCGCCGACGTGCGCAGCGTCGGCGTCCAGGGCGACGGCCGTACCTACGGTCACCCGATCGTGCTGCGTCCGGTGTCCTCCGAGGACGCCATGACGGCCGACTGGTCGCGGCTGCCGTACGACGTGCTGGCGAAGATCTCCACCCGGATCACCAACGAGGTCCGCGACGTGAACCGCGTGGTGGTGGACGTCACCAGCAAGCCGCCGGGCACCATCGAGTGGGAGTGACCGCTCCCCGCCGGCACTGAGCGGCCGCGCCGTCGTTCCCGTGGACAAGGGAGCGGCGGCGCGGCCGTTCGCGGTGTACCGGGCGCCGGGCGGGTGGGACCTCCCACCGAAAGCGCTCGCGACCGTGCAGAATGCGGACCGGACCTGCCCGGGCGTGGCAGGCAGGGAAGGAAGGTGTGAGCGATGTCGGAGGCCAGCAGCTCCATGGTGGCCGGCGGGGGAGCGGCCGGCCGGGCGGTCCGGCGCAAGAACCTCGCCTCGCGGTACGCGCTGCTGCCGGTGCGGATCTTCCTCGGCGTCACCTTCGTCTACGCGGCGCTGGACAAGCTCTCCGACTCGCACTACCTGGCCGGCGCGGGCGACCCGGCGTCGTTCGTCTCGCAGACCCAGGCGGTCAGGGACAGCAGCCCGGTCTCCTTCCTGCTCGGCGCCGCCCTGCACGCGCCGACCCCGTTCGCGCTGGCCATCGCCTTCGGCGAGCTGGCGGTCGGCCTCGGCACCCTGGTCGGCCTCTGGGGCCGGGCCGCGGCGCTCGGCGGGGCGCTGATCAGCCTCAGCCTCTGGCTGACCGTCAGCTGGAACGTCTCGCCGTACTACCTCGGCAACGACCTGGCCTACCTGATGGCCTGGACGCCGCTGGTGCTGGCCGGCACCCCGTACCTGTCGGTGGACGGCTACCTCGCCCGGCGGTCGGCCCGGGACCGTGCGCGCGGGCTGCGTGAGCAGCACGTCAGGCGGCGGTCGGTGGTGGACGGCGGCATCGCGGCCGTCGCGATCGGCGGCGGGGGGCTGCTCACCGGTTCGCTGACGGCCACCTTCGGGCGCCCCAAGCAGGCGGCCGTGCCCCAGCGGTCCGCCCCGGCCGGTCCCGCCGCGCCGGCCGTCTCGGTGGCCGCCGCGAGCGTCCCGGTCGGCGGCTCGGCCCAGGTCAAGGACCCGGCCACCGGCGACGCCGTCTACATCGTCCAGCCCAAGGCGGGCCAGTACTGCGCCTTCTCCGCGGTGTGCACGCACTCCGGCTGCGCGGTCGACGCGCCGAAGAACGGGCAGCTGTACTGCCCGTGCCACGGCTCCCGGTTCGACGCGGCCACCGGCGCCGTGGTCAACGGGCCGGCCACCAAGGCGCTGCCCAGGTACGGCGTCACCAAGGACGGCGACAAGCTGAACCTCGGGCCGCTGCAGAGCTGACGCCCCAGGGCGTGCTCAGTCCCGGCGGGGCTCGTCGCAGCGGCCGCGCCGGGTCATCGCCGCGACCGCCCCGGCCAGGCCGCCGACGCCCAGCACGATGAACGTCACCGGGATGACGATCCGGCCGTTCACCGTGATGTCGTTCAGCGACGCCACCAGGTAGAGCACCGCGATCACGGTGAACAGTCCGCCCGCGATCAGCGAGAACAGGTCGAGCTGGTGCTTCCTCACGACTGGACCACCTTGATCTCGCCGAGCCCGACCGTCAGCTGGAGGTCGAGCGTGCCCTTGGATGTCTGACCGTTCAACGGCTGGTACTGGTACGTACGGGTGGTCCGGTCACTGGTGACCGGCTCACCGGGCGCCCGGACGTTGCCGAGCACGACGCGGGTCCGCAGGTTCACCGTCACGTCCGACGGCAGCGTGACGGTCAGGTTGCCCATGCCCAGCTGCACGGTGGTGCCCACGGCGGCACCGGCCGGGTCCAGCCCGGCCAGGTCCAGCTCGATGTCGCCGGCCCCGAGGACGTACGTGGGCTCCAGCTCGCTCGCCGAGACGACGCTCCAGCTGCGATGGCCGGCCGCGTTCTGCATCGAGACCGACGAGTGACCGACGAAGCTCAGCGCCAGAGTGAGCAGCAGCCCCACCACGGTCAGCCGCCGGGCCCGGCCGAACTTCGCGCCGACCAGCAGCGTCAGACCGACCACCAGCAGGGCGGTCGCCAGCACGGTGGCGTTCAGCACCGTGGTGCTGCGGTCCGCCGAGGCCGACCAGACGGCGGTCGCCGCACCCACCGCCACCAGCAGGCCGAAGAAGCCGAGCGCCGAGCGCTCGCACCGGCGGTGCACCACCGGGGGGGCCGCGGGGGGCGCCGCCGGGCCGCCCTTGCGCAGCGGATCGCCCTGCGGCAGGTCGGGGCGCCGCCACCAGGGCTCCGCCTGCGGCCCGGCCGGCGGGACGGGTGTGCCGTGCGGTGCGGCGGCGCCGTCGTACGGGTTGCGCTCGGGGTGGCGCGGATCCCACAGGTAGCCGCTCGGCCCGGTGTGCGGGGTGTCGGCCGGGACCGTTCCGGCCGCCCGCTCCTCGGCGTGCCGCGCCCGCGCCCGCTGGTCCTCGGCCGGCCGCGGCCAGGAGTAGGCGGAGCCCGACGGCTCCTGCTCCGGGAAGTGCCGGTCGAACGGGCCGCCGCGGCGCTCCCGGCCGCGCCGGCGGCCTCGGCGGCGCTCCGGGTCGTAGCGGACCGCGAGGAAGACCAGGGCCCCGAGCAGCAGCAGCGGGAACATCTGGTCCCCGTCGCCCATGGAGGAGAAGAACACCCCGGTGCCGATCACGGTCAGCAGCACCGCGCCGACCGACTGGCCGTCCACCCGGCCGGTGAGCACCCGCTGGAGCTCGGTGCGGCCCGCCGTGCGGCCGCCCTTGCCGTCCGGGACCGGCTCGGTCGGGACGATCAGCCAGGCCAGCCCGTACAGGAACAGCCCGAGGCCGCCGGAGAGGCAGAGCACGGCCGTCACGACACGGAAGACCACCGGGTCGATGTCCAGATGCCGGCCCAGGCCGCCGCAGACACCGGCCACCACGCGGCGGTGCTCGGTCCGGGTCAGCGGGGGGCGTTCCGGCTCGGGCGGGGAGTTCGGCCCGGTCTCCTGGAGGGGGTGGTCTTCGGTCATGTCCACCATCCTGGTGGCTGCCGGGCCCCGGCCCAACCGGTCCGAGCCCTGTCCGGACCCTGACTTGTCCCTGAGAGAGGGTAGGGGGGCACCCTGATGCGTCCGGCCCCGCCCGCGTGGAACCATCGTGGCGTGGCAGCCCCCGGTTCCGACTCCCGACCCCTCGTCCCCGACGCAGCGCCGTCGGCCGGCCCCGATCCGGCCGTGCCCGCCGACGGCCGGCCGCCGTACCGCCGGTTCTACCGCAGCCCGCAGGGCCGGATGCTCGGCGGGGTCGCGCACGGGCTCGCGGTGCACCTCGGTCTGCCGGTCACCTGGGTCCGGGTCGCCTTCGTGCTGCTGTTCTTCGCGCAGGGCATCGGCGTGCCGCTGTACGCGGCGTTCTGGTTCGTGGTGCCGATCGGCATCGGCGAGCCCGCGCAGCGCGGCGCCCACTGGGTCTACCTCAACGGCGCCTTCGTGCCCACCGGGCTCGGGCAGGCACCGGGGGCGGCCCTGAGCAAGGGCCGGCGCGGGCGGCTCGACCGGCTGCGGGAGCAGTTGCAGCACACCTTCCACGGCGAGCCCGCCGGGGCGCCGCCCGCCGAGACGGGCGAGGAGGGGGCGGCACCGGCCCAGGCCGCCGGGAGCGGCCAGGCCGGCCTCGGCCAGCTCGCCGCGCTGGTCATGGTGGTGATCGGCCTGATCGCCCTGCTCAGCTCGCTCGGCGTGCAGACCGCCAAGCCGTACACCTGGCCGCTGCTGGCGATCGGCGTCGGCGTCGCGCTGGTCTGGCGGCAGGCCGACGACTCCCGCTGGCAGCGCTGGTTCGGCCTGGAGGAGAGCGAGAAGCGGCGCGGCGCCTACACCCGCGTCGGTGCCGGAGTGCTGCTGGTGGTGGCCGGCACCATCGCCTTCCTCGCCATGCAGGGCAGCGGCTCCACCCTGGGCTCGGTGGTGGAGGCCTCGCTCGCGGTGCTGGCCGGGGTGCTGGTGCTGGTCGGCCCGTACGCGCTGCGGATGTGGCAGGACCTCGGCGCCGAACGCACCGCCCGCATCCGCGCCCAGGAGCGCGCCGAGATCGCCGCGCACGTCCACGACTCCGTGCTGCACACCCTGACCCTGATCCAGCGCCGGGCCGAGGACCCCAAGGAGGTGCTGCGCCTGGCCCGGGCCCAGGAACGCGAGCTGCGCCTCTGGCTCTACCGCCCGGAGGCCGCCGCCGAGGCCGCGCCGGACACCATGGCCGAGAGCCTGCGCGCGGTGGTCGCCGAGGTCGAGGACCGGCACGGGGTACCGGTCGAGGTGGTCATCGTCGGCGACTGCCCGATGGACGAGCGGATCTCGGCACAGATGCAGGCCGCGAGGGAGGCGACGGTCAACGCGGCCAAGTACGGTGGCGGGGGACCGGTCCAGGTCTACGCCGAGGTGGAGGGGAGGACGGTGTCGGTGTTCGTCCGCGACCACGGCCCCGGCTTCGACCCCGATACGGTGCCCGAGGACCGGATGGGCGTACGCGAGTCGATCATCGGCCGGATGAAGCGCAACGGCGGCACCGCACGGGTGCGGTCCGCGCCGGACGGCGGCACCGAGGTCGAGCTGGAGATGGAGAGAACGGATGACTGAGGCAGCGCCGGCGGTGGCGTCCCAGGCCGAAGGCCCGGGCAGGATCGCGCGGGTCGTCCTGGTGGACGACCACCGGATGTTCCGGACGGGGGTACGGGCGGAGATCGGGCGCACCGAGGCCACCGGCATCGACGTGGTCGGCGAGGCCGACGACGTGGAGTCCGCGGTCCGGGTGGTCGCCGAGACCAGGCCGGACGTGGTGCTGCTCGACGTCCACCTGCCCGGCGGCGGCGGGGTCGAGGTGCTGCGCCGCTCGGCCGGGCTGATGGGGGAACAGGGCGGCGTGAAGTTCCTGGCGCTGTCCGTCTCCGACGCGGCCGAGGACGTCATCGGGGTGATCCGCGGCGGTGCCCGCGGCTACGTCACCAAGACCATCACCGGCACCGACCTGGTCAACGCGGTCTTCCGGATCTCCGACGGCGACGCGGTCTTCTCGCCTCGGCTGGCCGGCTTCGTGCTGGACGCCTTCGCGGCCACCGACACCCCGCCGGTGGACGAGGACCTCGACCGCCTCACCCAGCGCGAGCGCGAGGTGCTGCGGCTGATCGCCCGCGGCTACGCGTACAAGGAGATCGCCAAGCAGCTGTTCATCTCGGTCAAGACGGTGGAGAGCCATGTCTCCGCGGTGCTGCGCAAGCTCCAGCTGAGCAACCGCCACGAGCTGACCCGCTGGGCCACCGCGCGTCGGCTGGTCTGAGCCCCGGGACCTCGCCGCCCCGTTGCCCGCCCGGCCCGGTTCCTCCGGCCGGGCGGGCTTGTCAGTGGGTGGCCATAGACTCGGAGTGCCATGAGTAGCCTCTTTGACGACCTCCCGCTCCCCGGTTTCGAGGCCCCCGCCGCCGGGTCGAAGCAGCAGCCCGCCGCCCCCGCCGACGAGGAGCCGCCGCCGTACGAGGACGACGTCCCGTACGACGCGTACGAGGAGGCGATTCCGCAGGGGCTGTTCGAGACCGACCACGCCGCCGAGGCCGAGCGGGACTCCTGGTACCGCAACGGCGCCGCCCGGACGGTGGTGGACCCGGCGCAGCTGCTGGAGGGGATGAACGACCCCCAGCGCGAGGCGGTGCTGCACGCGGGCTCGCCGCTGCTGATCGTGGCCGGCGCGGGCTCCGGCAAGACCAGGGTGCTCACCCACCGGATCGCCCACCTGCTGGGCGCGCGCGGGGTGCAGCCGGGCGAGATCCTGGCGATCACCTTCACCAACAAGGCGGCCGGCGAGATGCGCGAGCGCGTCGAGCAGCTGGTCGGGCCGCGGGCCCGGGCGATGTGGGTGTCCACCTTCCACAGCGCCTGCGTACGGATCCTGCGCCGCGAGTCCAAGCTGCTCGGCTTCACCTCCTCGTTCTCGATCTACGACTCGGCGGACTCGCAGCGGCTGATGTCGCTGGTCTGCCGCGATCTCGACCTGGACCCGAAGCAGTTCCCGCCGAAGTCCTTCACGGCGAAGATCAGCAACCTGAAGAACGAGCTGATCGACGAGGAGACCTACGCCGACCAGGCCGCCAACCCGATGGAGAAGAAGCTCGCCGAGGCGTACTTCCTCTACCAGCGGCGCCTGCGCGAGGCCAACGCGCTGGACTTCGACGACATCATCATGACCACCGTCAACCTGCTCCAGGCGTTCCCCGACGTTGCCGAGCACTACCGGCGGCGGTTCCGGCACATCCTGGTCGACGAGTACCAGGACACCAACCACGCCCAGTACATGCTGGTCCGGGAGCTGAGCGGGGGCTCGGTCACCGCCGCGCCGAAGCGCACCGTCGACGGGGACCTGGTGGACCCGGCGGCCGGGCGGCTCGCCGAGGTGCCGCCGGCCGAGCTGTGCGTGGTCGGTGACGCGGACCAGTCGATCTACGCCTTCCGCGGCGCGACGATCCGCAACATCCTCCAGTTCGAGGAGGACTACCCGGACGCGGTCACGATCCTGCTGGAGCAGAATTACCGCTCCACCCAGACGATCCTGAGCGCCGCCAACGCCGTCATCGAGCGCAACGCCAACCGGCGCGAGAAGAAGCTCTGGACGGCCGGTGACCACGGCGAGAAGGTGATCGGCTACGTCGCCGACGACGAGCACGGCGAGGCCCAGTTCATCGCCGACGAGATCGACCGGCTGACCGACGCCGGGGACGCCAGGCCCGGCGACGTCGCGATCTTCTACCGGACTAACGCCCAGTCCCGGGTGTTCGAGGAGGTGTTCATCCGGGTCGGGCTGCCGTACAAGGTGGTCGGCGGGGTGCGCTTCTACGAGCGCAAGGAGGTCCGGGACGTCCTGGCCTACCTGCGGGTGCTCTCCAACCCCGAGGACACCGTGCCGCTGCGCCGGATCCTCAACGTGCCCAAGCGCGGCATCGGCGACCGCGCCGAGGCGATGGTCGACGCCCTGGCCGCGCGGGAGCGGATCTCCTTCGCGCAGGCGCTGCAGCGGGTCGACGAGGCGTACGGCATGGCCGCGCGCTCGGCGAACGCGGTGAAGAAGTTCAACACGCTGATGGCCGGGCTGCGGCAGGTCGTGGAGTCCGGAGCGGGCCCCGCGGCGGTGCTGGAGGCGGTGCTGGAGGAGACGGGCTACCTCGCCGAGCTGCAGTCCTCCACCGATCCGCAGGACGAGACCCGGGTGGAGAACCTCCAGGAGCTCGCCTCGGTGGCCCTGGAGTACGAGCAGGACCCGGGGGAGCGGCCGGACGCGGGCGAGGACGGCGCACCGCCGGTCGGCTCGCTGGCCGACTTCCTGGAGCGGGTGGCGCTGGTCGCCGACTCGGACCAGATCCCGGACGAGGACGAGGAGGGGCAGGGCGTCATCACGATGATGACCCTGCACACCGCCAAGGGCCTGGAGTTCCCGGTGGTCTTCCTCACCGGTATGGAGGACGGCATCTTCCCGCACATGCGGGCGCTCAACCAGGTCAAGGAGCTGGAGGAGGAGCGGCGGCTCGCGTACGTCGGGCTGACCCGCGCCCGGGAGCGGCTCTACCTGACCCGCTCGGTGCTGCGCAGCGCGTGGGGGCAGCCCTCGTACAACCCGGCCTCGCGGTTCCTGGAGGAGATCCCGGAGCCGCTGGTGGAGTGGAAGCGGATGGGGGCGGCGTCGGCGCCGGCCCCGCGCGGGTACGCGGGGGGCTCGTCCGGGTCGTCCGGCTCGTTCGGCGGGCGCGGGTTCGCCGCGAGCGGCGGCGGTTCGCGCGGGTCCTCGCGGGGCGCCGCGGCGGCTGCGCCGAAGGCGGGCTGGGGGCAGTCGGCGCGGCGTTCCGGCGGCGCCGTCGAGCGCGAGGTCGTCGGGCTGGCGGTGGGCGACCGCGTCACCCACGACACCTTCGGGCTGGGCACGGTGGTGGCCACCACCGGCGTCGGCGACAAGGCGCAGGCCACGGTGGACTTCGGTTCGGAGGGGCGCAAGCAGCTGCTGCTGCGGTACGCGCCGGTGGAGAAGCTGTAGGACCGGGGCGGCGGGGCCCGCGCCGGCGGCCGGTGGGTCAGCGCGGGTCGATGCCCTGGGCGAGCAGCCAGGGCAGCGGGTCGACGGGTGCGCCGCCGCCGGCCGGGCGGATCTCGAAGTGCAGGTGCGGGCCGGTGCTGTTGCCGCTGCTGCCGACGAAGGCGATCACGTCGCCCGCCTTCACCGTGCCCTTGCGGATCTTGTACGAGCGCAGATGGCAGTACCAGGCCTCGGTGCCGTCGGCCGTCTTCAGGATCGTCATATAGCCGTACGACGGATTCCACTGGGTGCGGATCGTCCCGTCGGTGACGGCCAGCACCTGGGTGCCGCCGTCGACCGGGAAGTCGATGCCGGTGTGCCGGGCGGCCCAGTGCGTACCGGACGCGCCGAAGGTCTCGCCCAGACCGCGCTGGGCGACCGGGAGGGAGATCTTGGGGCGCTCGGGTGGCTTGGGCGCCTCGGCGGTCGGGTCGGCGGTCGGGTCGGCGGTGGGATCGGCGGTTGGCTGCGCGGCCGGGTCCGTGGTGGGCTGTGCGGCCGGGTCGGCGGCGGGCTGGGTGCCGGACAGCGGCTGGCGGGCGTCGCCGCGGGAGGCGTGAGCGGCGTCGCCCGGTGCGGAGGCCTGCCGGACGGTGGTCCCGGCGGCCGCACCGGCGCCGGCCGGGTCGGCGGCGGCCTGCTCGGGCCCCCGGCCGGCCGCCTGCGCGCGCTGCTGGTCGGCCGCTTCGCCCTGGACGGTCACGGCGGCCGCCGTGGCCACTCCGAGCGCGGCCACCGACGGCAGCGCGACCCGCAGCAGCGCCGTTCTGGTGGCGGCCTTGGCGGCGTCGCGGCGCTGGGCGCGCGACTGTTCGCGGGCGGCCACGCGCAGCTCGGCGCGGGTCGGACGGGCGGCTGCTTCGGGAGCCATCGGGGGCTGCCTCCTCGGTGGGCCTCGGGCACGTCGACGGACAGGGGAAAACAGCCGAGACTGTAGTCGTAACGCCGACATCCGGACAAAAGTCCGGATGTCAAGAGGCAGGGCCGTGGGGACACCGACGGTGACGGAGGGGCGGAAAGCGGGCGGCGAAAGGCGAAGCTGTGACTTTCCCCTCCTCTTGCCGGGCGGCACGGCCAACCGGGCCGGGTGGCGCTAACCTCCCCTCAGGTTTGTTATTGCTGGTTAACCGCGCCCGCGCCCGACGAGGTCCGGTGGGGTGGTGGACGACGAGGTCCAGGAGGCAGTGATGGGTGTGTCAGGGCCGATCCGCGTGGTGGTCGCCAAGCCGGGGCTCGACGGTCACGACCGGGGCGCCAAGGTCATCGCGCGCGCCCTGCGCGACGCCGGTATGGAGGTCATCTACACCGGGCTGCACCAGACGCCCGAGCAGGTGGTCGACACCGCCATCCAGGAGGACGCGGACGGCATCGGCCTGTCGATCCTCTCCGGCGCGCACATGACGCTCTGCGCGCGCGTCCTGGAACTGCTGAAGGAGCGCGACGCGGAGGACATCAAGGTCTTCTGCGGCGGGATCATCCCGGACGACGACATCGCCGAGCTCAAGGCCCTGGGCGTCGCGGACATCTTCACCCCGGGCACGCCGACCCGGGACGTGGTGGCCTGGGTCGAGGCCAACCTGCGGGCCGCCGGCTGAGTCCACGCCGACCGGGCCGGTACGGAGAGCTTCCCGCTCCGTACCGGCCCGGTCGCATGTCGGCGACCGCCGCTCAGCCGTCGAGTTCGGCGAGCATCGCCTCCCGGAAGCGCAGGGTGCCGGCCAGCCGGGCGAAGGTCTCGCCCCAGGCCGAGGCGGGCGTGGCGGAGGCCGCCAGGGCCTCGACGGCGGTGGCCGTCCCGGGGGCGAGGGCCCGCTCGGTCATCCCGAGCACCCCGCTGTGGCTCCACGGGTACGCGCCGGAGGCGGCCGCCCGGTCCAGCGCCGCGACCACGGCGGTCGACAGCGGCGGGGTCCACGGGGTCGCGCAGGCGCCGAGCAGCTGGAAGGCCTCGCCGAGGCCGTGCACCTCGACGAAGGCGGCCGTCCAGGCGGCCCGTTCGGCGGCCGGGAGCACCGAGAGCAGCTTCGCGGGAGCGCCGGCCGTCCGGGGTGCGCGGCCCGTCCGGGTGCCCCTCCCCGGGGCGGGCGCGGGGCCGAGCAGCGCCCGCGCCCAGCCGGCGTCCTGCTGGCGGACGGCGGCCCTGGCCCAGGCCTCCCGCAGGTCGTCGGCCCAGCTGCTGCTGGTCTCGTCGATGCTGTCGCCGACCCGGAGGGCGAGCAGCTGATCCGGCGTCAGGCCGGTGGTCCCGGACCAGACGGCCAGCGGGGCGGCGGCGATCACCTCGCCGAACCACCAGGCCCGTTCGCCGCGCCCGGTGGGCGACTTGAGCGCAATGCCGTCGCGCTGCATGGCGGCGTCGCACGCGGCGGGCGGGCTGACCAGCAGATGCGTGCCGCGCTCCGAGAGGCGTACGGCGGTGCGGGCGCGCTCGGCCATCCGGTGGGCGAGGGCGGTGCCGGGGAGGGTGGAGAGCAGCTCGGCGGCGGTGGCCCGGACGTTCTTGCTGCGGTCGCCCAGGGCGGCCTCCAGGAACGGTTCGTCGGCGAGGGAGAGGCCTTCCTGCAGGGCGTCCAGGAAGAGCAGGCGGTCCTCGGCGCGTTCGGTGGGCCAGCTGCTCCGGAGCAGGGCCAGGCCGGCGGCGGGGTCGCTCCGGCGGAGCGCGGTGAGGTGGGTGACGCGTTCGGCGAAGAGGCCCTCGTGCCAGAGGCGGTCGTCCTCGGGGAGTTCGGCGGCGGGCGCGGGGTCGGTGGTGGTGCGCAGGACGAAGCGCCAGTCCGGGTTCTGGGCGGCGAGCCAGCGGCCGAGCGGGCCGGCCAGTGCGACCGCGTCGGGGCGCAGTTCGCTACGGGCCCGGGCCGCGTCCAGCAGGGCCGGGACGAGAGCGGCGGGCGGGTGGTAGCCGCGGGAGCGGGCGGTGGTGAGCCATTGGGGGAGCAGCTCGGCGAGGTTGGCGAGGGCGTGGCTCGAGCTGCTTCCGGCGCCGCGGTTGCTGAGCAGCAGGGAGAGCCGACGGGCGGCGGGGGGCGGGAGTTCGGGGCGCGGGTCCTCGGGAGCGGGCGGGCCGGGGGGTTCGGTGGCGGGCGCGGGGAGGGCACCGGCGCGGCGGCGGACGGCGGCCAGGGCGGCGAGTTCGAGGAGGGCGGTGGCCGGGTCGGTGCGGTCCACCGCCTGGGCGGTGGTGCGGTGGGCGGGGGAGCCGGTGGGGGGATCGGCCGGCAGGGGGCGGCGGTCGGTGCCGAGGAGGGCGGTGGTGTGGAGGGTCTCCCAGGGGTCGGCGGGGGTGGTGGGTGGCACGGGGGCTCCTGTGGGTTGGTGGTTGCTGTTCGGGGGGCTCTCGGGAGGGTGGTGGCGGGGGCGGCTCCCGGGGTGGTCGCTCCGGGGGCTGGATGATTTTCAGACTGCCGATTCTGTTGGTGGGCGCTTTCGCCGTTGGCAGTCTGAAAATCACCCGCCACGCCCCCTTCCGCGACCACCCCGTACGCCGCCCCCTCCCGCAGCGCGTCCCTCTCGCCCTGGTCGGGTGGTGGGTGGGAGGGAGGGAAGGGGCGGGAAGGGGGGCGGGAGGAGGGGGGAAGGAAGGGGCGGGAGCGGGTGGGTGGGTGAGCGGTGGGGGGAAGGGAGGCCGGGGGTTACGGGGTGGTGAGGCTGATGGGGCGGGTGTCCTGGCCCCAGGCGGTGATGGGGGTGAAGCCCTGGTGGCCGTGGTCGCCGAAGACGGTGAGGGGGCGGCCGGTGGAGACGGCGGCGAGGCGCCAGAGGGCGGGTTCGGGGGTGGTGGTGCGGCGGACGGGGAGGGTGTGGTGGCCGTCGGTCAGGTGCCAGCCGTCGGGGGTGAGGACGGGGACGACGGCGGTGAGGACGGTGGGCCAGGTGTCGAGCCAGGGGTCGTCGGCGACGGCGGCGCCGTACGTGGCGACGGCCTCGGCGGGGCTGAGGCCCGAGGGGGGTGCGGCGGGGCCGGGTTCGGGGGTGCCGTAGCGGGCGCCGAGGGCGGCGCGCAGGGGGCGGGCGCCGGGGTGGAAGGCGAGGTCGGCCTCCAGCAGGTGGCCGGTGGGGAGGGCGAGGTCGGGGGCCTGGCCGGGGCGGCCGAAGGCGAGGAGGAGGGCGAGCCGGCCGGTCTTGGCGCCGCGCAGCCAGAGCCGGCGGGTGGTGAGGCGTTCGTCGGCGGTGTCGCGGCTGCCGAGGACGTGCCAGCGGTCGCGGACGGTGGGTCCGGCGAGGAGTTCGGCGGTGTCGGTGGTGTAGCCGACCCGCGCGCGGACCGTGGCGGCGAGCGGGTCGGGCAGTTCGTCGACCCGGGTGGCGGCGGTGGCGAGCAGGTGGAGCATGGCGTACTCCTCCAGGAGGCTGTCCTGCGGGGTGGTGTCGAGTTCGCGGACGCGGGTGGCGAGGCCGGGGGCCTGGGCGTCGACCATGCGGGCGGCGACCTCGTCCCAGGGGCCGGCGCTGCTCCCGTCGGCCAGGCCGTGGCGGATCCGGTCGGCCAGCCGGAGGCGCAGTTCGCCGGCGCCGGCGGCGACCCGGGCGGAGCGCTTCTCGGCCCGGCGGCGGGCGGCGGCCGGGTCGGCCGGGGTGTCGGCCCTGGCGGCGCGCTGCTCGGCGCGGTTCTGGCGGCCCTTCAGCCACTCGGACGCCCAGTCGGCGGGCTCGGCGCCGTCCGGGACGGCCTCCGGGGTGCCGCTCCAGAGCAGGAGGAGTCCGAGCGCGTGCTTGCACGGGAACTTCCGGCTCGGGCAGGTGCACGTGTAGGCGGGCGTGGCCAGCTCCACGGCGGTGCGGTACGGCGTGCTGCCGCTGCCCTTGCACGCGCCCCAGAGCGCGGTGCCGTCGGTGCCGGTACCGGACCAGGGCGCGGCCGAGGAGAGTTTGCCCGCCGCCTTCCGCGACGCGGCGTCGGGCGCGAGGGACAGGACGTGTTCGGTGCTCCAGCGTTCCTCCATGCCGACGACGGTAGGCGGGGGGACTGACAGCCGGAGCAGTCGAACTGAGGGCCGATCAGGATTGTCAGTGGCCCGGTGCATGGTGGTTCTCGCAGGCCGGGACGCCGACCTGGCTCCCCCCGATCACCTCGCCGCCTGCCACAGGTGTGTCCGGCGGCCGACCCGAAGGAGCCCTTATGACCGACGTTCTGCGGCAGCACGCGGAGGACGCGTTCGCTGCCGAACTGGCCGCGCTGGCCGCGCAGGACGACCGTCCGCGCCCCGAGCGCTGGAAGCTGTCGCCGTGGGCCGTCGCCACCTATCTGCTGGGCGGCGAGCTGCCGGACGGCACCGTGGTCACGCCCAAGTACATCGGCCCGCGCCGGGTGGTCGAGGTCGCGGTGACGACGCTGGCGACGGACCGCGCGCTGCTGCTGCTCGGCGTGCCGGGTACCGCGAAGACCTGGGTGTCGGAGCATCTCGCGGCCGCGATCAGCGGTGATTCGACGCTGCTGGTGCAGGGCACCGCGGGCACGCCGGAGGAGGCGGTCCGGTACGGGTGGAACTACGCCCAGCTGCTGGCCCACGGCCCGAGCCGGGACGCGCTGGTGCCGTCGCCGCTGATGCGGGCGATGGCCGACGGGAAGATCGCCCGGGTCGAGGAGCTGACCCGCATCCCGGCGGACGTGCAGGACAGCCTGATCACGATCCTGTCGGAGAAGACGCTGCCGGTACCGGAGTTGGGCGGCGAGACGCAGGCGGTGCGGGGCTTCAACCTGATCGCCACCGCCAACGACCGGGACCGGGGCGTGAACGAGCTGTCGAGCGCCCTGCGCCGGCGGTTCAACACCGTGGTGCTGCCACTGCCCGGTTCGCTGGAGGAGGAGGTGGACATCGTCACCCGCCGGGTCAACCAGCTCGGCAGCTCGCTGGAGCTGCCCCAACTGCCCGGCGGCGCCGAGGAGATCAGGCGTGTGGTCACCGTCTTCCGCGAGCTGCGGGCCGGGATCACGACGGACGGCCGGACGAAGGTGAAGACCCCGAGCGGGACGCTGTCGACCGCGGAGGCGATCTCGGTCGTGACGAACGGGCTTGCCCTGGCCACCCACTTCGGCGACGGCGTGCTGCGGGCCGGCGACGTCACGGCGGGCATTCTTGGGGCCGTCGTCCGGGATCCGGTGGCCGACCAGGCGGTGTGGCGCGAGTACGTCGAGGGCGTCGTCCGCGAGCGGGACGGCTGGAAGGACTTCTACCGTGCCGCCCGCGAGCACACCCGCTGAGACGGCCGTCGTTCGAGTTCCAGGGAGGGAGGGCGCGATGAGCGCAGAGGTGACGCTGCTGGGCGTACGGCACCACGGTCCGGGCTCGGCCCGCGCGGTGGCCGCCGCGCTGGAGCGACTGCGGCCGGACGCGGTGCTGATCGAGGGCCCGCCGGAGGCCGATCCGATCATCGGGCTGGCGGGCGAGAAGGACATGGTGCCGCCGGTCGCGCTGCTCGCCCACGCCGTGGACGATCCGGCCAGGGCCGCGTTCTGGCCGTACGCCGAGTTCTCCCCGGAGTGGGTGGCGATCCGCTACGGCGTCGAGCGCGAACTCCCGGTCCGCTTCATCGACCTCCCGGCGGCGTACGGCTTCGCCGTGACGGAGGAGGCGGATCCCGGGCCGGACGAGGCGGTACCCGGCGACCCGATCGCGCTGCTCGCCGAGGCGGCCGGCCACGACGACCCGGAGCGCTGGTGGGAGGACGTGATCGAGCACCGCACGCCCGGCGCCGACGAGTTCGCCCCGTTCGCGGCCGTCGCGGAGGCGATGACCGCGCTGCGCGAGGAGGGGGTCGGGGAGCGGCGGCGCGACGAGCTGCGGGAGGCGTACATGCGCCAGCAGATCCGCGCCGCCCGGCGGGCCGGCCACCGGCGGATCGCGGTGGTCTGCGGCGCCTTCCACGTCCCGGCCCTGGCCGCCATGCCGACGGTCGCCCATGACCGCGCGCTGCTCGCCGGCCTGCCGAAGAAGGTCAGGACCGACATCACCTGGGTGCCCTGGACGCACCGCCGGCTCTCCCGACTCACCGGGTACGGCGCCGGGATCGCCTCGCCGGGCTGGTACCACCACCTGTTCGCCGCGTCGGGCGATCCGCTGCCGAAGTGGCTGGCCAGGGCCGCCGAGCTGCTGCGGGCCGAGGACCACCCGGTCTCCTCCGCGCACGTCATCGAGGCCGTCCGGCTGGCCCGCACGCTGGCGGTGATGCGCGGCCGGCCGCTGGCCGGGCTGACCGAGACGCTCGACGCCGTCCGGTCGGTGATGTGCGACGGGTCGGACGTCGCGCTGGAGCTGGTCCGGGACCGGCTGGTGATCGGCGACGCGCTCGGCACGGTGCCGGACGCCGCACCGGCGGTGCCGCTGCAACGGGACCTGTCCCGGCTGCAGCGCTCCCTGCGGCTGAAGCCGGACGTCGAGCCGCGCGACCTCGACCTCGACCTGCGCAGGGAGAACGACGCGGCGCGCTCGCGGCTGCTGCACCGGCTGCGCCTGCTCGGCGTCGAGTGGGGCGTGCCGGTGCGGTCCGCCGTCCACTCGACGGGCACCTTCCGGGAGAGCTGGCGGCTCTGCTGGCAGCCCGAGTTCGCGGTCCGGATCGCCGAGGCCGCCCAGTGGGGCACCACGGTCGAGGACGCGGCGGTCGGCAAGGCCGTCGGCACCGCCCGGGCCGCCGTCGAACTCGCCGAACTCACCGGCCTGGTGGAGACCTGCCTGCTCGCCGGGCTGGGCGGGGCGCTGCCCGCCGTGATGCGGGTGCTCGCCGACTGCGCGGCCCTGGACACCGATGTCGCCCACCTCGCGGGCGCCCTGCCCGCCCTGGTCCGCGCACTGCGCTACGGCGACGTCCGGGGCACCGACAACGGCGCGCTCGCCGAGGCCGCGACCGGTCTCGCCGACCGGATCTGCGTCGGGCTGCCGCCCGCCTGCACCGGTCTTGACGCGGCCGGCGCCACGGCGATGCGCGGCCACCTCGACGAGGTGCACGGCGCGATCGGCCTGCTGGAACCGGCCGACGCCCCTGACTCCCCCGACGCCCCCGATGCCTCCGGCGACCTCGCCGACCGGTGGGCCGCCGCCCTGCGCTCGCTCGCCCGTCGCGAGCCCACCGGCGGCCCGGCGACGGGCGTCCCCGGCCTGCTGCGCGGCCGCGCCGTCCGGCTGCTGCTCGACGACGGCCGGCTCGGCTCCGAGGAGGCCGGCCGCCGGATGGGCCTGGTCCTCTCGGTGGCCAACGTCCCGGCGGACGCGGCCGGCTGGGTCGAGGGCTTCCTCACCGGCGGCGGGGCCCTGCTGCTGCACGACCCCCGGCTGCTCGGCCTGCTCGACGCCTGGCTGACGGCGGTGCCGGCGGAGGTCTTCACCGATGTGCTGCCACTGCTGCGCCGTACCTTCTCCGCGCTGGAGGCGGGGGTGCGCACCACGGTCGGCAGCCGGGTCGCGGCCGGCCCGCTCGACGCCGCTGCGGCCCCGGCCGGGACGGACGGGGCCCTGCTCGACCAGGCCAGGGCCGACGCCGCGCTGCCCACCCTCGCCCTCCTGCTCGGCCTCCCCGGCGGACTGCCGCGGATTCCCCTGCAGGCCGCCGGCCGCGACACCTGATCCGCACCCACCGAAGGAGCGTCCGATGGCAGTGACCACCTCCCCCGCCGCCGAGGAACGGCTGCGCCGCTGGCGGCTGGTGCTCGGCGGCGAGGCGGACGGGACGGGCTGTGCGCTGCGCGGCCGGGACGCCGCCATGGACGGTGCGCTCGCCGCGCTGTACCGCGGGGCTCCGCCGGAGGGCAGGGCCGCGACGGGCGGCCGCCGCAGCGCCGGCCTGGGCGGCTCGGCGCCGCAGGTGGCGCGCTGGCTGGGCGACATCCGCGAGTACTTCCCCTCCACCGTCGTGCAGTTGATGCAGCAGGACGCCATCACCCGGCTCGGCCTGGACCACCTGCTGCTGGAGCCGGAGATGCTGGAGGCCGTCGAGCCGGACGTCCACCTGGTCGGCACCCTGCTCTCGCTGAAGCACGCGCTGCCGGAGACCACCCGGGAGACCGCCCGCGCGGTGGTCGGCAAGGTGGTCGCCGAGCTGGAGCGCAGGCTCGCCGACCGCACCCGGGCCACCCTGGGCGGCGCGCTGGACCGCAGCGCCAAGGTGAACCGCCCGCGCCACCGCGACATCGACTGGGACCGCACCATCCGGGCCAACCTGAAGAACTACCTGCCCGAGTACGGCACGGTCGTCCCCGAGCGGCTGGTCGGCTACGCCCGTGCGCAGCGCGCGGTGAAGAAGGACGTCATCCTCTGCATCGACCAGTCCGGCTCGATGGCGCCGTCCGTGGTGCACTCGGCGGTGTTCGGCGCGGTGCTCGCCTCGATGAGGAGCCTGGACACCCGGCTGGTCGTCTTCGACACCTCGGTGGTGGACCTCACCGAGCAGCTCACCGACCCGGTGGACGTCCTGTTCGCCACCCGGCTCGGCGGCGGCACCGACATCAACCGGGCGCTCGCCTACTGCCAGTCGAGGATCACCCGCCCGTCCGAGACCGTCGTGGTGCTGATCAGCGACCTCTACGAGGGCGGAATCCGCGACGAGATGCTCAAGCGGGTGGCGGCGATGAAGGCGGCCGGCGTCCAGTTCATCGCGCTGCTCGCGCTCTCCGACGAAGGTGCGCCCGCGTACGACCACGCGCACGCCGCGGCACTGGCCGCGCTCGGCGCCCCGGCGTTCGCCTGCACCCCGGACGTCTTCCCGGAGATCATGGCGGCGGCGATCGAGAAGCGCCCGATACCGGTGCCCGACCAGGGGGTGTAACGGCCGGGGGCGCGGATTCACCCGGATGCGCGAACCCGGTCCGCCGCAGGACAGGGCCTGTGACAGACCCTCGTAGGCTGGCTGTGACGGTTCTCACCAAAGACTGGCCGGTCCCGGGCGAAACACTCCCGTCGTCCGGGGATAACCTGCCAGACGGACGTGACGCGCGTGTTGATTGACGTGTGCGCCCGTGGCTGTGTGGGCCGCAAGGCCGTTCTTCTGCGTACCCGCACCGCCCCGACGACCCGCAGCGAAGATCCTGCCGTGGCACGCTCGTAGAGACACAATCCGCGACCACGAACAAGGACAAACACGTGGACCTGTTCGAGTACCAGGCGAGGGACCTCTTCGCCAAGCACGGTGTGCCCGTGCTTGACGGCGATGTCATCGAGACTGCCGCAGACGCTGCCGCCATCGCGGAGCGCTTCGGCGGCCGCGCCGTCGTCAAGGCTCAGGTGAAGGTGGGTGGCCGAGGCAAGGCCGGTGGCGTGAAGCTCGCCGCCGACCCGGCGGACGCCGTCGCCAAGGCCGAGGCGATCCTCGGCATGGACATCAAGGGCCACACCGTTCACAAGGTGATGCTGGCCCAGACCGCGGACATCAAGGACGAGTACTACGTCTCGTTCCTGCTGGACCGCACCAACCGCACCTTCCTGGCCATGGCCAGCGTCGAGGGCGGCGTGGAGATCGAGGTCGTCGCGGAGGAGAACCCGGACGCGCTCGCCAAGATCCCGGTCGACGCCAACGAGGGCTGCACCCCGGAGAAGGCCGCCGAGATCGTCGCCGCGGCGAAGTTCCCGGCTGAGGTCGCCGACCAGGTCGCCGAGGTCCTGCAGAAGCTGTGGAAGGTCTTCATCGCCGAGGACGCGCTCCTCGTCGAGGTCAACCCGCTGATCAAGTCCGGTGAGGGCAAGATCATCGCGCTGGACGGCAAGGTCTCCCTGGACGAGAACGCCGAGTTCCGTCAGCCCGGGCACGAGGCGCTCGAGGACAAGGCCGCCGCCAACCCGCTGGAGGCGGCGGCGAAGGCCAAGGGCCTGAACTACGTCAAGCTCGACGGCGAGGTCGGCATCATCGGCAACGGCGCGGGTCTCGTCATGAGCACTCTCGACGTCGTCGCCTACGCCGGCGAGAAGCACGGCAACGTGAAGCCCGCCAACTTCCTCGACATCGGCGGCGGCGCCTCGGCCGAGGTCATGGCCAACGGCCTGGAGATCATCCTCGGCGACGCCGACGTCAAGTCGGTCTTCGTCAACGTCTTCGGCGGTATCACCGCGTGCGACGCCGTCGCGAACGGCATCGTCCAGGCGCTGGCCCTGCTGGCGGAGAAGGGCGGGGAGGTCAGCAAGCCGCTGGTCGTCCGCCTCGACGGCAACAACGCCGAGCTGGGTCGTAAGATCCTGACCGACGCCAACCACCCGCTGGTGCAGCAGGTGGACACCATGGACGGTGCGGCCGACCGCGCCGCCGAGCTGGCCAACAAGTAAGGAAGGGGACTTAACACCATGGCTATCTTCCTTACCAAGGACAGCAAGGTCATCGTCCAGGGCATGACCGGCTCCGAGGGCATGAAGCACACCCGCCGCATGCTCGCCTCCGGCACCCGGATCGTCGGCGGTGTGAACCCGCGCAAGGCCGGCACCACCGTGGACGTCGACGGCACCGAGGTGCCCGTCTTCGGCACCGTCGCCGAGGCCATCGAGAAGACCGGTGCCGATGTCACCGTCATCTTCGTGCCGCCGAAGTTCACCAAGGACGCCGTCGTCGAGGCCATCGACGCCGAGATCGGCCTGGCCGTCGTCATCACCGAGGGCGTCCCGGTGCACGACACCGCCGCCTTCTGGGCGTACGCGGGCTCGAAGGGCAACAAGACCCGGATCATCGGCCCGAACTGCCCCGGCCTGATCAGCCCCGGACAGTCGAACGCCGGCATCATCCCGGCCGACATCACCACGTCCGGCAAGATCGGCCTGGTCTCGAAGTCCGGCACCCTGACCTACCAGCTCATGTACGAGCTGCGCGACATCGGCTTCTCCTCGGCCGTGGGCATCGGCGGTGACCCGGTCATCGGCACCACCCACATCGACGCCCTCAAGGCGTTCCAGGAGGACCCGGAGACCGAGCTGATCGTCATGATCGGTGAGATCGGCGGCGACGCCGAGGAGCGTGCCGCGGCCTACATCGCCGAGCACGTCACCAAGCCGGTCGTCGGCTACGTCGCGGGCTTCACCGCCCCCGAGGGCAAGACCATGGGCCACGCCGGCGCCATCGTCTCCGGCTCCTCGGGCACCGCCCAGGCGAAGAAGGAGGCCCTCGAGGCCGCCGGTGTCAAGGTCGGCAAGACGCCGTCCGAGACCGCCCGCCTGGCGCGCGAGCTCATCGGCTGACGCTCGCCCCGCTCGTCGAGCGCCCCTGTCCGGTCCGGGCAGGGGCGCTCGACGTTTCCGCCTCCGCCGTGCTCAGCCGTCGTCCGCCGCGCAGGGGCGGAGCGGCCGGCGGGTGCAGTCCACCGGCCCGGGCGGCGGCGGCAGCGGCGCGGCGTGCCTGGTGGTGGTCAGCTCCCACGGGCGGGCGGCCCGGGGCGGCGGGGGGGCCACCATGACGGCTTCGACGCCCGGGGCGGTGCTGCACCAGAAACTGCGGACACCGGGCTCCGGGCCGTCGGGGAGGGCCGGGACGGTGTCCTTCTCGGCCGGGACGCAGAGCACCGGGGTGGGCGGCGCGGACGGGCGGAACAGCACCGACGGCCCTTCGCCGGCCAGGGTCGCCACCGCCGCACCGCTCACCGCCACCGTGAGCAGCGCCGCCGCCCCGGTCCGGGCGGCGTTGCGCAGCCCGCTGCGTGCGCGCAGCACCGGGACCGGTGAGCGGTGCGGCTCCGGGCAGGCGCGGACGGCCGCCCGGTGCAGCAGCCCGCTGAGCCGGTCGGCGAAGCCGTCCGCCGTCGGATCCGGCCCGACCAGGTCCGGCACCCAGTGCGCCAGCGCCGTCCGGGCGGCCCAGACCCGGCCCTCGGCGGCCGTCAGCGTCGACTCCACCTCGACCGCGACGGCGGTGGCGGGCAGCCCCAGCCCGTCGTGCAGCACCAGCGCCCGGCGCTGCGGGCGGGAGAGCCGCTTGAGCGCCTTGAGCAGGGCGTGGTCGCGGTCGGTGAGACGGTCGTGGTCCGGCAGCACCGGCTGGGACTCGTCGGCCGGGCGGACCCTGATCCGCCGGTGCGGCAGCCGCCAGACGTGCGCCCGGCGCGGACCGCCCCGGTGCCAGGGGGAGAGCGCCAGGTCGCAGGCGCGCACCCGGACCCAGACCTCCGGGTCGCCGCCGGCCACCACCTCCTCCCACCGCCGCCGGGCCTCCCCGAAGGCCCGGCCGACGCAGTGCACGGCCCGGTGCCTGCAGGTGGCGACGAGGAACACCTGCTGCACCAGCCGGGTGTGGGCGGTCTCGTACGACTCCTCGAACGAGGCGACGGGGGCGCGGACCGCCGGGGCGGGCGGCGGGGCCGGGGTGACCGCGGACCACGCGGGCGGGTGCCCGGCGCCGGCCCCCTGACGGTCGTGGGCACCGTAGCCGTCATGGGCGCCGTGACGGGAGGCCGGTTCACCGGGGGGCCTGGCGTCCGTCGGCGCGGTCGGAGCGGGCCGCTGCCCGGTGCCGGCGACGGGCTGTCGCCCGTCGCCCGGCCGGGCCGGGTCCGCGGGCCGGGTGCCCGCCCCGTCGGGGGAGCCGGTACCGGGCGGCTGCCGCCTCCGCTCCGTGCCGACCACCGGGGGCCGCCGGGCGGGGCCGCCACCCGGCTCCGGGCGGTCCCCGGCGGTCGCGGCGCCCGGCCCGGCGGTGCGTACGCCCGGAGGTTCGTCGGGCCCGGCGGTTCCGTCCGGCCCGTTCCCCGCGGGCGCGGTCCGCGCGGGGCTCAGCAGGGCGGCGAGGGCGGCGGCCTCGGCAGGGGTCCGGGTGCCGAGCTTCCGCATGGCCCGGTGCAGCCAGCCGCGGACGGTGTCCGGGGTGACCCCGAGCGCCGCCGCCGACCGGGCGAGGTCCTGGCCGGCCGCGAGGTGGGCCAGCGCCTGGACCTCACGCGGCGTCAGCCGCCGTAGCAGCCGGAAAATTTCCTCCTCGGTGCGGGCGGTGGCGCCGGTGTCTCCGGCGGCCTTCGCGGTGCGGCCGGGTCCGGACCGGCCCTTTCCCGAACGGTCCTGCGGCGCGGGCTGGCCGTCGGCGGGGGAGCCGTCGGGGCGCTCGGCGGTCGGCGGGGTGGTCATCAGACGTTCCGCGCCGAAGTGGGGGCGGCGGCGTGAGGGCATGGTCTGAAAATGCGCATAAGCTAATAATCTGGGACACGACGGCGGTTTGCCCCTTCACGGAGCATGGCGAGTCGCCTTGGCACCATGAGGCGCATGACGCAGCTGATGGGCCGTCCGATCCTGGAAGTGCCGGGCGAACTGGGCGCCAGACCCGTGCTGGCCGACCTGTTCGTCGGGGTGCGGACGGCGCTGCTCGGCCTGGCCGTGGTCGCGGTGCCGGTGCTCGGGCTCTGGGTGGTGACCCCGTACGCGGACGACGGTGCGCCCGGCGCCGCCCGGCTGGCCGGAGCGCTCTGGCTGCTCGGGCACGGCGCGCCGGTGCTGCGCGGGGGTGCGGACGCCCCGCTGACCGTCACCCCGCTGCTGCTCGGCCTGCTGGCGGTGGGTCAGCTCCACCGCATGGGCGCCCGGGTGGCGTCCCGCCGGGGCCTGCGGGCGCGCCGGAGCGGTCCGGTGGCGGTCTGGGCCGGCTACTGCGCGGTGGCGGCCGGGGTGGTGGTGCAGTGCTCGGGCGGCGGCGCGTTCCGCAGCCGGGTGCTGCCGGACGTGCTGGCGGTGGCGCTGCTGGCCGCCGCCGCGACCGCCGCGGGTGTCCGTTCGGTCCGGTCGGGGGAGCGCGGCCGGGCGTGCTGGTCGGCCTTCTACGGGCGGGTGCCGGTCTGGGCCCGCGCCACCGGCGGCGCGCCCGTGGTCCGTGCGGCGGCGCTGGCGGCCGGGGCGGCCCTGGTGGCCGCGGGCGGGGTGGTGGTCGCCGTGGCGGCGTTGCTGGACGCGGCGGCCGGCGGCGGGCGCGGGGCGACCCCGCTCGCCGGCGGCCCGGCCGCCGTGGCCGGACTGGTTCTGCTCAGTCTGGTCCTGCTGCCCAACGCCGTGCTCTGGGGCACGGCGTACGCGCTGGGCCCGGGCTTCGCCGCCGGGGCCGGGACGGTGGTGGCGCCGTCCGGCACGGTGCTGGGGCCGGTGCCCGAGTTCCCGCTGTTCGCGCTGCTGCCGGAGTCGGGCGCGGGCGGCTGGCGGCTGCTCGCCTGCCTGCTGCCCGCGCTGGCCGGGGTGGTGCCGGCCCTGCTGCTGGGCCGGGCGGCGGCCGGACGGCGCGGCGAGGGCGCCCCGTGGCATCCGGTCGCGACGGTCGCGGCGGTGCTGGCGACGGCGCTGCTGACCGGCGCCGCGGCGGCGGTGCTGGGCGGGTTCTCGGGCGGCGCGCTGGCCGGCGGCCGGATGGCTCGGCTGGGCCCGGTGCCGTGGCGGACGGGCCTGGCGGCCGCGGGCTGGGTCGCCGCGGTGGCGGTGCCGGGCGCGCTGCTGGTGCGGTTCGGGGCGCTGCGTGGTGGCCCGGCGCTCGCGGGTCGTGCGCGCCGGAGCGCGCTGGCGTTGCGCGCCCGGGCGTACGCGGTGGTGGTGCGGCTGGGCGGGCGCGCGGACGGCGCGGGCTGAGCCCTACCCGCCCCCCTGTCGCCGACCGTTCCCGCCGCCGACCGCCCCGGCCGACCTGCCCCCTCGACGGGCCGCTGCCTACTCGCCCTTGGTGGCGATGTCCACGTACCACTTGGGCGCGAGCCGGTCGCAGCCCTGCTCGCCGGTCGCGGTGAGCGAGTCCCGGACGCAGGTGACGTAGTCGTTGTAGTACAGGCTGAGCCCGATCACGCAGGACACGAAGACCACCGTCACCGCCCCGGTGAGCACACCGCCGAGCGCCGCCGGGGTCAGCGGGTTCGGCGTGGCGGGCACGGCGGCGGCCGCGGTGGGCGTGCCGCCGGTGGTGGTGCCGGTGGCCGGCTTGGGCGCCCGCATCGCGTTGACGCCCCAGAGGATGGCGAGCGCGCCGACGAACAGCGCGACGTAGTAGATCCCGGCGATCGCGCAGACCAGCGACGCCATCCCGGCCAGGGCCGCGTTGCGGGCCCGGCGCTGGGCCGGGTCGCCGGGGTCGAGCCGGGGCTGCTGCGGCGCGGGCGGCCGGGGGTGCCAGCCGCCGCCCTGGTGGCCCGGGCTCCACGGGTGCGGCGGCGGGACCTGCGGACGCTCCTCGGAGGCCGCGTCGTCGGGTGCCTCCCCGCCCTCGGCGGGCGGGGGAGTGCGCGGCTGCCACGGCTGGTCCGGGGCATCCGCCGGCGGCGGCGCGAAGGGGTTGCGCTCGCCGGTGTTGTCACCGCTGCTCATGGTTCAGCCATTCCTTCTCGGTTCGTGGGGCAGGTGCCCACGCACCCTATGATCCCGCAGCCGCGCGTGGGCCGATTCGGGGGCCCGCGGTCGGGGTCCGGATCCGCGGTGGGTGGTCCGGAGAGATCCCCGTCTCAACTACGCGCGTAGCGCCGTCCGGGTGTTTCGGAGGCCGTCCGACCAGCCGTTATCGTGGTGACGGTCAGCAGCTCACCCAGGTTCCCGCGGGCCCGCGTCGCGGCGGGTTTCCCGGGTGTTCCCCCTCGCTCGACCTGCCGTTCGTAGTGGCCCCACCGCCGGTGGACGTACCAGCGGGCGGCCCCTGACCTACGGAGAATCGCGCAGTGGCCGCCGCCCCCGCTCAGCTCTTCCCGCCCCGCAAGCCCGGACCGGCCCGCCTGGTGGTGCTGGTCTCCGGTTCGGGCACCAACCTGCAGGCGCTGATCGACGCCGTCGCCGATCCGGCCTTCGGAGCGGAGATCGTGGCCGTCGGCGCGGACCGCGACGCCATCGCGGGCCTGGAGCGCGCGGACCGCGCCGGCCTGCCGACCTTTGTGCACCGGGTGAAGGACTTCCCCGACCGGGCCGGCTGGGACCGCGCGCTGACCTCCTCCGTCGCGACGTACGAGCCGGACCTGGTGGTCACGGCAGGCTTTATGAAGATCCTCGGCCCCGGGTTCATCGAGGCCTTCGCCGGACGGATCGTCAACACCCACCCCGCACTGCTGCCGTCCTTCCCCGGTGCGCGCGGCGTCCCCGACGCGCTCGCGTACGGAGTGAAGGTCACCGGCTGCACCGTCCACCTGGTCGACGCCGGAGTGGACACCGGGCCGATCATCGCGCAGGGCGTCGTGGAGGTCACCGACGCCGACCACGCCGATGGCGGCGAAGCGCTGCACGAGCGCATCAAGACTGTCGAGCGCAAGCTGCTCGTCGACGTCGTGGGCCGGCTGGCCCGCGAGGGCCACCGCATCGAGGACCGAAAGGTATGGATCCCGGCATGAGTGCCAGCTCCACCACCCCCCCTGTCTCCGAGAACATCCGTCCGATCCGTCGTGCGCTGATCAGCGTGTACGACAAGACCGGTCTGGAGGAGCTGGCCCAGGGCCTGCACGCCGCCGGGGTCTCCATCGTCTCCACCGGCTCCACCGCCGGCCGGATCGCCGCCGCCGGTGTGCCGGTGACCGAGGTCTCCGAGCTGACCGGCTTCCCGGAGTGCCTGGACGGGCGCGTGAAGACGCTGCACCCCCGCGTGCACGCCGGCGTGCTCGCCGACCTGCGCCTGGAGTCGCACCGCGCCCAGCTGGCCGAACTGGGCGTCGAGCCCTTCGACCTGGTCGTGGTGAACCTCTACCCGTTCAAGGCCACGGTCGCCTCCGGCGCCACCCCGGACGAGTGTGTCGAGCAGATCGACATCGGCGGCCCGAGCATGGTCCGCGCCGCCGCCAAGAACCACCCGTCGGTCGCCGTCGTGGTCGACCCGGCCCGCTACGGCGACGTCCTGAAGGCCGCCCAGGAGGGCGGTTTCGACCTGGCCACCCGCAAGCGCCTGGCCGGTGCCGCGTTCGCGCACACCGCCGCGTACGACGTCGCGGTCGCCTCCTGGTTCGAGGCCGGCTACGCGCCCAGCGACGAGCGGTTCCCCGAGTTCCTGGGCGCCACCTGGGAGCGGCAGAACGTGCTGCGCTACGGCGAGAACCCGCACCAGGGCGCCGCGCTGTACGTGGACGGCACCGGGGGCCTGGCCGGCGCCGAGCAGCTGCACGGCAAGGAGATGTCGTACAACAACTACGTCGACACCGACGCCGCCCGCCGCGCCGCGTACGACCACGCCGAGCCGGCCGTCGCGATCATCAAGCACGCCAACCCGTGCGGCATCGCGACCGGCGCCGACGTCGCCGAGGCGCACCGCAAGGCACACGAGTGCGACCCGGTCTCCGCGTACGGCGGCGTGATCGCCGTCAACCGCCCGGTCACCGTCGAACTGGCCGAGCAGATCGCGCCGATCTTCACCGAGGTCGTCGTCGCCCCGGCGTACGAGGACGGCGCCGTCGAGGTGCTGGCCCGCAAGAAGAACCTCCGGGTGCTGCTCGCCCCCGAGGCACCGGCCAACCGCCAGGAGGTCCGCCCGATCTCCGGCGGCGTGCTGCTCCAGGACGCCGACCGGGTGCACGCCGCGGGCGACGACCCGGCGACCTGGACGCTGGCCACCGGCGAGGCGCTGACCGAGGCCGGGCTGGCCGAGCTGGCCTTCGCCTGGCGGGCCTGCCGGGCGGTCAAGTCCAACGCCATCCTGCTGGCCAAGGGCGGCGCCTCGGTGGGCGTCGGCATGGGCCAGGTCAACCGGGTCGACTCGGCGAAGCTCGCGGTCGAGCGGGCCGGCGAGCGGGCCAAGGGCTCGTACGCGGCCTCCGACGCGTTCTTCCCGTTCGCCGACGGCCTGCAGATCCTGATCGAGGGCGGCGTGAAGGCCGTGGTGCAGCCGGGCGGTTCGATCCGCGACGAAGAGGTGATCGCGGCCGCCGCCGAGGCCGGCGTGACCATGTACTTCACCGGCACCCGCCACTTCTTCCACTGATCCCGGTGACGGCGTGACAGAGCGGCCCGGTCCCCTCCGCGGAGGGGACCGGGCCGCTCTGTCGTGCGGTGCGCGTTACTTCTTGATCACCAGGGTGCCGGCGGCACGGTCGTGCCAGCCCTGCAGCTTCCCGGAGTTGTCGAAGAACGGCGACAGGTACACCAGCAGGGCGCCGATGTAGCAGAGGATGCCGCCGACGATCGGGATGATGAAGCGGATGAAGCCGCCGCCGACGCCGGGGTGCCCGCCGTTGCTCTCCTTGACGACCCGCAGGCCCATCGCCATCTTGCCGAGCGTGGCGCCCGCGAGGGAGACCATCAGCCACTCGTACAGCAGGTTGAACGCGGCCAGCAGCCCGAAGCCGATCAGGAAGGTCACCGCGATGCCGTTGGCGGCGTCCTGGTTCTGGGCCACGCAGTCGTTGTACGCCGTCAGGTTGCCCGGGGTGTAGACGCAGTCCTTCTGGTCCTTGGCGATGCCCACCGCGCTGGCCAGGCCGAGCGCCGCCGCCAGCGCGAAGACCGCGCCGACCGCCGCGAAGTCGATCAGCCGGGCCAGGAACCGCTGGCCCATGGTGGCGATCTTCACCGTGCCCAGGTGCGCGATGTTGATGTAGCCGTTGTTGGCCTGGATGGTGCCCGGCATCGGCGCGTACCCGTACGCCTGCTGCTGCGGCGGCTGCTGGGGGTAGCCGTATCCGGCGGCCGGCGGGGCCTGCTGGGGGTAGCCGTATCCGGCGGCCGGCGGGGCCTGCTGCGGGTAGCCGTACCCGGGCGGCTGCTGCGGCGGCGGGGGCTGCTGGCCGTACGGGTTGTTCGGGTCGGACGGGTAGCTCATCGATGCCTCCGGGCAGGATGGGGACGTGGGGACGGGACAGCGGAGGACCCGGGACGGACCGGAGGGACGGACCACCGGCCGGACGGGACAGTAGCGGAGCGCACTGACAGGGCGGCGCGGATGCCCGGCGCCGGACGCGGCTCAGCGACGTGGGAACAGGAGCATCGACGGCCGCGGTTCTGACAACGCGATGCCGCGGTGGTCGGGCGGCACTGTCTGGTCTGGTCGGCTCACTGGTTCTTTCCCCCGGTTACGCCCCCGCCGGTGTTCCGTCGGCCCGTCACAGGGCCGGAAGCGGCGGGGAATGCCCGCATATCGTCAACCGGGCGGCCGGGCGATGTCCAGCCGTGCCCGCGCGCCGGACCGGACTGTGGCGCAACCGCAACGTGCTCAGCATGTCCGGTACCCGCCGGGGCCTGGCACGGACGGCCGCCCCGATCCGGGAGAATGGGCTCATGACTGCCCAGATTCTCGATGGCAAGGCCACCGCCGCCGCGATCAAGTCCGAACTCGCCGCCCGCGTGGCGGCCCTCAAGGCCAAGGGCGTCACGCCCGGCCTCGGCACCGTCCTGGTCGGCGACGACCCGGGCAGCCGCTGGTACGTCAACGGAAAGCACAAGGACTGCGCCGAGGTCGGCATCGCCTCGATCCAGCGCGAGCTGCCCGCCACCGCCACCCAGGAGGACGTCGAGAACGTCGTCCGCGAGCTCAACGCCGACCCGGCCTGCACCGGCTACATCGTCCAGCTCCCGCTGCCCAAGGGCCTCGACCAGAACCCGGTCCTGGAGCTGATGGACCCGGACAAGGACGCGGACGGCCTGCACCCCACCTCGCTCGGCCGGCTGGCGCTGGGCATCGAGGGGCCGCTGCCCTGCACCCCGCTCGGCATCGTCGAGCTGCTGCGCCGGCACGGCGTCGAGATCAACGGCGCCGAGGTGGTCGTGATCGGCCGCGGCGTCACCGTCGGCCGCTCGATCGGCCTGCTGCTCACCCGCCGGAGCGAGAACGCCACCGTCACCCTCTGCCACACCGGCACCCGTGACCTCGCCTACCACCTGCGCAAGGCCGACATCGTCGTGGCCGCGGCCGGTGTGCCGCACCTGGTCAAGCCGGAGGACGTCAAGCCGGGCGCCGCCGTGCTGGACGTCGGCGTCAGCCGCAGCGAGGGCAAGATCGTCGGGGACGTGCACCCGGGCGTGGCCGAGGTGGCCGGCTGGATCTCCCCGAACCCCGGCGGCGTCGGCCCGATGACCCGTGCCATGCTGCTCAACAACATCGTCGAGGCGGCCGAGCGCCGCGCCGGCATCTGACACCGGGGGAGCGGCCAGGCATGAGCGAACCCCGACCGGTGCGGACCCGGCGCAGGCCGCCGGTCAAGACCACCGGCACCCTGCCGCCCGAGGGCTCGGCGGCGGCCCTGGGCCGTGAACACGCCCTGCCGGTCCGCCAGTGGCCGATAACGCTGGTCCTGCTGGTGGTCGGCGCCGGGCTCGCGGTCACCTGGTTCGCCGACTTCAAGGACGGCTTCAAGTACGGGCTGCTGATCCTCGGCGGCGGTGTGCTGCTCGGCGCGGTGCTGCGGCTGGTCCTGCCCGAGGTCGGCATGCTGGCGGTGCGCAGCCGCTTCACCGACGTGATCGTGCTGACCTTCCTCGGCGTGTCGATCGTGCTGCTGACCCTGGTGGCCCAGCCCAACCCGTGGCTGGAGATGCCGTTGCTGGACAACATCGGCAACCTGATCGGCCGTCCCAAGCACTGAGCGGTCCGGCCCCAGGCGGCCCCTGCCCGGCATCCCGGGCGGGGGCCGCCGCCGTCTGTGACCTATCTGCCACGACCGCACCCGCGGCGTACGCTTCCCTTTGCGATAACCTGACGCCGGTCTCTCGATGTCGAGAGACCGTCCTCGGCTCCAGTGCGCCGGTGTGCCTGGGGCACCTGGCGATTTGCTGGAGAAGGTAGAAATGACCCGCACCCCCGTCAACGTCACCATCACCGGAGCGGCCGGCCAGATCGGCTACGCGCTGCTCTTCCGCATCGCCTCGGGCCACCTGCTCGGCGCCGACGTGCCGGTGAACCTGCGCCTCCTGGAGATCCCGCAGGGCCTCAAGGCCGCCGAGGGCACCGCGATGGAGCTCATCGACTGCGCCTTCCCGCTGCTGCGCGACATCAAGATCACCGACAACGCGGGCGAGGCCTTCGACGGCGCCAACGTCGCCCTGCTGGTCGGCGCCCGTCCGCGCACCGCGGGCATGGAGCGCGGCGACCTGCTGCAGGCCAACGGCGGCATCTTCGGTCCGCAGGGCAAGGCCATCAACGACCACGCCGCGGACGACATCAAGGTCCTGGTCGTCGGCAACCCGGCCAACACCAACGCCCTGATCGCCCAGCGCAACGCCCCGGACGTGCCGGCCGAGCGTTTCACCGCGATGACCCGTCTGGACCACAACCGCGCGGTCGGCCAGCTGGCCATCAAGACCGGCGCCACCGTGGCCGACATCAAGAAGGTCACCATCTGGGGCAACCACTCCGCGACCCAGTACCCGGACGTGTTCCAGGCCGAGATCGCCGGCAAGCCCGCCTTCGAGGCCATCGGCAGCGACCAGGCCTGGCTGACGGAGACCTTCATCCCGACCGTCGCCAAGCGCGGCGCCGCCATCATCGAGGCCCGTGGCGCCTCCTCGGCCGCCTCGGCCGCCAACGCCGCCATCGACCACGTCCACACCTGGGTCAACGGCACCGCCGAGGGCGACTGGACCTCGATGGGTGTCGTCTCCGACGGCTCCTACGGTGTCCCGGCCGGCCTGATCTCCTCCTTCCCGGTCACCACCAAGGACGGCTCCTTCGAGATCGTCCAGGGCCTGGAGATCTCCGACTTCTCCCGCGCCCGCATCGACGCCTCGGTCCAGGAGCTGACCGAGGAGCGCGACGCGGTCCAGGAGCTGGGCCTCATCTGAGCCCCGCCACCACGGAACGTCCGACGGCCCGCCGCCTCTCCGGAGGAGGCGGGCCGTCGTGCGGACCGGCCGCCGGCCGGTCCACGCGGCGTCCCGTCCCCGGCCGCCGGCCGGTCCTACACTGACCCGCTGTGACCGAAACCCTCGAGGACGCGGCGCTCGTCCTCGTCTTCATCATGCTGGGCGGGCTGTTCAACGTCGCCGAGATCTCGCTGATCTCGCTGCGCGAGGGCCAGATCAGATCGCTGGCGGCGCGCGGCACCCGCAGATCCGCCCGGGCCGCGCACCTCGCGGCCGACCCGAACCGGTTCCTGGCCGCCGTCCAGGTCGGCGTGACCTGCATGGGCTTCCTGTCCGCCGCCTTCGGCGCGGACACCCTGGCCGGCAAGGTGGCGCCGCTGTTCGTCCGGGCCGGGCTCTCCGAGGGCGTCGCCGACGCCCTCGCCCTGGTCGGGCTGACCCTGCTGATCAGCTACGCCTCGCTGGTGCTCGGCGAGCTCACCCCCAAGCGGATCGGCCTCCAGCGGGCCGACTCCATCGCCGTGCTCGCCGCACCGGTGGTGGACGTGATGTCGGTGGCGCTGCGCCCGGTGATCTGGCTGCTCGGGCACTCCACCAACCTGATGGTCCGCCTGCTCGGCGGTGACCCGGCGGCCGGGCGCGGCTCGATGAGCTCCGAGGAGCTGCGCGGCCTGGTCGCCACCAACACCGAACTCGGCAGTGACGAAAGGGCGTTGATCGCGGACGTGTTCTCCGCCGGGGAGCGCCAGCTGCGCGAGGTGATGGTCCCGCGCACCGAGGTGACCTTCCTGGACGCCGAACGCCCGCTGGCCGAGGTCCGCGAGCAGGCCGACTCCTCCCCGCACTCGCGCTACCCGGTGGTCGAGGGCAGCTACGACGCGGTGACCGGCTTCGTCCACGTCCGCGACCTCTACGGCGCCCGCGGCGAGCAGGCCGTGAAGGTCCGCGACCTGGCCCGCCCGGTCAAGCTGCTGCCCGGCACCAAACGGGTGCTGGCGGCGATGGGCGAGATGCGCCGTGAGGGCCATCACCTGGCGATCGTGGTGGACGAGTACGGCGGCACCGCCGGCATCGTCACCCTGGAGGACCTGGTCGAGGAGGTGATCGGCGAGATCCGCGACGAGTACGACTCCCAGGAGCCCACCACCACCCGCCGGCTGGCCGGCGGCGGCATGGAGCTGGACGGCCTGCTGAACCTGGGCGACTTCGCCGAGGAGACCGGCGTCGCCCTGCCCGAGGGCCCGTACGAGACGGTGGCCGGCTGCCTGGTGGCGGCGCTCGGCCGGCTGCCGGCCGACGGCGACCACGTCCGGATCGCCGACGGGGCCGACGGCGTCCTGCTGACGGTGGCGAAGCTGGAGGGCCGCCGGATCGCCCGGGTCAGGGTGAGTGCCGTCACACTGCCGGAACCTCCCGGGGCAGAGGTTTCCTGACCGGTCGGTGGAACTGGAACAATGACCCCCATGGTCAACGCAGCGGTCACTGGTCCGGTCAAGGACCGTCCCCGGGTGCTCTCCGGCATCCAGCCCACCTCCGGCTCGTTCCACCTCGGCAACTATCTCGGCGCGGTGCGCCAGTGGGTCGATCTCCAGGAGGCCAACGACGCCTTCTACATGGTGGTCGACCTGCACGCGATCACCGTCGAGCAGGACCCGGCGACGCTGCGCCAGAACACCAGGATCTCCGCCGCCCAGTTGCTCGGCGCGGGCCTGGACCCGGAGCACTGCACCCTGTTCGTCCAGTCCCACGTGCCCGAGCACGCGCAGCTCGCCTGGGTGATGAACTGCCTCACCGGCTTCGGCGAGGCCGCCCGGATGACCCAGTTCAAGGACAAGTCCGCCAAGCAGGGCAGCGACCGCACCTCGGTCGGCCTCTTCACCTACCCGGTCCTCCAGATCGCCGACATCCTGCTCTACCAGGCGGACGCGGTGCCCGTCGGCGAGGACCAGCGCCAGCACCTGGAGCTCACCCGTGACCTCGCGGAGCGCTTCAACACCCGCTACCGGCCCACCTTCACGGTGCCCAAGCCGTACATCCTCAAGGAGACGGCCAAGATCCTGGACCTCCAGGACCCGGGCGCCAAGATGAGCAAGTCCGCCTCCTCGGCCAAGGGCCTGGTGAACCTGCTGGACGACCCGAAGGCGAGCGCCAAGAAGTTCAAGAGCGCCGTCACCGACACCGGCACCGTCGTCTCCTACGACGAGGAGGAGAAGGCCGGCGTCTCCAACCTGCTGCGCATTCACTCCGCGCTCAGCGGCCAGTCGATCGACCAGCTGGTCGCGCACTTCGAGGGCCGGATGTACGGCGCCCTGAAGACCGAGCTGGCCGAGCTGTTCACCGAGTGGGTGACGCCCTTCCAGCAGCGCACCCACACCTTCCTGGACGACCCGGCCGAGCTGGACCGGGTGCTGGCGATCGGGGCCGAGAAGGCCCGCGCGGTGGCGTCGCAGACGCTGGAGACGGTGTACGACCGGATCGGCTTCCTCCCGGCCGCCAAGCGGTGATGCCGCTCGCGAGCCTGCCCGGTGGTGGCGACCTCCCCGAGGTCGTCACCATCGGCGTGTCCGTGAGCGTCCCGGATCCGTACGGCTCGGCGATCCAGGACGCGCGGGCCGGGCACGGCGATCCGCTGGCCCGGTCGATACCCACGCACGTCACGCTGCTGCCGCCGACCGAGGTGCCGGCCGCGCTGCTGCCGAAGATCGAAGAGCACCTGGCGGCGGTGGCCGCCGCGCACCGGCCGTTCCGGATGGTGCTGCGGGGCGGCGGCAGCTTCCGCCCGGTCTCGCCGGTGGTCTTCGTCCGGGTCGAGGAGGGCACGCAGGAGTGCCGGCTGCTGGAGGCGGACATCCGCTCCGGCCCGCTGGCCCGGGAGCTGGCCTTCCCCTACCACCCGCACGTCACGGTGGCGCACGGCCTGTCGGACGACGTGCTGGACCAGGCCCACGAGCAGGCCCGGGCCTTCCAGGCGTCCTTCCCGGTGCCGGGGTTCGGCCTCTCCCGGTTCGACGCCGACGAGGTCTGGCGGCCCTGGCGGGGCTACTCCTTCGCCTGACCGGAGGCCGGCCCGCCCCGGATCCGCGAGCGTGTGGCCGGCCGCCGGAGAGCGCCGAGGCGCCCGACGCGGTCGTCGCGTCGGGCGCCTCGGAGGGTGCGGCGGAGCGCCGCCGCTACTCCTGCCGGAGCATGCCGTCCACCACGCGGGCGGCGGCCTGGCCGTCGTCCAGGTCGCAGTACGCCTCGCGGAACGCCGTGTACTTGCCGGCGTACTCGCCGGCCAGCTCGTCCACCCGGCCCAGCGCGGCGACCAGCTCCTCGGAGGTGGCCAGCAGCGGGCCGGGCGCCTCCGACTCGAAGTCGATGCTGAAGCCGCGCAGGTTGTCGCGGTAGTGCTCCAGGTCGTACGTGAAGAACAGCATCGGCTTGCCGGTCGCGGCGAAGTCGAACACCGTCGCCGTGTAGTCGGTGACCAACACGTCGGCGACCAGCAGCAGTTCGGCCATGTCGGGGTAGCTGCCCACGTCCCAGATGTAGCCGTTTCCGGCGCCGGGGATCTGACCGCACATCACGCTGTGCCGGCGCACCAGCAGCACCTGGTCGTCGCCGAGGGCGGCCTTGGCGGCCTCCAGGTCGATCCGCAGGTCCAGCTGGTAACCGCCGTTCGGACGGCGGCGGTCCTCCCGGAAGGTCGGCGCGTACAGCACCACCTTCTTGCCCTCGGGCAGACCGAGCCGCCCGCGGACCTGCTCGGCGGTCTTCTCCCGGTCGGGGGCGAACAGCAGGTCGTTGCGCGGCGAACCGCTCTCCAGGATCTCGCCCTTGAAGTCGAACGCGCGGCGCAGCACCGGCGCCGCGAAGCGGCTCCCGGCGACCAGCAGGTTCCAGTTCGGGACCTCCTTGGCGACGTCCTTCAGGTAGTTGGCGTCGGTGAACCAGATCTTCTCGAAGTCGTACCCGATCTGCTTCAGCGGGCTGCCGTGCCAGGTCTGCACGACCACCTGGCCGGGGCGGCGGACGAAGAAGTCCGGCAGGTGCGCGCTGGTGACGATGTACTTGGCGGTGGCCAGCGCCTCGAACCACTCGGGGCTCCAGAGCCGGATCGCGCCGGTCGTCTGCGGCAGTTCGGCCTGCAGGTCGTCGCTGCCCCACAGGTGCTCCAGCGGCAGGCCCCGGCGGACCAGCTCCTCGTGGATCGCCCGCGGCGAGTCCGCGTAGAGCCCGCCGAGCGCGACGTTGTAGAGCACGGTGTCGCGCAGCGGGTGCCGGCGGGCGGCCGGGTAGTCGACACCGCGCAGCTGGCGCTGCCGGTAGCCGCTGCGCTCCTCGGGCAGCAGCGCGGAGTGCGACTCCAGCGAGAGGCCGTCGTAGTGGCGGCGCTCCAGCACGATCCGCTTGCCGCGCGACTCCACCTCCAGCGGCAGCGAGCCGAAGCACTCGGGCGCGATCAGCGCGGGAGACTGCGCGGTGATGCCGGCCTGGGCGCCGACCGGGCGGAAGAAGACGTCCCAGGTGCCCTGGGCGAGCGGCACCCGGCCGGCGAAGGAGGCCGTCGGCACCGGCGGCAGCGCGGCCCGGAACCGGCCGTCCGCGATCTCCACCGGGTACGCGTGCTCCTCCTCCCGCCAGTTGTGCCGGACCACCAGCTCCCAGCGGTGCGTGCCGGGCAGCGGGAAGGTGCCGCTGAGCAGGAAGCCGTCGGCGCCGCGGGAGGCGACCTCCTCCACCACCGGCTGCAGCAGCTGGTCGGAGAGCTGGAGGTAGCCGCCGGGGGAGGGCTTGGAGTACAGCGCGCGGCGCTCGTGGACCGGGGCCAGCGGGTTCAGCGCGAGGTGCAGCCGCTCGGGGGCGCTGCGGTCGTCCAGCGCCACCGGGACGGTGGAGCCGTCGGCGAGCAGCAGGGCGGTGTCCCAGCGGTCGCGGCTGCGCTCGTTGGCGACCGGGTCGAGCGCGGCCCAGGCCTCGCGGACGGCGGTCAGCTCGTCCACCGGGAAGGAGGTGCTGAACGGCTGGAGCATCCCGACGGGGGTACCGAGCTCCAGCGGGTACAGCAGCTCGCGGTCGGACTCGACGTGGGTGAGCTTGAACCGGGCCCCGGCGAGGTCCGGGCCGGAGCGGGCCGCGCCGGAGAGCTCCACCCGGCCGCCCTGTCCGGCCAGGCCGGTCACCCGGGCGCGCACGTTCTCCACCCGCAGGTAGACGTGGCCGTCGCGGACCCACGGCACGATCCGCACGTCCGGCTCGACCCAGTGCGCCGGGATGTACTGCGCGGTGTCGCTCCAGCCGGCCGAGATCCGGCCCTTGTAGACGCCGCCCTTGCCGGCGCCGGCCACCAGCACCCGCCAGTTGCCGTCCTTCCACTGGCCCCGCTGCTTCAGCCGCTTGGGGTCGATGCTGGCGGTGAAACCGGCCCAGTCGCAGTTGTACAGGTCGTGCTTGGAGCTGGCGGTGGCCTCCGGGCTGTACTGCGCCTTCGTCGGCACGGCCAGCACCCGGCGGCCCTTGGCCTCGCGCAGCACCAGCACCTTGACCATGTCGTGCCGGTTCTCGGCACCGAGCTGCTCCGGGTAGGCGTGCCCGGTCAGCTGGAGCCTGCCGCCGACCCAGGCCGACTCGTACAGCCGGCTGCGCATGACCAGCGAGTTGTCCAGCTTGAGGACGCCGGCCGGCACGCTCTTGCGCCCGCCGCGCAGGAACGGGTAGTCGGCGTACGGGCGCAGCAGGCCGCGCGCCGGAGCGCCGCCGTTGCTCTCGCCCTCGAACTTCATCTGCTCGACGAACTCGTCGATCCGGCCCTGGAGGGTCAGGTGGTACTTCAGCCGCAGCGGCGCGCGCAGCTTGCGGACGTGCTCGGGGCCGATCGCCCGGAGCAGCCGGCTGACGTGCTTGAGGTAGGCGTCCCGGTACTCCTTGTCGCCGTCCACGACGGACCAGAAGAACATCGGGATCTCCTCGACGAGGGTGTTCTCGTCGTAGGAGTGCAGGTACTGGGCGAAGCGCGGGTCGGTCTGCTTCTTCAGCCAGCCGCGGACCAGCTCCACCGAGGCCACCCGGTCGATCAGGCCCTTGGGGTTGGTGCGCATCTGCGTGATCGACATCTCGCCGACCTCGCGCTCACGCCAGTGGTAGATCGGCTCGGAGAGCACGTCCACGCTCTTGGCGAGGTAGTGGTGCGGCACGCTGACCGGGGCGTCCTCGTACAGGATGCCCTCGGGGTAGAGCAGGCCGGCCGCGTCGAAGAAGGAACGGCGGTACACCTTGTTCCAGGCCGTGCGGTCGGTGACCAGCGCGGGGATCTCGGTGATGTGGGTCTTGAGCCTGGTCTCCTTGAACGGCTTCACATGGCCGCCGGACTGGTAGTAGCCCACCGCGCGGAACCGCAGCACGTTGCCGGTGGCGAAGTCGGAGCCGGTCTCGTCCAGCGTGTTGATCATCAGCTCGTACGCGCTCGGCGGCATCGAGTCGTCGCTGTCGACGAAGCAGAGGAACTCGGAGTCCGGGTCGATGTGGCGGATACCCGTGTTGCGGGCCGCGCCGAGGCCCTTGTTCACCTGGCGGACCAGGCGGAACCGGGAGTCCTTGGCCGCGTACGCATCGGCGAGCGCCGCGCTGCCGTCCTTCGAACCGTCGTCGACCATGACGCACTCGAAGTCCGTGAAGGTCTGGGCGGCGATCGAGTCGAGGCATTCGACGAGATAGCGCTCGACGTTGTAGATCGGAACGACGATGGAGAGGCGGGGAGCCATCGGCTACGCAGGCCTTTCTTGGGAAGGAGCGTGGCAGCCCGGTCGGGTCTGACCGCACTTTGAACCGGTGCGTACGTGCCCGTCGATCCTACCGTCCGGCCTTCCGGGCCCCCGGGCCGCCGGAGGCCGGACGCGATGGGCCCGGGCCGGGGCCCGGCCACTACGCTGTGCCCATGCCCCGCTTCAGCGTCATCGTCCCCGTCTACCAGGTCCAGGAGTACCTCACCGAGTGCCTCGACTCCGTGCTCGGCCAGGGCGGACCGGACCTCGAACTGATCGCGGTGGACGACCGCTCCCCGGACGGCTGCGGCGCGATGCTCGACGAGGCCGCCGCGCGCGACCCCCGCGTCCGGGTGCTCCACCTGCCGGAGAACGTCGGCCTCGGCCGGGCCCGAAACGCCGGCCTGGCGGTCGCCACCGGCGAGTACGTGGTCTTCCTGGACAGCGACGACACGCTCACCCCCGGCCTGCTGAAGGCCGTCGACGACCGGCTCGCGGCCGGCGGCGACCCGGACATCCTGGTCTACGACTACGCCCGCACCTACGCCGACGGCCGGATCACCCGGGCCGCCTCGGCCCACGTCTTCGGCGCCGCCTCCCCGGAGGTCTTCGGCCTCGCCGCCCGCCCCGACCTGCTCGACCTGCTCCAGGTGGTCTGGAACAAGGCGTACCGCCGCGGCTTCATCACCGAACAGGGCCTCACCTTCCCCGCGGGCTACTACGAGGACACCCCCTGGACGTACCCGGCGCTGCTGGCCGCCGCGAGCATCACCCTGCTCGACCAGGTCGGAGTGCACTACCGCCAGCGCCAGGAGGGCGGCAACATCCTCGCCACCGCCAGCCGCAAGCACTTCGACGTCTTCGCCCAGTACGACCTGGTCTTCGCCTTCCTGGACGGCCGCCCCGACCTGGACCACTGGCGCCCGGTGGTCTACGGCCGGATGCTGCACCACCTCAACACCGTGGTCTCCAGGCCGGGCCGGATCCCGCCCGGTGACCGCCGCGAGTACTTCCGCCGGGCCGCCGCGCACTGCGCCCGGCTGCGCCCGGCCGGCTACCGGCCGCCGGCCGGGGTGGCCGGCCTGCGCACCGAGCTGCTCAGCCAGGGCCGCTACGGCACCTACCAGACGGTCCGCGCGCTCGGCCGGGCCCGCCGCCTGGTGGGCCGCTGACCCTTTGTCGGGGGCGGGCCGGGGAGCCTGACGACCGTTCGGGTGAGCGGCCGGTATAACCGGACGGTGGACTTTCTCACCCGCCTCCCGGTGATCGGCCCGCTCGTCGCCCGGCTCCTGCGCAGCCGCCCGTACCGGGTGTACGAGCACTTCAGCGCCGCCCGCGGCAACCGGCTCGCCGGGGCGGTCACCTTCTTCGGCTTCCTCGCGCTGTTCCCGCTGCTCACCGTGGCGCTGGCGATCGCGGTCGCGACCCTCACCGACAGCCGGGTCGCCGACATCGAGAAGCGCGTCTCCGACCAGCTGCCCGGCATCTCGGACGCGCTCAACCTGCCGTCGCTGGTGGCCAACGCCGGTACCGTCGGGCTGGTCAGCGGCCTGTTGCTGCTGGTTTCCGGCCTCGGCTGGGTGGACACCATGCGCACCTCGATCCGGGACATCTGGCAACTGCCCGAGGACGACGGCAACCCGGTGCTGCGCAAGGCCTGGGACTGCGCGGTGCTGTTCGGCCTCGGCGTGGTCTCGCTGTTCTCGCTGGCCGCCTCGGCCGCCGGGACGACCCTGGCGGGCCGGATCGCCGACTGGATCGGCCTGGGCACCGGCGGGCCCGGCGGCTATCTGCTGACCGCCGTCGGCCTGCTCATCGCGGTCGCCTCCGACACCCTGCTCTTCGCCTACCTGCTGGCGCCCTTCCCCCGGATCGGCGGCCAGCACCGGCGTGACGTGCTGCAGGGCGCGCTGATCGGCGCGGTCGGCTTCGAGCTGCTGAAGATCCTGCTCGCCTCCTACCTGGGATCGGTCGCCGGCAAGAGCCTGTACGGGGCCTTCGGCGTGCCGGTGGCGCTGCTCCTGTGGATCAACTTCGTCAGCCGGCTGCTGATGTACTGCGTCGCCTGGACGGCCCTGGCCGACCCGGCCGCCGCCCGGGACCGGGCCCGCGAGCGGGGCCGGGCGATGCTGACGGAGGCGGACCGGGCCGGGGCGGCCGCGGCGGAGCAGGGGAAGGCCCGGCCTCAGGATCAGGGCTGAGGCCGGGCCGCACGGGCTCCCCCACCGGATCAGTCGGCGTGGACGCGCCGCCAGAGCAGGACCAGCGCCCCGCCGCCGACCACCACGAAGGCCAGGGCGATCCCCAGCCGGCCGGCCAGGCCGATCCCGGACTCCCCGTCGGCGCCGGCCGCCGGCTGGGCCGCCGTCGAGGTGCGCGGCGGCGGCGCGGGCTGGCCGGTGGTGCCGCCCGCCTGCCCGGTCGGTGTGGGCTCGACGCCGTCGGCCGGGGCCTCGTCCACCAGCCGCCCGACCGGGGTGACCTTGCCGGCCGCCGCGAAGCCCCAGTCCAGCAGCGCCGCCGTCTCGTCGTAGACCTTCTGGTAGGTGTCCGGGTGCATCACCGTCACCAGCAGGGTGCGCCCGTTCCGTTGGGCCGCGCCGACGAAGGTCGAACCGGCGTTGGTGGTGAAACCGTTCTTCACCCCGATCAGGCCGGGGTACTTGCCGAGCAGCCGGTCGGTGTTGGCGATCCCGAAGCTGCCGCGCTGGCCGGTGTTCTTGTCGACCGCGCCGGGGAACTGGGCCTCCCGGGTGGCGCAGTACGTCCGGAAGTCGGGATTGCGCAGGCCGGACCGGGCGAACAGGGTGAGGTCGTAGGCGGAGGAGACCTGGCCGTCCATGTCGTAGCCGTCGGGCGAGATCACCCTGGTGTCGCGGGCCTGGAGGGCGTCCGCGCGGGCCTGCATCTCGGTCACGGTCTGCCGGATGCCGCCGTTCATATGGGCCAGGACGTGCACCGCGTCGTTGCCCGAGCTCAGGAACACCCCGCGCCACAGGTCCTCGACCCGGTACTCCAGGTTCTCCTTGATGCCGACCAGGCTGCTGCCGGCGCCGATCCCGGTGATCTCCTCGTCGCGGACCTTGTGCACCGTGTTGCGGTCGAACTTGGGCAGCACGGTGTCGGCGAAGAGGATCTTCAGGGTGCTGGCCGGGGCGAGCCGCAGATGCGGATTGCTGGCCGCCAGCACGTCTCCTGACGCCGCGTCGGCGACTATCCAGGACTGCCCGGTGAGGCCGCCCGGTAACGCGGGGGCGCCGGCCAGTGGGGCCACCTGGGCCCCGGGGAGCCCCAGCCGTTCGCCGCCCACCGCGGCCGGCGGGGGAGCGGGTGCGTACGGGGCCGCGACGGCGGAGGGGGTGGCCAGGAGGGTCGGGAGGGCCGCGGCGACCGCGGCGAGCAGGTGCGTGAGCTTACGGCGAGTGGGCACCAGCAGACCGTACCCACTCCGGGGATTCGTTGTTCGCCACTCCGGCTCTGTCCCCCGCAGGAGGGGCCCGCCGTACGCCGACCGGCCGCCCGCGCATACTGGGAGCACACCGTCTGCACACCGCCGCCCGCCGAGGACCACCATGAAGCTCAGCCGCCGTACCTCCTGGTTCCTGACCGCCTTCGGCGTCTGGTCCATGATCATCTGGACTACCTTCGTCAAGAACCTCTGGAAGGACTCCGGCGGCCAGGCCTTCACCAATGGCGACCACTCCCAGCCCACCGCCTTCTTCTGGATCCACCTCCTGCTGGCCGTCACCTCCTTCGTTCTCGGCGTCCTGGTCGGCACCGTCGGCGTCCGCGGCCTGCGCGCGACCCGCCGCACCCTGGCCACCGACTGACCGGTTTATTCCTGTTGCGGGGCCGCCCGGGCCGCTGGCAGGATCCCCACCGCTTGATCACATATCGAATCTGTCTTCGATTTCAGGGGTGGGGATCTCATATGACACAGGCGACACCCCGGCGATACCGCCGGATGCTGGCCGGCACCGGGCTCGTGGCTCTCGCGGCGGGGCTGCTGACGGCACCCGCCGCGAATGCCGCGACGGGCCTGACGGTCTCCGACCCGACTGCCTCCCCGAAGCCGCGCGTCGAGTCGACCGGGGCCTTTACCGATGCCTGTGACAGCGTCACCGCACCGGGCTGGATCGGCCTCACCACGGACGGCCCGACGCTGAACGCCAAGGTCGTCTCCGACACCGCCGGGACGCCCTCTGCGCGGTTCGCGGTCTGGGACCGCACCACCGGATCGGGCACCGCCGTGTACAGCGGCCTTGCCCAGGCCTACTCCGGGAGTGCGAGCCTCACCGTACCCGGCCTGGTGAATGGCCACAGCTACAGCTGGAACGTCCAGGCCGTCGAGGGCGACCAGACCACACAGCCCACCGCCGAGTGCCATTTCGGGCTGGACCTCGCCCCGCCGACGAACTCGGTCGAGTCGACCGACTTCCCGCCGAGCGGGTCGGGCCAGAGCGCCACCAAGTACGCCGGTGAGACCGCCACTTTCACGTTCCGCGGCAGTGACCCGGCGCCGGCCACCGGCGGTGCGCCCTCGGGGCTCGCCTGCTACCGGTACACCTTGCTCAGCACCATCGGCGTCGGCTGGACCTGCGACAGTGCGGGCACCGTCCGGCCGGGGGCCGACGGGACGGCCTCCGTCGATCTGAAGATCCCGCAGTGGGGTACCAACATCCTCACGGTTCAGGCGATGGACAACGCCGGGAACGTCAGCCAGCCGGTCCGTTACGACTTCTACGCCCCCTCCGACCCGCGGCCCAAGCCGATCGTCCCCGGGGATGTCGACGGGGACGGCGTTCCCGACATCCTGCTCCCGGACGGCGCGGGCAACCTCCAGGTCATCAGTGCCGCCGCGACGGGCACCACGCCCTCCTCCGTCATCCCGGGCGCGCTCGCCCCCGGCGCGGCGGGCTGGGCGAACGACCGGGTGCTGCACCGTGGCTGGGCGCCGGTGCACGGCGCCGGCGACGACCTGCTGGTGCTGAGCGCGTACAACCCGCGCGTCATCTACGCCTACGCCAACTGGAGCAAGGGGGACTTCGGCGACGAGCGTCCGAGCCTCGTGTGGAAGCCGTCGGGCACCGACTGCTACGACGCGGCGGGGACTTCGATCACCTGCCCGGAGGGTTACACGGACAGTTGGTCGGCGTCCGACCAACTGGTCGCGCTCGGCAGCCGCGGCGACCTCACCGAGCCGTCCTGGCCGGTGCTGGTCTCGGTCGAGCACGGCAAGCTCTGGGCGTACTACGACGGCTTCGGCGACTACTCCTTCGCCCAGCCGATCGAGACCACCGGCGACTGGAGCGGCTACGACCTGATCGCACCCGGCCCGGACGCGTCCGGGAGCCTCACGCTCTGGGCGCGTGAGCGGGCCGACGGCACGCTGCACGCGTACCCGGTGCCGAAGCAGGCCAACGGGCTGTTCGACTTCTCCGCCCTCGCCGACCCCGCCGCCGGTGTCGTGGCGAGCGGCTTCACCGTCGGGGCGTACCCGACGCTGGGCAGCTCGGGCGACGGCGACGGTGACGGTGCGCCGGACCTGTGGGCCGTCACGGCCGACCGGCACCTGGTGACGTACAGCGGCTGGAGTGCCCCGAAGGACCTCGGCGTGCTGAGCTGAGAAACGGCCGAGGCCCCGTCCGGTCGGATGACCGGACGGGGCCTCGGTTCAGGCCGGGATCAGAAACGGCGGGTGACCAGCGCCCGCTTCACTTCCTGGATCGCCTTGGTGACCTCGATGCCACGCGGGCAGGCCTCCGAGCAGTTGAAGGTGGTCCGGCAGCGCCAGACACCCTCGCGGTCGTTCAGGATCTCCAGCCGCTGCTCCGCACCCTCGTCGCGCGAGTCGAAGATGAAGCGGTGCGCGTTGACGATCGCGGCCGGGCCGAAGTACTGGCCGTCGTTCCAGAAGACCGGACAGGACGACGTGCACGCGGCGCACAGGATGCACTTGGTGGTGTCGTCGAAGCGCTCGCGCTCCTCGGCGGACTGCAGGCGCTCGCGGGTCGGGTCGTTCCCCTTGGTGATGAGGAACGGCATGACGTCCTTGTACGCCTGGAAGAACGGGTCCATGTCCACGACCAGGTCCTTGAGGACCGCGAGGCCCTTTATGGCCTCGATCGTGATCGGCTTCTCCGGGTTGACGTCCTTGATCAGGGTCTTGCACGCCAGCCGGTTGCGGCCGTTGATCCGCATCGCGTCGGAGCCGCAGATGCCGTGCGCGCAGGAACGGCGGTAGGTGAGGGTGCCGTCCTGCTCCCACTTGATCTTGTTGAGCGCGTCCAGGACGCGCTCCTTCGGGTCCAGGGTCAGCTGGTAGTCGACCCACACCGGGTCCGGGTGCTCCTCCGGGTTGAACCGGCGGATCCGGAAGGTGACGGTGATCAGCTCGACACCGCCCGCCTCGACCGCGTCCAGAGCGGCCGAGTGCTTCTCCACAGTCGGAGTGCTCATCAGTACTTACGCTCCATCGGCTGGTAGCGGGTCGTGACGACCGGCTTGTAGTCGAGGCGGATGGAGGTGGTGCCGTCCTCGGCAACCTCCTGGTACGCCATGGTGTGCTGCATGAACTTCACGTCGTCACGGGTCGGGAAGTCCTCGCGGTAGTGGCCGCCGCGCGACTCCTCACGGGCCAGCGCGGAGACCGCCAGCACCTCGGCCAGGTCGAGCAGGTTGCCCAGCTCGACGGCCTCCAGCAGGTCCGTGTTGTAACGGAAGCCCTTGTCCTGGATGGCGACGTGCTTGTAGCGCTCGCGCAGTGCGGCGATGTCCTCGACGGCCTGCTTCAGGGTCGCGCCGGTGCGGTAGACCATGGCGTTGGTGTCCATGGTCTCCTGCAGCTCCTTGCGGATCTGCGCCACGGACTCGGTGCCGGTGGACTCGCGCAGGCCGTCGACCAGCGCCTGCACCTTCTCGGCCGGGTTCTCGGGCAGCTCGGTGAAGCCCACCGTCTGCGCGTAGTCGGCGGCGGCGATGCCCGCGCGCTTGCCGAACACGTTGATGTCCAGCAGCGAGTTGGTGCCCAGCCGGTTGGCGCCGTGCACGGACACGCAGGCGACCTCGCCGGCCGCGTACAGGCCGGGGACGACGTCGGTGTTGTTGCGCAGCACCTCACCCTCGACGTTGGTCGGGATGCCGCCCATGGCGTAGTGCGCGGTGGGCTGGATCGGGATCGGGTCCGTGTAGGGCTCGATGCCGAGGTAGGTGCGCGCGAACTCGGTGATGTCCGGGAGCTTGGCGTCCAGCTGCTCCGGCGGCAGGTGGGTGAGGTCCAGGTAGACGTGGTCGCCGTCCGGACCGCAGCCGCGGCCTTCGCGGATCTCGGTGTAGATCGCGCGGGAGCAGACGTCACGGGACGCGAGGTCCTTCATGACGGGGGCGTAGCGCTCCATGAAGCGCTCGCCGTCCTTGTTGCGCAGGATGCCGCCCTCGCCGCGGGCGCCCTCGGTGAGCAGGATGCCCATGCGCCAGATGCCGGTCGGGTGGAACTGGAAGAACTCCATGTCCTCCAGCGGCAGGCCGCGGCGGTAGACCAGGGCCTGGCCGTCACCGGTGAGGGTGTGGGCGTTGGAGGAGACCTTGAAGAACTTGCCGGTGCCGCCGGAGGCGAACACGACGGACTTGGCCTGGAAGACGTGGATCTCGCCGGTGGCCAGCTCGTAGGCGACGACGCCGGCCGTCTTGCCGTCGTTGATCAGCAGGTCGAGGACGTAGAACTCGTTGAAGAACTCGACGCCGTGCTTGACGCAGTTCTGGAACAGCGTCTGGAGGATCATGTGACCGGTACGGTCGGCCGCGTAGCACGAGCGGCGGACCGGGGCCTCGCCGTGGTTGCGCGAGTGGCCGCCGAAGCGGCGCTGGTCGATCCGGCCCTGCTCGGTCCGGGAGAAGGGCAGACCCATCTTCTCCAGGTCGAGGACGGCGTCGATGGCCTCCTTGCACATGATCTCGGCGGCGTCCTGGTCGACCAGGTAGTCACCACCCTTGACCGTGTCGAAGGTGTGCCACTCCCAGTTGTCCTCCTCGACGTTGGCGAGGGCGGCGCACATGCCGCCCTGGGCCGCGCCGGTGTGGGACCGGGTGGGGTAGAGCTTGGTCAGCACGGCGGTACGGCTGCGCTGGGTCGACTCGATGGCCGCGCGCATGCCGGCGCCGCCTGCGCCGACGATGACGGTGTCGTACTGGTGAATCTGCATGGGGGTTCTAACTCGCCTCTGGCCTCTGCCGATGTCCGATTAGATGTTCGGGTCGAAGGTGAAGATCACCAGGGTTCCGAGCAGCACGGTGAAGACCGTGGCGGCGCCCATGAGGCCCTTCAGCCAGAGCCGGGTGGAGTCCTTCTCGGCGTAGTCGTTGATGACCGTCCGCATGCCGTTGGCGCCGTGGAGCATGGCGAGCCAGAGCATCAGGAGGTCCCAGCCCTGCCAGAACGGCGAGGCCCAGCGGCCGGCCACGAAGGCGAAGCCGATCTTGGAGACGCCGCCGTCGAGCACCAGCATGATCAGCAGGTGGCCGAGGATCAGCACCACGAGGACGATGCCGGACAGGCGCATGAAGAGCCAGGCCAGCATCTCGAAGTTGGTGCGGGTGCGGCGCGGCGTCTTCCTGGTCCGCTTGCGGGGCGGCTCGATGACGAACTCGTCGGCCGGGTTACCGGTGCCGAGGCCCTTGCCGGTGTGCGCCTGGGCGGAGGGGACCACCAGGGCGTCGGAGATTTCCGTGGACATGTCTCAGATCACTTCCCGAACCACGTGAGCAGGGTGTGTTCCAGGATGTTGTAGAACGAGCCGGCCAGCAGCACGACCCACACCCCGACCACGGTCCAGAGCATCTGCCTCTGGTACTTCGGGCCCTTCGACCAGAAGTCGACGGCGACGACCCGGAGGCCGTTGAGAGCGTGGAACAGGATGGCGGCCACCAGGCCGTACTCCATCAGGTTCACCAGGGGCGTCTTGTACGTCTGAATGACGGTGTCGTACGCCTCGGGCGACACCCGCACCAGGGCGGTGTCCAGGACATGAGCGAACAGGAAGAAGAAGATGAGGACGCCGGTGACTCGATGAGCCACCCAGCTCCACATGCCTTCCCGGCCGCGGTACAGCGTTCCAGCCGGCACGGAAAAACCCTCCGGGAGCGGATTGGGGGCTCGGCCGGCTTCGGTGTCGGTCAGCCCGGCCGGGTACGGTCCACCGGCCGCCAGCATCCTATCGACGCGATGTCGGGAACCGCCTCCGGGGGCCCGAGGTGTGATCAATCAGGCACGACTGGCCTAGCCGGACGGGAACCGGGGCGCCATTGCTCGCTCTGGGTGACCGTTCGGCTGCGCTACGGTGGCGGCCCCTCCCGTCGACGACACCCTGCCGAGGCCCCCGTGCCGCTCCGCCCGCCCCGACCGTCCGTCGCCGTCCTCGTCTCTGTCCTGCTCGCCGCCGGCTGCACCACGGTCGGCCGCTCCGCCGACCAGGCCGGGGCCGGGCGCGAGCTGTCCGCCGCCGAGCTGCGGGCGGCCGCGGTGGCCGACGGCGACCTCGGGCCCGGCTACACGGTGACGGTGATGACGCCCGGCCACGGCGAGACCGGCTCGGGTGGCGGCCGGGAGGTCTCGGACACGCCCGCCTGCCAGCCGTTGCTGGACGTGGTGACCCCGGCCGTGGCGGCCGGCGGCGGCTCGGCCTCGCCCGGCCCCGGTCGGCCGTACGCCGAGACCGATCTGAGCGTGGCACGGGCGGCCGACCCCAGGGGCGGCGTGTACGGCGGGCTGCTCGGCTACCGGGCGGGGCGGGCGGCGCAGCTCCTGGCGGAGCTGGAGAAGCTGTTCGGCCCGTGCGCGTCGTTCGCCTCCACCGCCCCGCCGCCGCCCGCGGAGAAGGGGAAGCGGGGGGTGCGGACCAGGCACCGGCTGGGCCGGGACGACACGCCCACGCACGGGGGAGCGGACACCGTGACCGGATTCACTCTGACGAATGAATCGGGCACGGTGACGCTCTCCCAGCGTGCGGTGCTGGCCCGGGTCGGTCCGGTGCTGGCGGTCTTCACCACCGTCGGCGTCGGCGCGGGGCCGGCCGCCGCGCCGGACGAGCGGATCGTCCGGCAGCAGGTGGCCAAGCTGCGCGCCGCGCAGACGAAGCGGTGAGGAGAGGTAGGGAGGGATGAGGGGACGGGGCGTGGTGACCGGGGCTCAGCGCGCCCCGGTCGTTGTCTGGGTGGCGACCAGGTGCTCCAGGCGGGTGAGGGCGATCCGGCGCAGTTCGTCGGCCGCGGTCAGCCGCTCCTCGTCCGGGTCGTTGGCCAGTCGGGTGCGGATCGAGGAGAGCACGGTGTCGAGCATCTCCTCGGGGGCCACGCCCTCCAGGCAGACCACGAAGACGTGGCCGAACCTGGCCTCGTACGCGGCGTGGGCCGCCCGCAGCGCGGTGTGCGCCGCCTGGCTGCCGGGTGCGCGCATGCCCAGGAGGGGCTGCGGCATCCAGCTCTCGTCCGCCAGCGCCTCGGCCAGGTCGGCCGGGCGCAGGTCGTAGGAGGCCTCGCTGGCGGCGGCCAGCAGGGACTCGATGTCGGGGTAGGGACGGTGCGCCGTGAGCCGGAGGGCCCAGCGGTGACTGCCGCAGCAGGCCAACAGGGCCTCCTCGGCGGCGCCGACGTCGGCTTCGTTGAAGCGGTGCAACCCGAGGAGGGTCGGCTCGGAACTGGGATCGAGCCGCTGTGACGGGATGTCGCTGGCCAGCGGGTCCTCCTCGTGAGGGCGGGAAGGTGCCGGTGAAATGGGGTGGTGGAGCAGCTGAAGTATGGAGCTGCGGGGCGGCGTCCAGCGCCCGCCGGGCAGCGGCTCAACGGTAGTTGAGCGGTCATCAGTTGGGGAGGGTGCACGCGGAATTCATCCGATCGAGCTATCAAGTTGTGACGTTGACAGCTCTGCGTCAGCACCCTCCCCGTGTTCATCTGCTAATAACCGCCCCGCACGGGAGCGGCCGTCAGGAACAGCGCGTCCCGGCGGCCGGCAGGGTGCCCTCGGTGAGATACGCCTCCATGGCCCGGTCGACGCAGACGTTGCCCTTGCCGAACGCGCCGTGGCCCTCGCCGGTCAGGGTCAGCAGGGTGGCGTTGGCGAAGCCCTTGGCCAGCGCCTCGGCCGCCGCGTAGGGGGTGGCCGGGTCACCGGTGGTGCCGACCACCAGGATCGGCGCGCTGCCCTCGGCGCGGACGGTGTGCGGCTTCTCGGGCGTCTCGAACGGCCAGTTCGCGCACTGGGGCTCGCTGAGGTCGTCGGCGGTGGTGCCCTTGGTGAGCAGCGGGGCCTGCTCCTGGAGCTGCTTCACCGCCGCCTGGGCCCGCTCGGGCGAGGGGGCCGGGGCTGCGACGTCCGCGCAGCGGATCGCCCTCAGCGCGTCCTGGCTGGGGTCGTAGTGGCCCTTCTCGTCCCGGCCGTTGTACTCGTCGGCGAAGGCCAGCAGGCCGTCGCCCTTGCCGTGCAGCATGGCGAGGTTGAGCGAGAGCCGCAGGTACTTCCAGGTGGTCTTCTCGTCGCCGTAGAGGAGGCTCATGGTGCCGGTCCAGCCCTGGCCGCTGCCGACCCTGCGGCCGTTGACGGTGAGCGGGTGGTCGCGCAGGCCGTCCAGGAAGTCGGCGGCCTTCTCGGCGGCCCTGGCCGGGTCCTTGCCGAGCGAGCACTCGTCGGCGTGGTTCTCGACGCAGTCGGCGGCGAAGCGCTCGAAGGACTTCTCGAAGCCGATCTGCTGCTTGATGCTGCTGTCCAGCCTCTCCTGGGTCGGGTCGACGGCGCCGTCCAGGATGAGCCGGCCGGTGTTCTTCGGGAACTCCTCGGCGTAGAGCGAGCCGAGGTAGGTGCCGTAGGAGACGCCCAGGTAGTTGAGCTTCTGGTCCCCGACGGCGGCGCGCAGCACGTCCAGGTCGCGGGCGGTGTTGCGGGTGCCGATGAAGGGCAGCAGCCTGCCGGAGCCGGCCTGGCAGGCGGCCGCGAACTCGGCGTTCCGCTGCTGGTGCCGGGCCTTGCGGGCCTGGGGGTCCGGCAGGTCGTCCTGCTCGCCGAGCGCGTCGTGCTGCTTGTCGTCGAGGCAGACGACCGGGGAGCTGTCGCCGGTGCCGCGCGGGTCGAAGCCGATCACGTCGAAGCGCTTGTGCAGGGTGCCGTCGAACCGTTCGGCGCCGTACTTGACCATCTCGACGCCGGAGGCGCCGGGGCCGCCGGGGTTGACCATCAGCGAGCCGATCCGCTGGTCCGGCCTGGCGGCCGGCAGCTTGATCAGCGCGAGGTCGAGCGCGTCGGTGGCGGGGTCGGCGTAGTCGAGCGGGACGTGCAGCCGGCCGCACTGCATCCCCGATATGTCGATCTTGGCCTCGGCGGCCTTGGGATCGGCGGGGCAGGCGGCCCAGGTGATCTGCTGGCCGTAGAAGGGCTTCAGTGCCGGGTCGTCGGCCCCGGTGGGCCGGGGGGCCGGCGTCGGGGTGGCCGTCGGTGCGGCCGGTGCGGCCGGTGCGGGCGAGGTGGTGCCGGCGGCCCGGTCCTGGCCGGACGTGGCGCCGTCGTCGCAGGCGGAGGCGAGGAGCAGGGTGCCGGCCGCGAGCACGGTCAGCAGCACCCGTGGGCGGGCGGCCCGAAGAGATGTCATCGCACGTGTGTACCACTGCCGGGCGACACGTTTGATCATGCCCCTGGGCCGTCCGCCCCGCGCGGCGTCAGGCCCGGTGGACCTTGTGGTTGGCGGCCTGCGCCCGCGGGCGCACCACCAGCAGGTCGATGTTGACGTGCGACGGCCGGGTGACCGCCCAGGCGACGGTGTCGGCGATGTCCTCCGAGGTCAGCGGCTCGGCCACGCCCGCGTACACGGCCGCCGCCCGCTCCTCGTCGCCCCGGAAACGGGTCACCGCGAAGCCCTCGGACTTCACCATGCCCGGCGCGATCTCGATCACCCGGATCGGCTCCCCGCACAGCTCCAGCCGGAGCGTCGCCGCGATGGTGTGCGCGGCGTGCTTGGCCGCCACATAGCCGCCGCCGCCCTCGTACGCGGCCAGCGCCGCGGTGGAGGAGAGCACCAGCACCGTGCCGTCGCCACCGGCCCGCAGCGCCGGCAGCAGCGCCTGCGTCATGTGCAGCACGCCGAGCACGTTCACCTGGTACATCGCCAGCCAGTCGGCCGGGTCGCCGGTCGCCACGGACTCGGCGCCGATCGCGCCGCCGGCGTTGTTGACCAGCACGTCCACCCGGCCGACCCGGGCCGCGAAGGCGTCCACGGCGGCCCGGTCGGTGACGTCCAGGGTGTGTGCGCGGCCGCCGATCTCCTTGGCCAGCGCCTCGATCCGGTCGGTCCGCCGGGCGGTCAGCACCACGTCGAAGCCCTCGGCCGCGAGCCGGCGGGCGGTCGCCGCGCCGATTCCGCTGCTGGCGCCGGTGACCACGGCCACCTTCTGCTCGGTCATTGCCACTCCCTCGGGGGAACACGTCGGTTTGGGAAGTACTTCAGTCGCTCACCCGATCATCTCAACGGAGACGGCCGTCCCCCGTGCGGGGAACCCCGCTGTCGTGGCGGCCGCCCGGCCGGGAGCGGGCCCGTTACATTGCGGGATCAGCCGACTACCGGCCGACGATCCCCCTCCTCACCCCCGTGGAGAGTCCCATGGCAGCCGAGCCGCGCCGCACCGAATCGGGCTTCCCGATCGAGCCCCTGTACGGTCCCGAGGACCTGGCCGGCTGGGACCCCCGGCAGCGCCTGGGCCGGCCGGGGGAGTACCCCTACACCCGGGGCGTCTACCCGTCGATGTACACCGGCCGGCCGTGGACGATGCGCCAGTACGCCGGCTTCGGCACCGCCGCCGAGTCCAACGCCCGCTACCGGCAGCTGATCGCCAACGGCACCACGGGCCTGTCCGTCGCCTTCGACCTGCCCACCCAGATGGGCTACGACTCGGACGCCCGGATCGCGGCCGGCGAGGTCGGCAAGGTGGGCGTCGCGATCGACAGCGTCGAGGACATGGGCGTCCTGTTCGACGGCATCCCGCTGGACGGGGTCTCCACCTCGATGACCATCAACGCGCCCGCGGGACTGCTGCTGCTCCTCTACCAACTGGTCGGTGAGGCACAGGGGGTGGCGCCGGGCCGGCTGACCGGCACGATCCAGAACGACGTGCTGAAGGAGTACATCGCCCGCGGCACGTACATCTTCCCGCCCAAGCCCTCGCTGCGGCTGGTCGCCGACGTGTTCCGCTACTGCCGGGCCGAGATCCCGAAGTGGAACACCATCTCGATCTCCGGCTACCACATGGCCGAGGCCGGGGCGGACCCCGCGCAGGAGATCGCCTTCACCCTCGCCAACGGCGTCGAGTACGTGCGCACCGCCGTCGCGGCCGGTATGGACGTCGACGACTTCGCGCCCCGGCTCTCCTTCTTCTTCGTCTCCCGCACCACCCTGCTGGAGGAGGTCGCCAAGTTCCGTGCCGCCCGCCGGATCTGGGCCCGGGTGATGCGCGAGGAGTTCGGCGCGAGGAACCCGAAGTCGTGGATGCTGCGGTTCCACACCCAGACCGCCGGGGTGCAGCTCACCGCGCAGCAGCCCGAGGTCAACCTGGTCCGGGTCGCCGTGCAGGCGCTCGCGGCGGTGCTCGGCGGCACCCAGTCGCTGCACACCAACAGCTTCGACGAGGCCATCGCGCTGCCCACCGAGAAGGCCGCCCGGCTCGCGCTGCGCACCCAGCAGGTGCTCGCGTACGAGACCGACATCACGGCCACCGTCGACCCGTTCGCCGGCTCGTACGCGGTGGAGGCGCTGACCGACGAGGTGGAGGCCGCCGCCGTCGCGCTGCTGGCCAGGGTGGAGGAGCTCGGCGGCGCGGTGGCCGCGATCGAGACGGGCTACCAGAAGGCCGAGATCGAGCGCACCGCCTACCGCGTCCAGCAGGAGACCGACTCCGGCGAGCGGACCGTGGTCGGCGTCAACCGCTTCCAGCTGGACGCCGAGGAGCCGTACGAGCCGCTGCGGGTGGACCCGGCGATCGAGGCGCGGCAGGCGGGCCGGCTCGCCCGGCTGCGGGCCGAGCGCGACTCCTCGGCCGTGGGCCGCGCCCTCACCGGGCTGCGCCGGGCCGCCGGGGGCCGGGAGAACGTGCTGTACCCGATGAAGGAGGCGCTGGCCGCCCGTGCCACGGTCGGCGAGGTGTGCGATGCGCTGCGTGAGGTGTGGGGCACCTACACGCCCGTCGAACGGTTCTGAGCGGACGTCAAGGTGCCCGGGAGGCAAGGGTGGTGGGGTTTGCCGGCCTGCCCGTGACCCCCGGCCCGGGTGGTCGTTGCACAGGTCAGGTGACCCCGGGGAAGGCGGCTGAAACGAGATGTCATACCCACCTGTGCGGCCGGTATGCACCCATCCGGGGACTTCTTTCCCGGAAGTCGGGCCAAATCCCCCCAACAGGCCTACCCTTGATGAGATGAACCGCCCTGAGTCCGCCCAGTCGGCCACCACTCTCACCGCTGCCCGCCCCGCCGCAGACCTGCGCGCCCGGGTCGGCGGACTGGAGTCCGAGCTGATCGCCTTCCGTCGTGATCTGCACCGGCACCCGGAGCTGGGCCGCCAGGAGTTCCGCACCACCGGCCTGCTGCGCGACCGGCTGCTGGCGGCCGGCCTCACCCCCCGGGTGCTGCCGGGCGGCACCGGTCTGATCGCGGACATCGTCCCGGACGGCACCCCGCGCGGCGCCGAGTTCCTGGCCTTCCGCGCCGACATCGACGCGCTGCCGATCGACGACGCCAAGACCGAGGTGCCCTACCGCTCGACCGTGCCCGGCCGGGCCCACGCCTGCGGCCACGACGTGCACACCTCCGTGCTGCTCGGCACCGCGCTGGTGCTGGCCGAGGCCGCCCGCGCCGGCGAGCTGCGCCGCCCGGTCCGGCTGGTCTTCCAACCGGCCGAGGAGGTCATGCCGGGCGGGGCCCTGGACGTGATCGGCGCGGGCGGGATGGAGGGCGTCGGCCGGATCTTCGCGGTGCACTGCGACCCGAAGGTGGAGGCGGGCCGGATCGCCCTGCGCACCGGCGCGATCACCTCGGCCTGCGACCGTCTGGTGCTCCACCTGGACGGGCCCGGCGGCCACACCGCCCGGCCGCACCTGACCACCGACCTGGTGACCGCGATCGCCCGGATGGCGGCCGATCTGCCGGGGGCGCTGGCCCGCCGGATGGACCCGCGCTGGGGGGTCAGCCTGGTCTGGGGCCGGATCTCCTCCGGCTCCGCGCCCAACGTCATCCCGCAGCACGCGGAGCTGGAGGGCACCGTCCGCTGCCTGGAGCTGGCCGGCTGGCGCGAGGCGCCGGAGCTGCTGCACGAGCTGATCGCCAAGCTCGCCGAGACCTACCGGGCGAAGTGGACGCTCGACTACCACCGCGGCGTGCCCCCGGTGGTCAACGAGGCGGTCTCGGTGGCGCTGCTGGAGGCCGCCATGACGGCGCGGTTCGGGCAGGGCGGCCGGCAGGTGGTCGAGGAGACCGAGCAGAGCCTGGGCGGCGAGGACTTCTCCTGGTACCTGGAGCACGCCCCCGGCGCGCTGGCCCGCCTCGGCGTCCGGCCCCCCGGCGACCCGACCGTGCGGGACCTGCACCAGGGCCGCTTCGACGTCGACGAGCGGGCGATCGGGATCGGCGTCGAGCTGTTCACCGCGCTGGCGCTGGAGCCGGACGAGCTCTGAGCCACCCGCCCGTTTTGGCGGGATTCTGGCCCTTTCCCCCGGTTACGTAGACTGGGCGTCGCCGGTTCCGGACCACCGTTCGCGGACGGGAGCGGGGCGTCGGGACGACCGTGAGACCACGGTTTGGTAACAACCCGGGTGCTCCGCCACCCCGTAATACAACCGTGTTCTACGCGCGTTACGGTGGCGTCCGACCACGCTCATCGGGTGCGTGTGAGAAGGAGATACTCCCTTGCGCCGTTCAACTAAGCTCGCCGCGGTTGTGCTCTCGGGTTCCCTGGGCATTGCCTCGCTCGCCGCTTGCGGCGCAAAGAGCACCGACAACACCTCCTCGGGGGGCTCCTCCGACAACTCGCTCAAGGTCGGCATGGCCTACGACATCGGTGGCCGCGGCGACCAGTCGTTCAACGACTCCGCCGCGCGTGGTCTGGACCGTGCCAAGGCCGAGCTGGGTGCCACCGTCACCGAGGCCGACGCCAAGACCGGCGAGGCCGAGGCCGACAAGGAGACCCGTCTCAAGAACCTGATCGACGGCGGCTACAAGACGATCATCGCGGTCGGCTTCGTGTACCAGCCGGCGGTCAACAAGATCGCCAAGGAGAACCCGGACGTCAAGTTCGCGATCATCGACTCGCACGCCGACGACCAGCCCTCCAACGTCACCTCGCTGCTCTTCGCCGAGCAGGAGGGCTCGTACCTGGCCGGCGTCGCCGCCGCCAACAAGTCGAAGGCCAAGCACGTCGGCTTCATCGGCGGTGTGCAGACCGAGCTGATCAAGAAGTTCGAGGCCGGCTTCAAGGCGGGCGTGAAGTCCGTCGACCCGCAGATGCCGGTCGAGGTCACCTACCTGACCACGCCCCCGGACTTCTCCGGCTTCAACTCGCCCGACAAGGGCAAGGAGGCCGCGCAGGGCCAGCTCGACAAGGGCGCGGACGTCATCTACACCGCCGCCGGCTCCTCCGGCAACGGCGCCATCGAGGCCGTCTCCAACAAGCCCGGCGCGCTGGCCATCGGTGTCGACTCCGACCAGGCCAACCAGCCGGCCCTGGCGAAGTACAAGAACAGCATCCTCACCTCGATGGTGAAGAACGTCGACAACGCCGTCTTCGCCTACGTCGAGTCGATCAAGAAGGGCACTCCCTTCACCGGCATCAAGAACTTCGACCTGAAGTCCGAGGGTGTCTCGCTCGCCACCACCGGCAACAAGATCGACGACATCAAGGCCAAGCTCGACGAGGCCGCCACGGCCATCAAGAGCGGCGCCACCACCGTCCCGACCGCGCCCGCCCAGTAAGGGCCGCCGCGTAGCGGACGTCGCTGCCGCTGCCACCTGCCTGGCAGCGCAATGATTGACACAGCATCAGGGAGGGGCCCGGCAGGGTGCGCTCAACGCGTACCCCCGGGCCCCGTCCCGTACCCCACCGTCTTTTCTTGGCCCTCCAGCGCAACGACGCGCCTCCAGACCACCAGGAGATCGCCATCACCGCATCCGACCCCGCCCTCAGCAAGGGCGGTACCCCCAGCGCGGGGACGGCGACACCGGCCGTCGAACTGCGCGGTATCACCAAGCGCTTCCCCGGCGTCGTGGCCAACCACGACATCAACCTCACCGTCCGCACCGGCACCGTGCACGCCCTCATGGGCGAGAACGGCGCCGGCAAGTCGACGCTGATGAAGATCCTCTACGGCATGCAGAAGCCGGACGAGGGCACCATCGCGATCAACGGCGAGCAGTGCGAGTTCAACACCCCGGGCGACGCCATCGCGCGCGGCATCGGCATGGTGCACCAGCACTTCATGCTCGCCGACAACCTCACCGTCTGGGAGAACGTCGTTCTCGGCGGCGAGAAGCTCCACGGCATCGGCGCCAGGGCGAAGGCGAAGATCAAGGAGATCTCCGACCAGTACGGCCTGGGCGTGCGCCCGGAGGCGCTGGTCGAGGACCTCGGCGTGGCCGACCGCCAGCGGGTCGAGATCCTCAAGGTGCTCTACCGCGGCGCCAAGATCCTGATCCTCGACGAGCCCACCGCCGTCCTCGTCCCGCAGGAGGTCGACGCGCTCTTCGACAACCTGCGCGAGCTCAAGGCCGAGGGCGTCACCGTCATCTTCATCTCGCACAAGCTGCACGAGGTGCTGTCGGTGGCCGACGCGATCAGCGTGATCCGGCGCGGCACCACCGTCGGCGACGCCGACCCGCGGAACGTCAGCGCCCGTCAGCTCGCCGAGATGATGGTCGGCGCCGAGCTGCCCTCCCCGGAGAGCCGCGAGTCCACCGTCACCACGACCGAGATGCTGGACGTCCGCGGCCTGCGGATCGCCAAGACCGACGCCGAGGGCATCGAGCGCGTCGTGCTCGACGACATCTCGCTGCGCATCCACAAGGGCGAGATCCTCGGCATCGCCGGGGTCGAGGGCAACGGCCAGGCCGAACTGGTCGAGGCCATCATGGGCATGCTCCCGCTGGACGCCGGGGCCGTCACCCTGGACGGCCAGGACCTCTCCGGCTCGCTCACCCGGGCCCGCCGCGAGGCCGGCATCGGCTACATCCCCGAGGACCGCCACCGGCACGGCCTGCTGCTGGAGGCCCCGCTCTGGGAGAACCGGATCCTCGGCCACGTCACGGAGCCCCCCAACTCCAAGGGCCTGCTGCTGGACCCGGCCGCGGCCCGCAAGGACACCCAGCGGATCGTCGAGCAGTACGACGTCCGCACCCCCGGCATCGAGGTCACCGCGGCCTCGCTCTCCGGCGGCAACCAGCAGAAGCTGATCATCGGCCGCGAGATGAGCCACCAGCCCAAGCTGCTGATCGCCTCGCACCCCACCCGGGGTGTGGACGTCGGCGCGCAGGCGCAGATCTGGGAGCACATCCGGACGGCCCAGCGGGCCGGCCTCGCGGTGCTGCTGATCTCCGCCGACCTGGACGAGCTGATCGGTCTCTCCGACACCATCCGGGTCATCTACCGCGGCCGTCTGGTCGCCGACGCCGACCCGGCCACCGTCACCGCGGAGGACCTCGGCACCGCGATGACCGGTGCGGCCCGCGGCCACCTCGAGTCCGACGCGGAGGCCGTCGCCGAGGAGCGGGCCATCGCCGCCGAGGGCACCGAGGCCGAGGACGCCGCCCCCACCGACACCGCCGACGACCCGCAGGCGGGGGAGTAACCACCATGACCAGTCCCAACCCCGCGGCCAAGAGCACCCTGGCCCAGCGGTTCAACGGCGAGCGGATCGTGCTCGCCCTCGCGGCGCCGGTGCTCGCCGTCGTCCTCTCCGTGGCGATCTGCTCGGTGCTGCTGGCGACCTCGGGCAAGAACCCGTTCGACGCCTGGAACGTGATGATCACGTACGGCACCAAGTCGGACGGCCAGGTGGCGATCCTCAACCGGTCCACCACCTACTACCTGGCCGCCGCGGCCGCCGCCTTCGGCTTCCGGATGAACCTCTTCAACATCGGCGTCGAGGGCCAGTACAAGGTCGCGGCGCTGTTCGCGGCCTTCGTCGGCAGCCGGCTCGACCTGCCGTCGTTCATCCAGATCCCGCTGCTGCTGATCACCGCGATGCTGGTCGGCGGTCTCTACGCCAGCATCGCCGGCCTGCTGAAGGTCTACCGCGGCGTCAGCGAGGTCATCTCGACCATCATGCTGAACGCCATCGCGATCGCGATCGTCGGTCTGCTGCTCGTCCCCGGAATCTTCGCGCCGGAGAAGGGCACCACCAGCAACTCGATCCAGACCGACCCGCTCTCGCAGTCCAGCCACTTCTTCGCGTTCGACACGGCCGGCGGCCCGCTCTGGGGCTTCATCTTCATCGCCGCCCTGGTCGGCGTGGTCTTCCAGTTCACCCTGACCCGCACCCGCTTCGGCTTCGACCTGCGCGCCACCGGCCGCTCCGAGTCCGCCGCCACCGCGTCCGGGGTGAACGTCAAGCGCATGGTCGTCACCTCGATGGCGGTCTCCGGTGCGATCGCCGGTCTGATCGGGATGCCCGAGCTGCTGCAGAACTCGTACTACTTCGGCCAGAGCTTCCAGCCCGGCCTGGGCTTCCTCGGCATCTCGGTCGCCCTGCTCGGCCGGAACAGCCCGCTCGGCATGGCCTTCGCGGCGCTGCTGTTCGCCTTCCTCGACTCCACCGGCTCGCAGCTGCCGCTGCCGAAGAACGGCAGCTTCCCGTTCGAGATCGTCGATGTCATGAAGGGCACCATCGTCATCTGCGTCGTCGTCGCGTACGAGCTGGTGCGCCGCTACGGACTCAAGCGCCAGCAGCAGAAGGTCGGCGCCGAGCTCGCCGCCCTGGCCGCGGCCAACGTGAAGAAGGAGGTGTCGGCATGAGTACGGCCACCGCCGCCCGTGCGAAGGCGCCGGGCGCTCCCGCAAAGAAGCGCAAGCTGTCCTGGCCGGTGGTGCTGCTGCTGATCGCAGGCGCCCTGGTGCTCTTCTCCGCCGTGGGCCTGGCCACCGGCAACCACTCGCTGACCTCCTCCGGGCAGGTCACCGCCGCGCTGAGCGCGGCCGTGCCGATCGGCATGGCCGGTCTGGGCGGTCTCTGGTCCGAGCGGGCCGGCGTCGTCAACATCGGCCTGGAAGGCATGATGGTCGCCGGCACCTTCTGCGGTGCCTGGGGCGGCTACCTGGTCAACCCGTGGTTCGGCCTGGTGGCCGGCGCGCTCGGCGGCGCGCTCGGCGGTCTGCTGCACGCGGTCGTCACGGTGACCTTCGGCGTCGACCACATCGTCTCCGGTGTCGGTATCAACCTGCTGATCCCCGGCATCTGCGCGTACGTCAACCGGATCTACTACAAGGACTACATCTCCGTCGGCGCCGGTGCGAACCAGTCCCCGCCGGCCGATCCGCTGCCGTACATCACCATCCCCGGCCTCTCCTCCTGGCTGAAGGACATCGAGAGCAACCACTGGTTCCTGGTCTCGGACGCCGCGGGCGTGCTCGGCGGTCTGGTCACCAACATCTCGGTGGTCGTGCTGCTGGCCGGCGCGCTGATCGTGGTCAGCTACTTCGCGCTCTGGCGCACCGTGTTCGGCCTGCGCCTGCGCTCCTGCGGCGAGAACCCGACCGCGGCCGAGTCGCTGGGTGTCAACGTCTACAAGTACAAGTACCTCGCGGTCATCGCCTCCGGCGCCTTCGCCGGCCTCGGCGGTGCGTACCTCTCGCTGGTCGCGGCGCACTTCTACAAGGACGGCCAGACCCTCGGCCGGGGCTTCATCGGCCTCGCGGCGATGATCTTCGGCAACTGGATGCCGGGCGGCCTCGCCATCGGCGCCGGCCTGTTCGGCTTCACCGACAGCCTCCAGCTGCGTGACCCGGAGTCGGTGCACGTGCTGATCCTGACGGTCTCCATCGCGATGGCCCTGCTGGCCCTCTGGCACCTGTACCGCCGCAAGTTCCCGGCCGCGCTGATCACCTTCGTGGTCGCCGGCGGCCTGGCCGCCTGGTACGCCACCACCGACGAGGTGCAGCGCCCGCTGATCGTGGCCACGCCGTACGTGATCACCCTGGTGGTGCTCTCGCTGGCCTCGCAGCGGCTGCGGCCGCCGAAGGCCGACGGCCAGATCTACCGCAAGGGCCAGGGCAAGTGACGGCGCCCGCGGTCGACTGGGAGCTGCTGCGCGAGGCCGCGCGTGAGGCGATGACGCACGCGTACGCCCCGTACAGCCGCTTCCCGGTCGGCGCGGCCGCCCTGGTGGACGACGGGCGGCTGGTCACCGGCTGCAACGTCGAGAACGCCTCGTACGGGCTCGCGCTCTGCGCCGAGTGCGGACTGGTCTCCACCCTGCACGCCACCGGCGGCGGCCGGCTGACCGCGTTCACCTGTGTGGACGGCGCCGGGCGGCTGCTGATGCCGTGCGGGCGCTGCCGCCAGCTGCTGTACGAGCACGGCGGGCCGGAGCTGCTGATCGACCTGCCGTCCGGCGTGAAGCCGATGAGTGAGGTCCTGCCCGACGCGTTCGGGCCGGAGCGGCTCTAGCCCCGCTATTTGTTACGCGCGTAGAGTGTCGCGAGTGGGCCGTGACCGGGCCGGCTCGCGACACTCTTCGCTTTTCCGACACCCCTCTTGGCTTTCGAAACCCCTCTTGGAGCAGCCATGGACGCCATCTCCGTCATCAGGACCAAGCGCGATCGCGGAGAGCTGAGCGACGCTCAGATCGACTGGGTCATCGACGCCTACACCCGCGGCGAGGTCGCCGACGAGCAGATGTCCGCCCTGGCCATGGCGATCCTGCTGAACGGCATGAACCCGCACGAGATCAGCCGCTGGACCGACGCGATGATCCGCTCCGGGGTGCGGATGGACTTCTCCTCGCTGCCGCTGCCCACCAGCGACAAGCACTCCACCGGTGGCGTCGGCGACAAGATCACCCTGCCGCTCGCCCCGCTGGTCGCCGCCTGCGGCGCCGCCGTCCCGCAGCTCTCCGGCCGCGGCCTGGGCCACACCGGCGGCACCCTCGACAAGCTGGAGTCCATCCCCGGCTGGCGCGCCCTGCTCTCCAACGAGGAGATGCTCGACGTGCTGGGCTCGACCGGCGCGGTGATCTGCGCGGCCGGCGACGGCCTGGCCCCCGCCGACAAGAAGCTGTACGCGCTGCGCGACGTGACCGGCACGGTCGAGGCGATCCCGCTGATCGCCTCCTCGATCATGTCGAAGAAGATCGCCGAGGGCACCGGCGCCCTGGTGCTGGACGTCAAGGTCGGCTCCGGCGCCTTCATGAAGAACCTGGCGGACGCCCGGGAGCTGGCCCGCACCATGGTCGGCCTGGGCACCGCGGCCGGGGTCAACACCGTCGCCCTGCTCACCGACATGTCCACCCCGCTCGGCCTCACCGCGGGCAACGCGCTGGAGGTCCGCGAGTCGCTGGAGGTGCTGGCCGGCGGCGGCCCGGCGGACGTCGTCGAGCTGACCCTCGCCCTGGCCCGCGAGATGCTGGCCGCGGCCGGCGTGCACGGCAAGGACCCGGCCGACGCGCTGCGCGACGGCTCCGCGATGGACCACTGGCGCCGCATGATCACCGCCCAGGGCGGCGACGTCGACGCCCCGCTGCCGGTCGCCCGCGAGCAGCACGTCATCCCGGCCCCCGCCTCCGGTGTGCTCACCGCGCTGGACGCCTACGCGGTGGGCGTCTGCGCCTGGCGCCTCGGCGCCGGCCGGGCCCGCAAGGAGGACCCGGTCCAGGCGGGCGCCGGTGTGGAGCTGCACGCCAAGCCCGGCGACACGGTGGTGGCCGGCCGGCCGCTGCTGACCCTGCACACCGACACCCCCGAGCGCTACGACTACGCGATCGAGGCGCTGGCCGGCGGCATCGAGGTCGCCCCGGCGGGGACGGCCTTCACCCCGAACCCGATCGTGCTGGACCGCATCGCCTGACCCGGCCCGCTGCCGCGCCGCGCCCGTACCCCCGTGGTACGGGCGCGGCGCGCGTTCCGGGCGGCCCGGACTCAGCCGGCCGCGGCGAGGACGATCCCCAGGAACTCCTCGGGGGCCTCGCGGACGAGGTCGTGGCCGACCGGCAGGGTGTGCACCGCCCAGGCGGGGTCCTTGCGCAGACGTTCGTACGTCGGCAGGAACGGGGTGTCCTCGAAGCGCTCGGCGTGGATGTACGTCCGGCGGGCCACGCCCTCCCCGGCACCGGTCAGCCGCACCGGCTGGAGCAGTGTCGCCAGCGGGTGCGCGGTGGCCCGCGGGTCCAGTCCGGGGTGCAGGCCGACCATGGTGTACCCGTCGCCGCCGGCCGCGGTGCCGCGCAGGTACCGTTCCTTCCAGACGTCGTCGACGATGCCGTACGCCGACTCGCCGTCGCGCGGTACGAAGGCGTCCGCGTACACCAGCGCGGTGATCCGTTCCGGCGCCCGGTCGGCGACCGCCGAGGCGACCATGCCGCCGTAGCTGTGCGCGACCAGGACCGCGTCGGTGATCCGCTCCGCCTCCAGCAGCCCGAGCACCTCCCCGCTGTGGGTGTCCAGATTGACGCCCCCGCCGTTCAGCGGGCCGCGCTCGGCGACCCCGCTCAGCGTGACCGGGTACACCTCGTGCCCGGCCGCCCGCAGCCCCTCGGTCAGCGGCCGGTACCACCAACCGCCGTGCAGCGCGCCGGGGATGAGAACGAAGGTGGCCATGGCGGGTTCCTCTGGTCGTTCGGGCGGGACGAGAGGAAACTACGGCGGATACCTGACACCTTGCGTCAGGTATCCGCCGGGGTGTGCCCGCCGCGAGCGACTGTCACGGCCGGTTGAAGATGTCGTGGGTGCCGACCCGGCGCTCGATCTCCTCCAGGTCCAGCCCGGCCTCGTCCGCCAGGGACCGGAGGAACTCCTCGCCGTCCTGGAAGACCTCGCCGCGTTCGCCCCGGGCGACGGCCCCGTCGGCCTCCTGCTCCCCGGCCTGCCGGCCGGGGCTCCAGAACCACGCCTGGTCGTCCGGGACGACCGAGGCCGGGGTCAGAACGATCCGGCCGCCCTCCACCGTGACGACCAACTGGTCACTCTTTTGGAGATCGAGTTGCTCCCTTGTCTCCTGCGGGATGGTGACGACCCCCCTCTTCCGGACGGGAGTGGACACCAGGTGGGGGCGACGGCGGCGCTTGAGACCGGCCATACCGAATGTCTACCGGGCGGAAAGTCTTCCCGGCAGCCCGTCGGGCGCGCGGCGGGCGGTGTGCGCCTGGCGGGTGGCGTAGAGGGTGACGGCGGCGGCGAGGGCCATCGCGGTGAGACCGACGGTGGCGGCGCCGGGCCAGCCGGTGGAGTGGTAGGCGTCGGCGCCGATCGTGCCGCCGACGCTGTTGCCCAGGTAGTAGGCGATCAGGTAGAGCGCGGAGGCCTGGGCGCGGCCCTCGGTGGCGGTGCGGCCGACGGCGGAGGAGGCGGTCGCATGGCCCGCGAAGAAGCCGGCGGTGATCAGGACCAGGCCGAGCAGGGCGCAGAGCAGCGAGCCGGCCAGCGAGAGCAGCAGCCCGGCGGCGGTCACGCCGATCGACACGTACAGCGCACCGCGCCGGCCGAGCCGGCCGGAGAGCCGGCCGGCGGCGGCCGAGGTGCCGGTGCCGACCAGGTAGACCACGAAGATCGACGCGGCCACCGACTCCGGCAGCTGGAACGGCGCGGAGATCAGCCGGTAGCCGACGGTGTTGTAGACCGCGCCGAAGACGGCCATGAACAGCAGCCCGAGCGCGTACAGCCGCACCAGCAGCGGGTTGCGCAGGTGCCGTCCGACGGTGCGGGCCAGCGCGCGGGCGTCCACCGGGGCCGGGGTGAAGTGCCGGGCGGCGGGGATCAGCAGCCGGAAGGCCAGTGCGGCCAGCAGCGCGAGGGCGGCGGAGGCGGCCAGGCCCCAGCGCCAGCCGAAGCCGGCGGCCGTCCAGCCGGAGAGCAGCCGGCCGCCCATGCCGCCGATGCTGTTGCCGGCCACGTACAGACCCATCGCGGAGGCCAGCACGCTGGGGTGGACCTCCTCCGCGAGGTACGCCATCGCGGTGGCCGGCAGCCCGGCGAGCGCGGCGCCCTGGAGGACCCGCAGCGCGACCAGGGTGGTGAGGTCCGGCGCGAACGGCAGGGCCAGCGCCAGTGCGGAGGCGGCGAGGGTGGAGGCCGTCATCACGGCGGTGCGCCCGTACCGGTCGGACAGCGCGCTGGCCGGCAGCAGGGCGAGGGCGAGGCCGAGGGTGGCGGCGGAGGCCGTCCAGCTCGCCTGGCCGGGCGTGATGTCGAGGTCGGCCGAGAGGACCGGCAGCAGGCCCTGGGTGGAGTAGAGCAGGACGAAGGTCGCGACCCCGGCGGCGAACAGGGCGAGGTTGGCGCGGCGGAAGGCGCGCTGGCCGGGGCGGTGGCGGTCGTCGGCCGCGGTGGCGGGGGACGGCGTGGTGAGGGCATCCGGCGTGGCCACGGATGCCCCGGTATCGGAGGGCTGCATACCGTCGAACCTAGGCCTGTGCCGTTGATGCGTCCAATGCATGAACCGCCGATAATCAATGCGTTCAGGTATGAGCCGAGGTGGCGGCGGTCGGAGTGGAGGAAGAGTGACGGACAGCACGGACCGTACGGAGGGCGGCGAGCCGCCGCACCGGCTCGCCGAGCTGGGGCCGGAGCTGCCGGCCGTCCAACTGGCGCCCCGGCTGGCCCAGTTCGCGGCGGTGGCCCGGTTGGAGCACGTCACGCAGGCGGCCGCGCTGCTGGGGATGCCGCAGCCGACGCTGTCGCGGGCGGTGGCCCGGCTGGAGGAGGAGCTGGGCGTCGACCTGCTGGCCCGTCAGGGCCGCACCGTCCGGCTGACCAGGGCCGGGCGGTTGCTGCTGGCCTCGGTGGAGCGGGCGCTGGCGGAGGTCGAGCGCGGCGCCGAGGCGGCCCGCGCCGAGGCGGACCCGGCGGCAGGGCGGGTGGCGTTCGGCTTTCTGCACACCATGGGGACGGACGCGGTGCCGGCGCTGCTGCGCGGGTTCCGGGCGGCCCACCCGCAGGTGCGGTTCCAGCTGGTGCAGGACTACGTCGGCGCGATGCTGGAGCGGCTGCGGGCCGGGGAGCTGGACCTCTGTCTGGTCGCGCCGCTGCCGGACGACCCGGCGCTGGTCACCCGCCCGCTGGACGAGCAGCGGCTGCACCTGGTCGTCCCGGCCGACCACCGGCTGGCCGGGCGGCGCCGGATCCGGCTGGCCGAGGTGGCCGAGGAGCCGTTCGTCGGGCTGGAGCGCGGGTACGGACTGCGCGCGATCACGGACGGGTTCTGCGCGGAGGCCGGGTTCGTGCCGCGGATCGCGTTCGAGGGGGAGGAGGCGGAGACGCTCCGCGGGCTGGTCGCGGCCGGGCTCGGGGTGGCGCTGCTGCCGCCCGCGCTGGTGCCCCGGCCCGGGGTGGTGGAGCTGGAGGTGACGGCGCCGCGCACCCGGCGGGCGATCGGTCTGGCCTGGGCGGCGGGCCGGCCGCTCACCCCGCCGGTGGCGGCGTTCCGGGACTTCGTGCTGTCGCGGCGGGGGAGGCTGTTGCAGCACGACTGAACCGGGGGTGTCCACGACGTGCCGGGGCTCGCCCCTTCGGTGGAATTCCCGGTGCGCATTGGCCGATTCGGACGTGTGGGCGGTAGTCGGTCTACGCGCGTAGGGGCTACACTCCCGCAATGGAGAAGCAGATCCCTGTCACCACCGCGGGCACTGGCCCCCGGATCCCCACCCCCGACCAGATCGCCCGCGCCCCGAAGGTGCTCCTGCACGACCACCTCGACGGCGGGCTGCGCCCGGAGACCATCGTCGAGCTGGCCGCCGCCTGCGGCTACGACGGGCTCCCGACCACCGACCCGGCCGAACTCGGCGTCTGGTTCCGCGAGGCCGCCGACTCCGGTTCGCTGGTCCGCTACCTGGAGACCTTCGCGCACACCTGCGCCGTGATGCAGACCCGCGAGGCGCTGATCAAGGTGGCCGCCGACTGCGCCGAGGACCTCGCCGCGGACGGCGTCGTCTACGCCGAGGTCCGCTACGCCCCCGAGCAGCACCTGGAGGCCGGCCTGACCCTGGACGAGGTCGTCCAGGCCGTCAACGAGGGCTTCCGGCTCGGCGAGGCCAGCGCCCGCGCGGCCGGCCACCGCATCCGGGTCGGCACCCTGCTGACCGCGATGCGCCACGCCGCCCGCTCCACCGAGATCGCCGAGCTGGCCAACCGCTACCGCGACCAGGGTGTGGTCGGCTTCGACATCGCCGGTGCCGAGGCCGGCCACCCGCCGACCCGCCACCAGGCCGCCTTCGACTACCTCAAGGGCGAGAACAACCACTTCACCATCCACGCGGGCGAGGCCTTCGGCCTGCCGTCGATCTGGGAGGCCCTGCAGTGCTGCGGCGCCGACCGGCTCGGCCACGGCGTGCGGATCGTCGACGACATCACCGTGCACGAGGACGGCCGCGTCGAGCTCGGCCGGCTGGCCGCGTACGTGCGCGACAAGCGGATCCCGCTGGAGATGTGCCCGACCTCCAACCTCCAGACGGCGGCGGCGGCTTCGTACGCCGAGCACCCGATCGGGCTGCTCAGCCGGCTGAAGTTCCGGGTCACCGTCAATACCGACAACCGGCTGATGAGCGGCACCAGCATGAGCCGTGAGTTCGGGCACCTGGTGGAGGCGTTCGGCTACACGCTGGGCGACCTGGAGTGGTTCACGGTGAACGCGATGAAGTCGGCGTTCCTGCCGTTCGACGAGCGGCTGGCGATGATCAGCGACGTGATCAAGCCGGGCTACGCCGAGCTCAAGGCGGAGTGGCTGTTCAGCGTCGGCGCCTGAGCGCCGCCGACGGGTGGCCGGATGAACGCCGCACTGCGGCAAGGGTGTTGGCGTTCATCTGACTATCCACTCCGGCGGGTTAACTCCCTTTGGTCCTGGTCCGGTCCAGTCACTACGGTGTGCCAGTCACTGCTGACAGGTTGTGGCGGCGGTGAGCCGCTGTGCCCGGACGTCGGCCACCGACGAGGACCCAAGGACGAACTCATGAAGCAGGCTCTCAAGGCCGCCGGCACCGCCGTGCTCGGTATCGCCATCGCTGCGGTCGGCGCCGGCAGCGCGTCCGCCGACTCCGTCGCCGCCGGTGGCCTCGGGCTCCCCACCGGGGCGGTGACCAACCCCGCGGTGACCGGCGCCGTCGTCGACACCGCCGCCAAGCTGCCGGGCGCCGACAAGGTCGCCGGCACCCTCGGGACCCTCGCCCCGACCGCCGGCCAGGCCCTGCCGGCCGCCGCCCCGCTCTCCGGCGTCACCGACCGCGCCGCCGTGCCCAGCATCCCGGGCCTCGACAAGACCCCGCTCGGCGGGCTGGCCCAGACCCTCCCGCTGCCGGGCCTGACCGGCTGACCCAGCGCCGGCACCACGACGGGCCGTCCGCCCCGGAGACCCCGGGTGCGGGCGGCCCGTCGGCTGCTCGCGGCGTGCCCCTGCGGTGCGGGGCTCGTGACTCACGGCTCCTGGGGGAGGAGCACCCAGAGCGCCAGGTAGATCAGGAACTGCGGCCCGGGCAGCAGGCAGGAGGCCAGGAAGATCAGTCGGACGGTCCACGGCGTCAGGCCGAAGCGCTCGGCGATCCCGGCGCAGACGCCGGCGATGACGCGGTTGTGGCGGGGGCGGGCGAGGCGGCTCATGGCGTGCTCCGTGGTGTCGCGCCCGGTGCCGGCCTCTCCGGTGGGCGTATCTCCATGCTCCGTCGCGCCGGTCGCCGAAGCCTCACCCCGCAAGCCGATCCGGGCGCGGGGCGTCTCGTCGAGGAGGCGTAGCGGCGTCTCGGGGTTCCCCTCGGGGTCGCCCCGGAGGGCGGGCGTGACCGGACCGAGGCCGGCCCGCCCCGGGCGGTTCGGGAGCGGGCCGGCCTCGGTCGGGAACGGTCGGGAGCGGGAAGTCCGCCGGGACGACGTCCCGCTCCCGGGATCAGGGCCTGCCCTTGGAGACGAAGACGGTGACGGTGGCGTCCGGGGGGAGGAGGGCGCCGGCGGCGGGCTGGGTGTTGATGACGCTGCCGGCGGGGACCTTCCAGTCGGTGAAGAGGTGGGTCTCGACCCGGAGTCCGGCCGCGGCGAGGGCCTGCTCGGCGGAGGCCTGGGAGCGACCCACGACGTCGGGGACGGTGATCCGGGCCGCGTCGGGCGAAGGGGTGGGCCCTGGCGAGGGCTCTCCGTAGCCGGGGGAGGAGACGGGCGAGGGGGTGCCGGAGCCGAGGGAGGGGGACGGGGTGCCCGAACCGACCGGTGGCGAGATGGGGGCGGCCGGGGTGAGCGGCGTCCGGGGCCCGGACGGCGGGCTCTGGAGAAGGAACGCGCCGGTGGCGACGACGGCGATGGCCGCCGCCGAGGCCGCGGTGGCGAGGAGGCCGCGTCGGCGGCGGGTGCGGCGGAGGATGGCGGGGGCGTCGAAGGCGGGGGCGGGCGCGGAGTCGGCGTAGCTGTTCATGGCCTGGCGGAGGGCCCTTCCGAGATGGGGGTCGAGGGTGGGGTCGTGGTCGGTCGTCATCACGCACCTTCGTGGGCGGGGAGGGCGGCGGTGCGGAGTCTGGCCAGCCCGCGGGCGAGTTGGGAGCGGACGGTGCCGGGCGAGATGTTCAGGACGTCGGCGATCTGACGGTCGTCCAGGTCGTGCAGATAGGAGAGGACGACGACGCTGCGCATGCCGATCGGGAGGGCGTGCAGGGCCCGGACGAGTTCGTCGCGCAGTTCGACCGTGCGGTAGGCGTCGCCCGGGGCGGGGAGGTCCTCGGGGACCGCCTCGGTGCGGACGCCCGCCCGGCTCAGCCTGCGCCAGCGGTCGTTGGCGAGGTTGACGACGATCCGACGGACGTACGCCTCCGGGGAGTCGGCGACCGCGACGCGCTTCCAGTGCCGGCAGGCCTTCTCCAGGGCCTCCTGGAGCAGGTCCTCGGCGAGCTCGCGGTTGCCGGTCAGGAGGTAGGCCGTCCGGAACAGGGCGCCGGAGCGCTGCTGCACGAACGCGGCGAAGTCGATCGGCGGGGTGCCGCGAGCGCCGGAGCGCCGGCCGAGCCTCACCTTCGGCCGCCCGCCGGGTTGCTGCTGCTCATGTGCTGGTCCGTCTCCTCGGTGTGGGTGTCTGCCTTCCTGACGGCGGCCGGGGCCGGTTCGCTGCACGGGCCATGCGGAAGTGGCGGGGGTCACACCGAGGGAGTCGCGTGCTGCGCGGTCGGGGCCGGCACGACGGGCGGCAGGGCGGTGCCGGCCTGCCTCGCCAGGCGGCAGCCGGACCCAGGCGCCCGCCCGGCCGGTTGCCGATCATCAGACCACCATTCCACTAGATAACTAGTGGAATGGTGGTTATCATCAATCCTGCCTGCCAGGAGGCGGCTTGATGGGCAGTCACAGCCGGGGGTGGGATTCGGCTGGACAACTAGTGAAATGGTGGATGCCATCGTTGAATACCTCATCGACCGGCGCAGCGGGCTCTCGCCGTACCTGCAGATCATCGAGCAGACCAAGCGGGCGCTGAGGCTCGGCGTGCTGCGCCCGGGCGACCAACTGCCCACCGCCCGAGAGGTGGTGGCGGCCACGGCGATCAACCCCAACACGGTGCTCAAGGCCTACCGGGAGCTCGAACGCGAGGGTCTGGTCGACAGCCGTCGGGGCGTGGGGACGTTCGTCCGGCGGACGCTTGCGAAACCGCAGGCCGCCGAGGACTCCGCCCTCCACGCCGAGCTGGCCGGATGGATTGCACGTGCCCGTGCGGCCGGTCTGGAACGCGAAGACGTCACCGCGCTGGTCGACACCGCCCTGGACCGGGCCTACCCCACCACTGTCGAGGCCTCCGAGGAGCCCGGGTGAACCACCCCGAACCTGTCCCGCACCACCGACCGGCCGGGCAGTCGCCCGCGCTGGAGACCGTCGGGCTCGGGCTCAAGTACCGCAGATCCTGGGCCCTGCGCGGCTGCGAGTTCCGGCTCCCGGCCGGCCGGATCTCCGCCCTGGTCGGCCCGAACGGCGCGGGCAAGAGCACGCTGATGGCGGTCGCCGCAGGTCTGCTGGCGCCGACGGAGGGCTCCGTCGCGGTCTTCGGCGGCGGCCCGCGCGAGCCCGGGACCATCCGGCGCACCGCGTACCTCCGGCAGGACAAGCCCCTCTACCCGAGGCTGACCGTCGCCGAGACGCTGCGGGCGGGCCGGGAGCTCAACCCGGGCTGGAGCCAGGAGACCGCGGAGCGGATCGTGCGTCACGGGGGCCTCCCACCGGACGCCAGGGTGGGCACCCTCACCGCCGGCCAGCGGACCAGGGTCGCCCTCGCGCTCGTCCTGGGCAAGCGGCCGGACCTGCTGATGCTCGACGAACCGCTCGCCGACGTCGATCCCGTGGCCCGCCAGGAGCTCACCGGCATCCTGATGGCCGAGGCGGCCGAGCACGGCACCACCATCCTGATCTCCTCCCACGTCCTCGCCGAACTGAACGGGGTGTGCGATCACGTCACCGTGCTCCAGGGCGGGCGGATCAGGGTCACCGGCGACGTCGAGGACCTGCTGGACAGCCACCGTCTCGCCGTCGGCGTCGACGAGGGCGACGGTCTGCCGGCCGACCTGGCCCGGCACGACATCGTGGAACTGCGCCGGACCGGGCGGCAGGCGACCGCGCTGCTGAAGCCCGCCGGCCCCGTGGACCCCCGGTGGGACGTCAGCCGGCCGGGCCTGGAGGACATCCTGATCGGCTATCTGCGTACCCCGGCGCCCGGCGCCCCGGCCGCATCCGTGCCCGGGCCCGTCGCCGGCCCGGCCGCAGTACGCGAGGTGAGTGCGCGATGAGTACGACCGACCTGGCATCCCCGCCGCCGTCCCTGTCCCCGCCGCCGCCGGCCGCCGGGCGGAGGATCCTGCGCGGCACCGTCTGGCTGAGCGTCCGCCAGGAGCGCACCCCGCTCCTCGTGTGCGGCGTCGTGCTGCTGGCGGTCTGCGCCTGGCTGCTCTTCCTCGGTACGCGGATCGGCGACTACGTCGACACCCAGCACATCCAGAACTGCAACGTCGTCCACTTCCCGGCCGAGTGCGAGCAGGTCACCTCCCGGGCCATCGAACTCGACACCCGGTGGCTGACCTGGGTGCTGATCACCGGCTGGTTCCTGGTGGCCCTGCCGCCCGCGCTCGGTCTCTTCGTCGCGGCGCCCCTGCTGGCACGGGAGTTCGAGAGCGGGACGTACGGCCTCGCCTGGACCCAGTCCGTGTCACGGCAGCGGTGGCTGGCGGCTCGCCTGGGTGTCCCGCTGGTCGCGACCCTGGTGGGATCGTGCCTGCTCGCCGTGGTCTCCACCTGGTGGGTCGGCCAGATCCAGGGGCGCTTCGCCGTGCCCGGCTACTACCACTGGTTCACCTGGCTGAGCCGGGCGACCTCGGGCCCCTCCGTGGTCGGGTTCAGCCTGCTCGGAGTCGCGCTGGGAGCCGCGGTCGGCCTGGTCGTGCGGCGGGTGGTCGCCTCGATCGTCGTCACGGCCGCCCTCACCGCCGTCGTGCGGGTGGCGGTGGACGCGTCCCGCTACCTCCTGACGCCGGCGCGCGAGGCGGTGGCCGACATCCGGATGGCCGCGCTGCCGGCCGATCATCAGCTCGTCTTCTCCAGCAGTCATCTGCCGACCAGTACGCCGATCGAATCGGACATCGTGGAGAACGGCCTGCTCACCTCGGACGGTCAGCGGATCCCGCTGCCCGGCGACTGGCTCTCGCGGATGCCGGACGGCACCGGGGTGTGCCCGACCGACGAGTGCTCGGCGCATCAGGACACCATCGTCCAGGCCTACGCCACCTACCACCCGCCGGCCGCCGAATGGGCGATGCACTGGACCCAGACCGGCGTCTGTCTCGCCGTCACCGCCCTGCTGGTCCTCTTCTGCGCGTTCTGGATCCGCCGCGTGCGCTGAACGGTGCCGGGGCCCACGCGCCCCGGTGGCCCGTCCGTTCCGCCGGCCGGCGGAACGGACGGGCCGGGCGGCCGCGTCAGCCGGCCTGGTGCGGCTGCGACTTTTGCGGCCGGCGTGGATCGGCTGCGGGACTAATGCTCTGCAGGTCGTGCAGGTGTTCGGATATGATGCCGCGATCGCTGGGGTTGGGGGGCGAAAGAACGGTACGGGCAAGGCCCGCAGCGGCCCTCATGCCCGTGTACCGCCTTCTGCCGGGCCAGGCCCGCATCCTTCCGTGAGGTTCCAATGCGCACTCAGCACCGCAGAGTCCTCGTCCTCGCCGCCGCGGCCGCCCTGGTCTCCGGTACGGTCCTGGCTTCGGCCCCGGGGGCGTCCGCACTCCCGCTCTCCGTCCAGTCCGGCCAGTCCACTCAGGACACCCAGGACACCCAGGGCCGGAACGGGCCGGTGACGATCGGGCTGGCCGGCGTCCCCGGCAGTGTCACCGCCGGGGCGGCGCCGGTCGAGTTCACCGCCACCCTCACGAACTCCGCCGACCACGAGGTCACCGCCGACACCGGGTTCACCATCGCGGACGGCAACTCGGGGATCAAGGAGACCCAGCTCAGGCTGGAGTACCAGGTGCCCGGCAGCACGCAGTGGAAGAGCGCCCCGTCCCGCGCCGGTGCCGGTGCCGGAGCCTCGTGGGAGCTCGACACGTCCGCCGGCCGGCTGCACCTGCCGGCGGGCGCCTCGCTCACCTACCGGCTGCGCCTCGCCGTCACCGCCGACGCCAACGGCGGCCGGGCGTCGGCCCTCTTCCAGGCCGTGGTCCTGGATCCCACCCTGCCCCCGGAGCAGCGGGTGTTCTACGCCGCCAGCCCCTTCGGCAGCGACTTCACCATCGTTCCGGCCGGCGGTCCGACCACCCCGCCCGCACCCGCGCTGCCGGACCTCGGCGTCGACGGGCTGCCCGCCGCCTTCACCGCCGGTGGCGACGCGAAGCCGTTCAGGCTGACGATCGCCAACCACAGCGGCAGGGACATCCGGTTCTACCCCGAGGTCACCTTCCAGGGGCGGAACACGCTCACCAGCGAGCTGGTCCACCTCGACTTCCAGACGCCCGAGGGCGTCTGGCTGCCCGCCACCGGCTACGCGCAGCAGGAGCCGGGCCAATTGCAGCTGATGCTCCGGGCGGACAGCAAGGAGAGCACCATCATCAACCTGCACGACGGTGAGGCCCGCACGGTCAACGTCCGGCTGTCCTTCACCGCGGCCGCCCCGGTCGGTACCGGATCGGTGCTGTTCACGGGTTCCAGCCTCCCGCTCACCCCGGGCGGGAAGGAGATCCGGGCGGCCGGCCCGGCGGCCGGCTTCGCCGTCGTCGCTCCCGGCGGGGCCGGTACGCCGTCGGGCCCGCCGTCGCCGGAGGCTCCGTCCACCCGGGCCACCGGCCCGGCCGCGAGCGGTCCGGCGGACTCGGCGTCGCCGTCCACCGCCCGGGTCGTCCCGGTCTCGCAGGCCACCGGCCAGGCGCCCGGTCAGGCGTCCGGCCAGGCGTCCGGCCAGGAACCGGTCCGGCCGGCGGCCCCGGGGCCGGCTCCGGTGCCGGCCCCGACCAGCACGCTGGCGTCCACCGGCGGCGGTTCCGACACCGGGCCGATGGCGATCGGTGGCGCCGCCGCGATCGTCCTGGGCCTGGGCACCATTGCCGTCACCCTGCACCGGCGCCGGGGCGCGCGGCCGTCCGGACGCTGACGGTCCCGGCATCGTCGGCCGGAGGTACTGTCGGCGGTGCCGGGGCGGCCCGGCCGGGGTCGCGGCGGTCGCCCGTGCACCGAGGCGACGACGGGCGGCGGGCCCGGACGGGGTGGAGCGGATGACCGGGTACGAGGTCCTGCGGGTGTTCTGCGGACCGGGCGGCGAGCACGGGAACGAACTCGGGGTGGTCCGGGACGGCGGTGCGGTGCCGGACGTGGCCGCCCGGCAGGCGTTCGCCCGTGAACTGGGCTTCAGCGAGACGGTGTTCGTCGACGACCCGGAGCGTGGCGTCATCGACATCTACACGCCCACGCTCCGCCTCCCGTTCGCCGGCCACCCCTGCGTGGGCGCCGCCTGGCTGCTCGGCGTGGACCGGCTGGTCACCCCCGCCGGGGTGGTGGCCGTCCGGCGGGACGGCGGGTTCACCCGGATCGGGGCCCGCGCCGCGTGGGCGCCGCCGCGCACGCTGCGGCAGTACGCCTCGGCGGCCGAGGTGGACGCCCTGGAGGTGCCGCCGCCCGGCGAGTGGATCTACGCCTGGGCCTGGCAGGACGAACCGGCGGGCCGGGTGCGGGCGCGGGCCTTCCCGGGCCGGGGCGACGGCATCGACGAGGACGAGGCGACGGGCGCCGCCGCCCTCCTCCTCACCGCGGGTCTCGACCGGGACCTGGTGATCACCCAGGGCCGGGGCTCGCAGCTGGTCACGGCGGTCCGGCCCGGCGGCCTGGTCGAGGTCGGCGGCCGGGTCCGGCGGCGGGAATTGTCAGACAAGCCTTAAGGGCCCTCGGCGAAGACGCCTCGGCCGCGCCGCCTCAGTCGAGGCGGCGCGCCGACTCCGCGTACACCGGTGCCACGGCCGGCGCCACGACTGCCGTGGGAACCGGGACCGGCAGGGTGACCGCCCGGGCCGCGCGGGGCCGGTGCCGGGCCCGCAGCAGAAGCGAGCGCGCGGCGGGCACCAGGGCCAGGTGGGTGGCGGCGACGCCGACGATCGCGAACAGGATGTGGTCGACGTCGAGGACGTGCCCCGGGGTCCAGGAGGAGAGGAACTCCAGCGCGGTGGCCAGCAGCGCGGAGGCGCCGGTGGTGCGGAGGAAGGACGGGACCCAGCGGGCCCGGACGCGGCCGCCGGCCAGCGGGAGGAGGACGCCCAGCGGGGCCAGCAGGAGCAGTTCGCCGAGCACCTGCCCGGCGGAGGAGAAGCGGAGCGAGGCCAGCGGCGTCAGGTTGGCGTCGTAGACCCAGGCCACCGGCAGGGGTCTCAGCAACAGCCAGCCGACCAGGGTCAGGTGGAGGGTGAGGCCGAGGAGGCCCGCCAGCTGGAGGGGACGGTGGACGGCCGCCGCCGGCCCGGTCTCGGTCCGCACGCCGGAACGCTCGTCGCGTGTCCTGGTGCCATCTCGCTGCACGCGGGGAAGGACGTGACCCGGTGGCACGGCGGTTCCCGGGTCCACCGTGATCCTCTCGGCGCTCCCCCGGGCCGGGGCCGGGGACGCGCCGGGCGGATCACCGGCAGGGTGCGGACGTGGGCGCCGACGGCGTGGGCAGCGCGCTGAACACGTTGTCGGACGGCGGCAGCACCGGCGAGGCCGTCGCGGACGTCGGCGACGGGCTCACGCCCGGCTTCGCCGCGGTGCGCGGCGGTACCACCGTCGGGCCGGCCGGCGAGGGCGTGGCCAGGGCGGTCGGTATGTGCGGCGTGGTCGGGCAGGCGGTACGGCTGGCGGGGGCGCCCGCGTCCACCGGGACGGCGGTCGGGCGGATGCCGCAGCCGGCGGCGAGGGCGGCCAGGAAGAGCACGCCCACGGCGCGGCGGAGGGCCGGCCGGGAGACCGGGGTGGTCAGGAAGGTCAGGGCGGTCACGTGGCACTCTCCTCGGCGGCGGCCGGTGGCGTGGGCGGCTGGGTCAGCGGCAGCGTCAGGGTGAAGACCGCCCCGGCCTCCCCGTTGGCCGCCGTGATCGCCCCCCCGTGGATCTGCGCGTTGGCCATCGCGATCGACAGGCCCAGCCCGCTGCCCTCCGAACGCGCCCGCCCCTTGTCCGCCTTGTAGAAGCGGTCGAAGACGTGCGGCAGCACGTCCTCCGGGATCCCGGGGCCGCTGTCGGACACCTCGACGACCACCGTGCCGTCCGCCTCCCGCACCTTGACCCGCACCGGCGAGCCGCCGTGCTTGAGCGCGTTGCCGATCAGGTTGGCGAAGACGACGTCCAGCCGGCGCGGGTCCACCACGGCCAGGACGCCGCGCGGGGCGTCCAGTTCGACCGCGTCGTACCAGGCCCGGCCGTCGATGCAGGACATGATCAGGTCGGCGATGTCGACCTCGTCGGCGACCAGCTTCGCCGTACCGGCGTCGAAGCGGGTCACCTCCATCAGGTTCTCCACCAGGTCGGAGAGCCGGCGGGTCTCGCTGACCACCAGCCGGACGGCCGGTTCGATCATCGGGTCCAGCGACTCGGCCTCGTCCTCCAGGATGTCCGTCACGGCCGTCATCGCCGTCAGCGGGGTGCGCAGCTCGTGCGACATGTCGGCGACGAACCGCCGGCTCTGCGCCTCGCGCGCGCTCAGCTCCTCGACCTGCTCGTGCAGGGACGCGGCGGTGCGGTTGAAGGTCCGGGCCAGATCGGCCAGTTCGTCCGAGCCCTCGACCTCCAGCCGGGTGTCCAGGTGGCCCTCACCGAGCCGCCGGGCCGCCTCGCCGAGCCGCTTGACCGGCCGCAGCACGGTCGCGGACGCCGCCTGGGCGAGCAGGGCCGAGCCGATCAGGGCGAGCAGGGTGGCGATGGCGAGCGACCAGCCGAGGGTGTTGAGATCGGCCCGTTCGTTCTCCAGCGACTTGAACATGTACGCGGTCGGGCCGGTCGGCACCACCTTGGTGCCGCCGATCAGGAACGGCCGGCCGTCCAGGTTCTGGCGCTGCCAGTAGAGGTGGTAGGCGTACGGGTTGCTGTCGGTGACCTGGCGCAGGCGGCCTACGGTGTCCTGCAGGTTGCCCGGGACCTCGGCGAGCGTGTAGCGCCCGGGGGAGGAGGAGGCGACGCAGCCGGGGCGGGCCGGGTCGGCGACGACCACGTCGTAGCTGAGGCCGGAGCTGGCGACGGTGTTGGCGAGCTGGGTCAGGTCCGCGCAGGTGGCGTTCAGCGGCAGGTCGGAGACGTTGCGGCTGAGCGAGACCCGGAAGTCGTTGAGCGCGGTGTCCTGGGCGCGCTTGAGCACCGCGTCACGGTTCAGCCAGTACGCGATGCCGGAGGCCGAGACGGCGGTGAGCAGCGCGACCGCGGCGAACACCGCGATCAGCCGCACCCGCAGGGAGCGCAGCCGTCGCCACGGGCCCGAGGAGAACCGTCGGGTCGTCGTCTGATGGTCAGTCACGTGAGCCTGTCGTCGTACGGGTGTCAGGAGCGGCGGGGGTCAGGAGCGCGGGGGTCAGGCCGGCGGGTCCAGACGGTAGCCGACCCCGCGCACCGTGCGGATCAGCGTCGGTGCCGAGGGGACGTCCTCGACCTTGGCCCGCAGCCGCTGCACGCACGCGTCCACCAGGCGGGAGTCGCCGAGGTAGTCGTGCTCCCAGACCAGCCGCAGCAACTGCTGGCGGGAGAGCGCCTGCCCGGGGCGGCGGCTGAGCTCCAGCAGCAGCCGCAGCTCGGTCGGGGTGAGCTGGAGGTCCTCGCCGTCCTTGGTGACGGTCATCGCCGCGCGGTCGATCACCACGGTGCCGTACGCGGAGGAGTCCGAGCTCTCGCGCTCGCCGCGCCGCAGCACGGCCCGGATCCGGGCGTCCAGGACGCGTGGCTGCACCGGCTTGACGACGTAGTCGTCCGCGCCGGACTCCAGGCCGACCACCACGTCGATGTCGTCGGAGCGGGCGGTGAGCAGGATGATCGGCAGCTGGTCGGTCCGCCGGATGCGGCGGCAGACCTCGAAACCGTCGATTCCGGGCAGCATCACGTCCAGCACGATCAGGTCCGGCCGCTGCTCCTTGAAGAGCCGCAGACCGTCCTCGCCGGAGGCGGCGGTGGCCACGCGGTGGCCCTGGCGGGTGAGGGCGAGTTCGAGGCCGGTGCGGATGGCGTCGTCGTCCTCGATCAGAAGGAGGAAAGGCACGGCCTCATTCTGGCTCACCCGGGGCGCCGAATCACCCCCCGGCGTCGGGCACCGGTCCGGCGGAACCGGCGGGCGCCCCGTCGGCGTCCGGTACGGCGGGAGGGCGTGCGCGGGCGAACGCCCCACCCCTGTGACACCCCTGTGACAGTCGGCGGACAGCGCCATCACAACCGGCGGGCAGGATTTTCCATGTCGCCGCAGGACAGCGGGCCAACCGGCCGGTTGAACGGCGGCAACAGGAACCGCTCGTACCGACCCAGGGGGCGCACGATGAACGCCATGCTTCAGACCCGGACCAACCCGGCTGTCCGCACCGCGCGTTCGTCAGCGACCACCCCGCGGACCCGGTACGAGGCCAGGACCGACGAGACCTCGGGTGCCGTGACCGTACGGGGATGCGCGCACAGCACCGGTGGGAACGCTGTCGTCCGCCGGGTGAGCGGCGGCGGCAGGCCGGGGGAGCTGTACGGGATCGGCCGGACGGGGAGTGCGGCCGACTCCGCCGGAACCCTCACGCTGCGGGGGATCCTCCCCGTCCGCGTCGAGGGCAAGGACGCCCTCAGGGGCGACGGGGGAAGCGGTCTGCGGAAGGTCGGCCCGGGGGAGTCGGCCGGCCGCGAGGCCGCCGGTGCGACGCTGCTGCGGTTGTCCCCCGCGGCCGGCCGCACCGCCGAGGCCGGGCAGGGAGGCGCGCAGGGGGAGCACCCGGCCGTCGCGGAGGACCACATCACGGAGTTCACCGCGTACGTGCGCGAGCGCCGCGCCTCCCTGTACGCCACGGCGTACCACCTCACCGGTGACCGCTACGAGGCCGAGGACCTGCTGCAGAGCGCGCTCTTCAGCACCTACCGGGCCTGGGGCCGGATCACCGACAAGGCCGCGGTCGGGGGCTACCTCCGCCGCACCATGACCAACCTGCACATCTCCGCCTGGCGGCGCCGCAAGGTCAACGAGTACCCGACCGAGGAGCTGCCGGAGACGGTCGGCGACACCGACGCGATGGGCGGCACCGAACTGCGGGCCGTGCTCTGGCAGGCGCTGGCGAAGCTGCCGGAGAACCAGCGGACCATGCTGGTGCTGCGGTACTACGAGGGCAAGACCGACCCGGAGATCGCCGATGTGCTCAACATCAGCGTCGGCACGGTCAAGAGCAGCATCTGGCGCGCGCTGCGCCGGCTGCGCGACGACGAGCACCTGAACAAGTCGGGCGACACCGTCCGGGCGTTCGGCGAGCTGGTCGCGTAGCGGCCGCGGCCGCGCGGGCGAGGGCCTCCGCGCCCGCGGAGGAGGGAACTCCCGTCGGGGGACGGGTAAGGACGGCCACGGGCCGGTGGCGCCGGCTCGGGGGAGCGGCGCCACGGGGGGAGCCCGGCGGTTGTCCGAGGGAAGGCGGCGGGCCCGGTGCGGGGGAGACGCACCGGGCCCGCCGTTCCGTTGTGTCCGGGGCCGTTGTCGCGCGGGCGGGCCGGGCCCTACCGGGAGGGGCTGAGCTCCCGGGGCCCGGCCGCGGTGCGGATCCGGCGGGCGGCCTCCGGGCCGGCGCAGGGGTGGGCGCCCAGCCCGACCTGGCGGCCGACGATGGAGCGCTCGGCGCGCAGCAGGCGCCAGCCGCGGCGCAGCAGCACGGGCAGCGACTTGCGGCCCTCGCGGACGTCCCGGCGCAGTCGGCGCCAGGCGGTGGTGAACGCGCCGTTGCGCAGGCAGAGGGCGTCGCCGAGCAGGTCCTCGGCGGCGCAGTCGGAGGTGATCTCGGCGGCGAAGATGCCCTCGGCGATGAACGCGGGGGCGCCGGCCAGGTCCAGGACCCGGGTGGAGACCCGGCCGTTGTCCGGGATCGAGTACACCGGGACGTCGGCCCGGCCGGTCCGGTGCAGGCTGCGGATGGCGGCGACGGCCTGCTCACGGTGCCAGGCGAGCGGGGAGTCCCAGTCGACCGCGCCGTCGGGCAGCAGCGGGAGGGTGGGGTCGTCCCCGTCCTTGTAGAAGTCGTCGAGCTGAAGCACCGGCAGACCGCTGCGCCCGGCGAGCGAGGACTTCCCCGATCCGGAGGGCCCGGAGAGCAGGACCACCCGGGCGGCGGCTATCGGCACAGGGTTCAGCGGGGAGTCACTCACGGGACACCAGTCTGACGCATCCCGGCCCGATGCCGAAACCGGGCGGACGGCACCTGCTTCCGGCGCTTTCGGCTTCCGGCGCCGTCGGCGCGGTGCGGGTGCGACCAGGGCGGGCGGTGAGAGCCGACGGGGGTGAAAGTCGACGGACCCGCGCCAGGGGGGGAGAGGCGCGGGTCCGTCCAATGACCGTCCGGGCCCTGGGGGGGAGAGGGCACTGGGGACGGCCAGTCTGTGGAGTTGTTACTCGGTGACGGGGCGGTCAGATCCCCATCGGGTGCCAGACCGTCTTCGTCTCCAGGAACGAGAGTAGCCGGTCCGTACCGGGCGTACTGGTCCAGTCCTGGGCGAACGGGTCCAGCTCCGGACGGACTACCCGCTTCAGGGTATCCGCGGCGGCCGCCTCCAGCGCCGCCGCCGCGCCGGGACCGTCGGCGGCAATGGCCCCGGTGAGGTCCAGTGCGTTGACGTCCTGGTGCGAGGCCAGGGTGGGGGCGATGTCGGTGGTGCGGCCGGAGATGATGTTGACCACACCGCCGGGGACGTCCGAGGTGGCCAGCACCTCGCCCAGTGAGAGGGCCGGCAGCGGGGCGTCGGCGGCGGCCGCGACGACCACGGTGTTGCCGGTGGCGATGGCGGGCGCGATCACCGAGACCAGGCCGAGCAGCGAGTGCCCGTACCCGGCCTGCGGGGCGACGATCCCGACCACGCCGGTCGGCTCCGGGGTGGAGAGGTTGAAGAACGGGCCGGCGACGGGGTTGGCGCCGCCCGCGATCTGGGCGACCTTGTCCGTCCAGCCCGCGTACCAGACCCAGCGGTCGATCGTGGCGTCCACCAGTGCGGCGGCCTTCTTCGGGCCGATGCCCTCGGAGAGCGCCACCTCGGCGGCGAACTGCTCGCGCCGGCCCTGGAGCATCTCGGCGACCCGGTACAGCACCTGACCGCGGTTGTACGCGGTGGTGCCGGCCCAGCCCTTGACCGCCGCGCGGGCGGCCACGACGGCGTCGCGGGCGTCCTTGCGGGTGCCGAGCGGGACGTTGGCCAGCCACTCGCCCTTCGAGTCCGTCACCTCGTACACCCGCCCGCTCTCGGAGCGCGGGAACTTCCCGCCGACGTACAGCTTGTAGGTCTTGAGGACGTCAAGACGCGTGATGGTGTCAGACATCGAGGTAGGCCTCCAGACCGTGGCGGCCACCCTCGCGGCCGTAGCCCGACTCCTTGTAGCCGCCGAACGGCGAGGTCGGGTCGAACTTGTTGAAGGTGTTGGCCCAGACCACACCGGCCCTGAGCCGGCTCGCCGTCCAGAGGATCCGCGAGCCCTTCTCCGTCCAGATGCCGGCGGAGAGGCCGTACGGGGTGTTGTTGGCCTTCTCGACCGCCTCGGCGGGGGTGCGGAAGGTCAGCACGGACAGCACCGGGCCGAAGATCTCCTCCTGGGCGATCCGGTGGGCCTGGCTGACGCCGGTGAAGACGGTCGGCTTGAACCAGAAGCCGGTGCCGGGCAGTTCGCACTCGGGCGACCAGCGCTCGGCGCCCTCGGCCTCGCCGGCGTCGGTCAGCTCGGTGATCCGGGCCAGCTGGGCGGCCGAGTTGATGGCGCCGATGTCGGTGTTCTTGTCCAGCGGGTCGCCGACCCGAAGGGTGGACATCCGGCGCTTCAGGGCGTCCAGCAGCTCGTCCTGGATCGACTCCTGGACCAGCAGGCGCGAGCCCGCGCAGCAGACGTGGCCCTGGTTGAAGAAGATGCCGTTGACGATGCCCTCGACCGCCTGGTCGATCGGCGCGTCGTCGAAGACGATGTTGGCGGCCTTGCCGCCGAGCTCCAGCGACAGCTTCTTGCGGCTGCCGGCCAGCTGCTTGGCGATCGCCCGGCCGACCGGGGTGGAACCGGTGAAGGCGACCTTGTTGACGTCCGGGTGCGCGGTGAGCGCGGCGCCGGTGCGGCCGTCGCCGGTGACGATGTTGACGACGCCCTTCGGCAGGCCCGCCTGGCGGCAGATCTCGGCGAAGCGCAGCGCGGTCAGCGGGGTGGTCTCGGCCGGCTTGAGGACGACCGTGTTGCCGGTGGCCAGCGCCGGGGCGATCTTCCACGCCAGCATCATCAGCGGGAAGTTCCACGGGATGACCTGGCCGGCCACGCCCAGCGGGCGCGGGTTCGGGCCGAAGCCCGCGTAGTCCAGCTTGTCGGCCCAGCCCGCGTAGTAGAAGAACCAGGCGGCGACGGTCGGGATGTCGAAGTCGCGGGTCTCGCGGATCGGCTTGCCGTTGTCGATCGACTCCAGCACGGCCAGCTCGCGGCTGCGTTCCTGGATGATCCGGGCGATCCGGAACAGGTACTTGGCGCGCTCGCTGCCCGGCAGCGCCGACCAGTCGGCGAAGGCCCGGCGGGCGGCGGCGACCGCGCGGTCCACGTCCTCGTCGGTGCCCCGGGCGAACTCGGCGAGCACCTGCTCGGTGGCCGGGTTGACCGTCTTCAGGGCCTCGCCGCCCGAGGAGTCGACGAACTCGCCGCCGATGAAGTGGCCGTAGGAGGTGGCGATGTCGCCCGCGGCGGCGGGGGACTCGGGCGCCGGGGCGTAGGCGAAGAGGCCGCCGCGCTGCTGGGCCGCCGGCTCTTCGATGGTCTTCTTCTTGGCCATGGTGATCAGTCCACCGTCACGTAGTCAGGACCGGAGTACCGTCCGGTGGTCAGCTTCTGACGCTGCATCAGCAGGTCGTTGAGCAGGCTGGAGGCGCCGAAGCGGAACCAGTGCGGGGTCAGCCAGTCGTCGCCGAGGGTCTCGTTGACCATCACCAGGTACTTCATGGCGTCCTTGGTGGTGCGGATGCCGCCGGCGGGCTTCACGCCGACCTGGACACCGGTCTGCGCCTTGAAGTCGCGGACGGCCTCCAGCATCAGCAGGGTGACCGGCGGGGTCGCGTTGACGGCGACCTTGCCGGTGGAGGTCTTGATGAAGTCGGCGCCGGCCAGCATGGCCAGCCAGGAGGCGCGGCGCACGTTGTCGTACGTCTGCAGCTCGCCGGTCTCGAAGATCACCTTGAGGTGGGCGGAGGTGCCGTCGGGGCGCTCGCACGCCTTCCTGACGGCGGTGATCTCCTGGAAGACGTCCAGGTAGCGGCCGGAGAGGAAGGCGCCCCGGTCGATCACCATGTCGATCTCGTCGGCGCCCGCGGCGACCGCGTCGGCGGTGTCGGCGAGCTTCACCGGGAGCGCGGCGCGCCCGGCGGGGAAGGCGGTGGCGACGGAGGCGACCTGGATGTCGGTGCCCCGCAGCGCGGCCTTCGCGGTGGCGACCATGTCCGGATAGACACAGATGGCGGCGACGCGGGGCGTGGTCGGGTCGGACGGGTCGGGGGTCCGGCCCTTGGCGCACAGGGCGCGCACCTTGCCGACCGTGTCCGCGCCCTCCAGCGTGGTCAGGTCGATCATCGAGATGGCCAGGTCGATGGCGTAGGCCTTCGCCGTGGTCTTGATCGAGCGGGTGCCGAGCGCGGCGGCACGCGCCTCCAGGCCGACCTGGTCGACGCCGGGCAGGCCGTGCAGGAAGCGGCGGAGCGAGGCCTCGGACGCCGCGACGTCCTGAAGGCCGCTGCCCGCAACGCCTGGGAGTACCTCCCGGCCGCCAGGCTGCGGGAGGGCATTGGCTGCAACAGTGGACATAGTCACCAGACCAGCATATCTACGCGCGTAGTCGACCGCTAGGCCTCCCACCTTTCGATGCGCGACCGAGACCTCGGCGAGCGGAGGAGAGGCGTTCGCGAGAGTTCAGGCGGCCGCGCGGGGGACGAACCGCAGACCGGGGTCGGGCTCGGCCAGCGTGAGGGCCGCGTCGGCGCCGAAGGCACGGCCGAGCGCCTGGAGGACGTCCATGGTCGGGTCGACGCCGCTGCACTCGATCCGCTCCACCAGTTCCTCGCTCAGCCCGGACGCCTCGGCCAGCTCGGCCTCCGTCCACCCCCGGGCGGTGCGCTGCTCGTGGACCGCTCCCGCCAGCGCCATCCGCCAGCCCGCCGCCGCGTACTCGGGGGAGTCCTCCCAGCCGTCGGACAGATCCCATCGGCCGTGGACGTCACTGCCGCGCATCACTCGCCGCCCTTCCTGCTCCTGGTGAACACATCATGCTCCCCGGGAGCCCGGTGATGCGCCGCACAGACCGCGTACGCCTGGTACGCCCGGTCCTTCTCCCGGCGCTCGTTGTCGCGGCGCTTGCGGAAGACCGTCAGCAGCACCGCTGCCCTTCGGTCCCCAGGGAGCCAGAACGTGATGCGGTACGGGCCGGGACGGAGTTCGCAGACTCCGTGCTCAAGCCGCTTGGCGTAGGGCTCGGTCAGCTCGCGGCCCTTCACGGCGAGCAACTCGGCGAAGCGCAGGGCCGTCGCGTACTCGGCGGAGGTCAGGGTCTCCAGCCAGAGCCGCACCTCCGGCTCGACCTCGATCTCGTACGGGCGGGTACCGGCTTGCAGTTCATCGCGGATGCCCAGTAACCAGCGGTGCCGGCGCGATGGGGTGGCCATGTCGGTTCTTCGGGGGGCGGGTGGTCGGGTGCGGTCGTCGCGGACGGATCGTCCCGTGCGCGGTGCCCCGCGCGGGGCGGGTCGCGGACGGACTCACCCGAACGGGGGCGGACGGAGGCCGTGGCCCGGCCGTGGTCCGGAACGGTGTTCGCCACCCCTGTAGATCGCGGGGGGCATGGGGCAGAATCGTGGTCATGACCGATTCCGACGGCAAGCCTCACCAGGGCTCGGCCGGCTCCGATGGGGAGCCCGTGTACGCGGACCGCGTGTACCGCTCCATTCCCGGCGTGATCTCCGGTGTGCTGTTGCTGGCCGTGGCCGGGTGGCTGATCGGGGACGCGGCGCTGAGCGGGACGGGGAAGACTCCGTACGTGTCGCTGGCGGCGGTGCCGGTGTTCGCGTTCCCGGTGATCGCCTACACCCTGCGGCCCGCGGTGCTGGCCAACGACCGGCGGCTGGTGGTGCGCAATCCGCTGCGGACGATCACGGCGCCCTGGGCGTCGGTGGAGGCGCTGCGGGCGGGGTACTCGGTCGAACTGTTCGCGGGCGGTGCCAAGTACCAGGTGTGGGCGGTGCCGGTGTCGCTGCGTCAGCGCAAGCGGGCCAACCGGATCCAGCAGCGCGGCGGTGTCGACCGGCACCCGTCCCGGCTGGGAGTGGCCTTCGGCCGGCCGGGTGCCGGCTCCTCGGTGGTCGCCGGCGCGCCGGACCCGAGCCGGGCCTGGTCGGACCAGGTGGTCGGGGTACTGCAGGAGCAGGCCGAGCGGAACGCGGCGCGGCCGGACGCGGCCGGGCCGGTGGTCGTGCGGTGGTGCTGGTGGATCATCGCGCCGACGCTGGCCGGCCTGGTCGCGCTGGTCGTCGCGATCGTGGTCTGAGCACCGCGGTCCGAACACGGGAGAGAGCACGGGAGAACGGAAAGGGGCCCGCCGAACGGCGGGCCCCTTCGTCGTGTGCGGGGAGGTCAGGCGTCGATGCCCGCGGCCTCCGCCAGGTCGCGCTTGATCGCGGCGAGCAGCCCGGCGGCGCGCTCGCGGGCGGCGGCCAGGTCGGCGGCGGAGGCGACCGGGAGGACGACCTCCAGATAGCACTTCAGCTTGGGCTCGGTGCCGGACGGCCGGACCACGATCCGGGCCGAGCGGACGCCCTCGCCGGCCAGGCGGTAGCGCAGGCCGTCGGTGGGCGGCAGGTCGGCGGAGCCGGCGGTCAGGTCGTCGGCCCCGGTGACCCGCAGGCCGGCCAGCACGGTCGGCGGCTGGTCGCGCAGGCGCTGCATGGCGTCGGCGATCAGCGCGAGGTCGTGCACCCGGACGGAGAGCTGGTCGGTGGCGTGCAGGCCGTGCTCCAGCGCCAGGTCGTCCAGCAGGTCGGCCAGGGTGCGGCCGGACTTCTTGAGGGTGGCGGCCAGTTCGGCGACCAGCAGGGCGGCGGTGATGCCGTCCTTGTCGCGTACGCCCTGCGGGTCGACGCAGTAGCCGAGCGCCTCCTCGTAGCCGTAGCGCAGGCCGTCGGCGCGGGCGATCCACTTGAAGCCGGTCAGCGTCTCGGCGTAGCCGAGGCCGGCCGCCTCGGCGATCCGGCCGAGCAGGGTGGAGGAGACGATGGTGGTGGCGAAGGTGCCGGTGGCCTTCTTGGCGACCAGTGCCGCGCCGAGCAGCGCGCCCACGTCGTCGCCGCGCAGCATGCGCCAGCCGGGGCCGTTGCCGCCGTTGCCGTTGTCCGGGACGGCCACCGCGCAGCGGTCGGCGTCCGGGTCGTTGGCGATGACGATGTCCGGGCCGACCGAGGCGGCGGTGCGGAAGGCGAGGTCCATCGCCCCCGGCTCCTCCGGGTTGGGGAAGGCCACGGTGGGGAAGTCCGGGTCGGGCTCGGCCTGTTCGGCGACCACGGTGGGCGCGGGGAAGCCGGCCCGGCGGAACGCGGCGACCAGGGTGTCGCGGCCGACACCGTGCATCGGGGTGTAGACGACATCCAGGTCGCGCGGGCTCTGCCCGTCCACGATGGAGACGGCCCGGTCCAGGTACGCCTCGACGACGTCCTCGCCGAGCACCTCCCAGCCGTCCTCGGCGCGCGGGACCTCGGTGAGCGCGCTGATCGCGTCGATCTCGGCCGCGATCCCGGCGTCGGCCGGCGGGACGATCTGCGAGCCGTCGCCCAGGTAGACCTTGTAACCGTTGTCCTGCGGCGGGTTGTGGCTCGCGGTGACGGTGACACCGGCGGCCGCGCCCAGGTGCCGGACGGCGAAGGCGAGCACCGGGGTCGGCAGCGCGCGGGGCAGCAGCGCGGCGCGCAGACCGGCGCCGACCACCACGGCGGCGGTGTCGCGGGCGAAGTCGTACGACTTGTGGCGGGCGTCGTAGCCGATGACGACGAGGTCGCCCAGGCCCTGCTTCCGCACGTACGCGACCAGGCCGGCGGCGGCCCGGATCACCACGGCGCGGTTCATCCGCATCGGGCCCGCGCCCAGCTCGCCGCGCAGGCCGGCGGTGCCGAACTGGAGCCGGCCGGAGAACCGCTCGGCCAGCTGGGACCAGGCGAGCTTGCTGTCCGACTCGGCGTCCGGGCCCTCGGCCAGGGCCAGCAGGGCGGACAGCTCCTCGCGGGTCTGCCGGTCGGGGTCCTCGGCCAGCCAGGCCCGGGCCCGGGCGAGGAGGTCGGTGGTGGTTGCCTGCGTCATGGCTGCAGCTCCATCGGGAAGTGCGTCGGTTGTCGGCCGGAGGGTTCCGCAAGTAGGCAAGGGGGAGGGGGCGCGCACGCGGACGGGGCCCGCGGGTGGGTGTGATCAGCGGATCACAGCCGCCCGCGGACCCCGTCGCTCATGATTGTGCGCCAGACCCGGGTCAGATCCGCTCAAGGACCTTCGCCAGCAGCGCGCCCATGCGCTCGGCGGAGGCCTTGCCGGCCTCCAGCACCTCGGCGTGGTTGAGCGGCTCGCCGGTGATGCCGGCGGCCAGGTTGGTGACCAGCGAGATGCCGAGCACCTCGGAGCCGGCCTCGCGGGCGGCGATGGCCTCCAGGGTGGTGGACATGCCGACCAGCTCGCCGCCGATCACCCGGGCCATGTGGACCTCGGCCGGGGTCTCGTAGTGCGGGCCGCGGAACTGCACGTAGACGGCCTCGTCCAGGGTGGAGTCCACCTCGCGGCAGAGGTCGCGCAGCCGCTTGGAGTAGAGGTCCGTCAGGTCGACGAAGTTGGCGCCGACGATCGGGGAGTCCGCCGTCAGGTTGATGTGGTCGCTGATCAGGACCGGCTGGCCGGGGACCCAGCCCTCGCGCAGACCGCCGCAGCCGTTGGTCAGCACGATGATCCCGCAGCCGGCGGCGGCGGCGGTGCGGACGCCGTGCACGACCGTCGCCACGCCGTGGCCCTCGTAGTAGTGGTTGCGGCCGAGGAAGATCAGGGCGCGCTTGTCGCCGATCTTCACCGAGCGGATCGTGCCGGCGTGGCCGGCCACGGCGGGGGCGGGGAAGCCGGGGAGCTCGGTGACGGGGAACTCGGCCACGGTCTCGCCGAGGGCGTCGGCGGCCGGCACCCAGCCGGAGCCCATCACCAGGGCGACGTCGTGGCGCTCGGCACCGGTCAGCTCGCGCAGGCGCGCGGCGGCGGCCTGGGCGGCGGCGTAGGGGTCGGAGGAGACGACCGACTGAGGAGATGCGTTCACAGGTCCGAGAATAGACGGGAATCGACTACGCGCGTAGAAAATCCTGCCCCGGCATGCCGGATCGTTACCCGGTTGACCCGAAAACACAGCTCGGTGGCGGTTTTCGGGCCCGGCGCCGGTCATTCCGTCCGGACCGCCGCGGGCCGGGACGGGCGCGCGGGCGAAGGCGGGGCCGGCGCTTCACAGCCGCTTGGCGCTGCGCAGCCCCTTCGCGTAGAAGCCGTTGTCGTCCAGCCGGGCGGTGCCGCCCTTGTCGCCGAAGGTCGGGCCGTCCGCCTCCTCCCGGCTGGAGATGTAGCGCGGGTGGCCGTCGGTGTCCAGGCCGAGGTAGATGCCGGTGTGGTCGAGCCGGGCGCCGGTGCGCGCGTCGATCTCGAAGAAGACCAGGTCACCGGGTTGCAGCGGGTCGATCGAGGCGGGCCGCAGGGTGACGTCCGAGCCGGGCGCGGTGGTCAGCGGCAGGACCGGGACGCCGGGGGAGAACCGGGCCAGGCCGTTGGCGGTGCGGGCCAGGCCGGGGCCGGCCACGTCCTTGCTGAGCAGCGGGTAGCCGGAGCGGTACCCGTACACCATGCGGACGAAGCCGGAGCAGTCGAAGGCGCCGTAACGGGTCTTGTCGGGCTGCTTGGTGACCTTGTCGGCGAAGGTGTACGGGGTGCCGAGGTAGTCGAGGAAGTCGGTCTGCTCCAGCCGCAGGTCGTTGCCGGCCGAGCCGTTGGGGTTGAGTGGGCCGAACGAGGCGTCCCCCTTGTAGCGCACGCCCTTGGCGTCCTTCTCGCCGGGCGCGCCCGCGAGGTACTGCACGGCGATCGCCAGCACGTCGTCCGCGCTGCTGCCCAGCGACTGCTGGAACCAGCCGCGGAACCAGCCCTCGCTCTCGGCGCCGGCCTTCCACGGCTGCGGCATCAGCCGGACCCAGGTGTCGCCGACCAGGGTGGCGGTGGTGGTGCCCGGCTCGGCGAAGGTGCGGCTCGGGCCGGTCAGGGCGGCGGTGCGGGCGCCGTCGGTCAGGGTGGCGACCACGCCGCCGCGGGCGTCGCGGACCACCGTGCGGTCCGGGCCGGTCAGCCGCTCGTACCGGTACCCGGCGCCGGCCTGGGCGGTGCCCGGCGCGGCGGTGGCGGCGATCAGCGGGGCGGTGCCGCCCTCGGCGGGCCGTCGGTCGCGGTCCCGCAGCTGGACGGTGAGGTAGCCACTGGTGGCCAGCAGGGTGACGGCCAGGCCGCCGCTGAGCAGGGACTTCCGGGTGACGGGCATGGGGGCCTCCGGCGGGGGCGGGGAGAGAAGGCGGAGTCGGGCCGGGATCGGGCGCCGCGATCAGGTGCCGGGGAGGGCACCGAGCAGGACACCGGCGGTGAGCACCACGTAGTTGGCGAGCGTCACCGTGCTGGTGGCCATCAGGGTGGCCGCCCGGGGCTGGCGGACCAGCTGGTAGGCGATCAGGCCGGGGACGATGAAGCCGAGCGTCTGGTTGGCGTACATGGTCGGCAGCTCGCGCTGGAGCACCAGCATCACGGTGGCCTGGAGCAGCACGCCGATCAGCACCACGGCGGCGAACAGCCGCTTGCCGTAGAGGATCACCAGCTTCTGGACGACCCGGGTGGCGAGGTAGGTCAGCACGGTGACACCGATCACGATGGCCACCCGCTGGAGGTCCTCGACGAGGGTGAGGGCCAGCCAGCCGGGGGTGATCATGCCGCCGGGGGAGAGGTTGGTGGTCAGGTAGCAGACCAGGGAGAAGACCAGGCCGAGCGCGATGCCGATGGCGGCGATCTCGGGGGTGAGCTCGGTGGGGATCACTGCTGGTCTCCGTGGGGGAAGGGGATGTGCTGGCGGGAGGGGGCCGGGTCGAACCAGGAGTCGGGGAGCGGCTCGGGGACGTAGACGGGTTCGGGGCGGCCGGGCTCGGCGTAGTCGTGCCGCGCGTACCCGGGCTCGGCGTACTCGTGCCGCGGGTGGGCGTGCTCCTGGTACGGCGGCTCGGCGTAGCCGTACTGGTCGTGCCCGTACTGGCCGTAGCCGTGTTGCTCGTACCCGTGCTGCTCGTACCCGTGCTGGTCGTGCCCGTGTTGCTCGTACCCGTGCTGCTCGTACCCGTGCTGGTCGTGCCCGTGTTGCTCGTGCCCGTGCTGGTCGTGCCCGTGTTGCTCGTGCCCGTGTTGCTCGTGCCCGTGCTGGTCGTGCCCGTGTTGCTCGTGCCCGTGCTGGTCGTACCCGTGCTGCTCGTACCCGGTCCCGTGGTCCTCCGGCTCCTCGTCCGGGGCCAGCCGGGCCAGCTCCTCCAGGAACAGCTCGCCCTGGCCGTGGATGTTGCCGATCGCCACCAGCGAGGAGTCCGGGCCGAGCGCGGTCAGCAGCTCGTCGGTCAGCGCGGCCGGGTCCCGCTTGTCGCCGCCGAGGTCGACCACCCGCCCCGACCAGCCGGCCGGGATGCCGTCCCGGGCGCTCCTGGTCGGGTGGCCGATCAGGAAGACCGTGTCCGGATCGAGGTCCGGCACGATCTGGCCCATCTGGCCGTTGCGCTCCACCCGGTCCGGACGGCAGTTGATCACCACGTGGAGCGGGCGGTGGATCGCGCCGAGGCCCTCCAGCTGGCGGACGTTCATCAGGGTGGACTCGGGGTCGTTGGCCGCGAAGACGTTGGCGAAGCGCAGCCGCTTGCCGTCGTCCGTGCGGTAGCGCTCGACGGAGAGCACGCCCGGGTCCGGCGGGGCCTGCCACATCCCCTGCAGTGCCGTCTGCCGTTCCACGCCGAGGAGTTCGGCGACGGCGAGCGCGATGGCCACGTTCTCCTTGAAGGTGAACCAGCTGAAGCCGCGCAGTTCCTCGTCGGTCACGGACTCCGGGTCCACCACGATCAGTTCGCAGTTCCGCCGGGCCGCCTCCTCGCGCAGGATGTGCACGCGGTCCTGTTCGGCGGTGACGCAGACACCGCCGACCGGCATCGAGCGGGAGAGCGAGCGCGCGACGTCGTCCAGGGTCGGGCCCATCTCGGCGAGGTGGTCCTCGCGGACGTTGCAGAGCACGCCGATCGTCGAGCGGATCAGCTTGGTCTGGTTGACCTCCTGGAGGGCCGGCATCACCGCCATGCACTCGATCACCAGGGCGTGCGGCCGGTAGGTGGCGGCCCGGCGGACGATGCCGATCTGCTCCACCACGTTGGCGATGCCGAACTTGCGGTAGACCGGCTCCTCGGTCGCGTCGGGGTGGATGAACCGGGCCGCGGTGCCGGTGGTCTTGGCGACGGTCACCAGGCCGCCGCCGCGCAGCGCGCCCGCGCAGAGCCGGGTGATCGAGCTCTTGCCGCGGATGCCGTTGACCAGCACCCGGGTCGGGATCTGCTCCAGCGCGGCGAAGTGCCGGCGCTGCTCGACGATGCCCGCGACCAGCAGGACGGCGCAGCACACCAGCAGCACGACATAGAGGAAGAGCACGGACGGTGGTCCTTCGACTCAGGGGCCAGGGGCCAGGGGCCAGGGGGCTGGGGGCTGGGCGCTCAGCGGTCGGGCGTGGGCACGGGGGTGCGGCGGGCGGCGCGCTCCAGGTCCTGGCGGATCAGTTCCAGGCTGCGGGCGACGGCTCCGACCTCGTCGTGGTGGACGGGGTAGAGCACCGTACGGCGGTCCCCGGCGGCCAGTGCCTCGGCGTTCGCGGCGAGGCGGCGCAGGGGCAGGCCGACGGCGATCTGGAGCCAGCCGAGGCAGAGCGCGGCGGCGGCGAGGCCGAGCATGCCGGCCAGCACGGCGCGCCGGTCGGCCCGGTTCTGGTCGAGGTGCAGCCAGGCCACCGGGTGGGCGGTCACCACGGACCAGCCGAGTTTGCCGACGGTGCCGTTGCCGCCGAGCGGCGCGGCGGCCAGCAGGGCCGGGTCGCCGCCGGTGCGGACGACATCGGCGGTGGCCGCCTTCCTGGCGTCGGCCAGGACGGTCCGGGCGCGGCCGTCGGGGAGTTCACCGAAGGAGCTGTAGCCCTCGTTGGCGGCGAGCACCCGCTGCCGGTCGTCGACCAGCCAGACCCGGCCGAGGCCGGGCCGGGTGAGCAGCCCGCCGAGGAAGTCCGTCCTGAACTCGCCGACCAGCACCGGCCCCTTGGCCTCGGGCGCGTCGCCCTCGGCCGGTTCGGCGGGGCTGCCGCCGAGCGCGGCCCGGGCGGCGATCCGGGGTTCCTTGCCGGAGCTGTTGAGCAGCAGGACACCGCTCGGGCCGAGCGCGTCCGGGCCGGTGCGGTGCGGGGCCCCGCCGGCCTGGGCGAGCACCTCGCCGTTCGCGCCGAGGACGTAGAGCGAGCGGTAGCGGTCGTGCTCGGCGAGGGTGTCGTGGAGCAGGGTGTCGGCCTTGCCGACCGAGGCCTCGGTGAGCGCGGGCGCGAGCGAGCGCAGGTCGGCGTAGCCCTCGTTGAGCGCCTGGCGTATCCGGTCGGCGGCGTTGTCGGTCCGGTCGCGCTGGCCGGCGACCACCTGGGCCGGGACGCGGACGGCGGTGTCGGCGCCGCCGAGCAGCAGCAGCGGGCCGGACCAGCCGAGGACCACGACGGCGCAGAGCGCCAGCGGCAGCGCGGTGCCCGGGCGGCGGCGCCGGCCGGTGGCGGGCGCGGCGGGCGGGCGGGCCGGGTCGAGCAGCTGGAGCCGCAGCTCCTCCAGGGCGCGGGTGATCCGCCCGGCGTCGCCCCGCTTCGGCCCGGTGACCGGCTGGTCCAGCTGCTCGCCGCGGGTGAGCCGGCGGGACTCCAGGAACAGTCGCAGCAGCGGGCGCTGGAGCGTCCGGATCAGGTACCAGGCGAGCAGCAGGGCGACCAGCAGCAGTGCTCCGGCGGCGGCCAGACCGAGCGCGGGGTGGCGCAGGGAGCCGGGCCTGCCGTCGACGGTGCTGGTGGAGACCACGGTCAGGCCGAGCGGGGTGGCGAGGTCGTGGCCGCCGGGGGAGGCGACGACCGCGTAGCCGGCCACCCGGCGCGCGCCCTTCTCGTCCGGGCCGCCGGCCAGGGTGCCGGAGACGGTTCCGCCGGGGGCCGGGCGCTCGCGGGCGGCCCGTTCCCGGGCGAGGCCGACCAGCCGCCGGTCGGAGTCGGCGGTCAGCTTGGCGCCGGTGCTGTCCAGGACGGCGCCGTCGGCGTCGAGCACCTGGATGGTCTGTTCCTTGCGGGTGGCGGTGCCGGGCAGCCGCAGGTTGTCGGAGGCGACCAGCAGGGCCCGGCCGTCGGCCTTGGTGCTGACCAGGGCGAAGGTGAGCAGCCGGGTGCCGGTGGCGGAGGGCACCAGCAGCGGTGCGGGCGCGGTGTCGGTGACCTGGCCGAGGTCGAGCCCGGCCAGCGGCACGGTCTCGCCGCGGGCGGCGAGCAGCCGGCCGGTGTCGGGCCGGACGATCACCGTGCCGCGCCACTTCCGGTACGCCTGGCCGAGCGCGGTCAGCACGGCGGCGGGCTCGGCGGGGGCGCTGTCGTAGTGGGCGGCGGCCCGGCGCAGGTCGGTGGCGCTCTCGTGCAGTCCGGCGCGCAGCGAGGCCGCGGTGTCCTCGGCGGCGTACTGGTGCGACTCGCGGACGGCCTGCGGGGTCTCGTCCACCCGGAGCCCGCCGACGGCCAGCGCGGTGATCGCGGCGACGGCCAGCAGCAGGATCAGCAGCAGGGCGATCGGCGGGCGGATGCCCCCGAGCAGCGGCATGTCGGCCCGGCGGCGATAGCGGTGCTGTCGCGGCGGGGTGGGTGCCGTGCTCACGGGGGCCTCGTTCTGCGGTCGGGCCGACCGGTGCACCCACCCCCCGGGAGGTCCACCGACGCCGGTTGGTCAAACCTTGGTCAAACCGGACCAGCGTACGAATCGGTTCACGGAATCCAGTCACGTTTCGGCTTCGAACAGGGGACGCTTCGGGATCGATCCTTCGGATCATGAACCGGACGGGCCGCAGGGTAGGTTCTCGGCCCATGGAGACACGGGGTTCGCGGCGCGCGCTGGTGCTGCCGGTGGCGGCGCTTCTGGTGCTGGTGGTGCTGGCCGTCGCGCTGACGGTGGCGGCGCGCGGCTCGGCGGGGGAGCCCGGGGCGGCGTCGGGCACCACGGCCGGTGTCACGGGCGGCCCGACCGGGCCGGCGCCGGTGGACCTGGCCGCGCGGGTGGACGCGTACACCGCGGGCTTCGGCCCGGCGGCCCCGTACGCGGTGCCCGACGCCGCGCAGCGCCAGGCGGTCGCGGACGGCGTGCTGCGGACGCTGGAGGGCCGGCCGGAGCAGGCCGGGCAGGCGCTGGCGCGGGTCGGCTACCGGCTGACCGAGTTCACCGAGGCGGGCAGCGGCCGCCGGGTGGCCGAGATCGCCGACGGCTCGGGGCAGTCGGTGGACGGGCGCGGCTGGGGCCGGGTCTACCTGGACCTCGCGGCGAAGGCCTCCTGGACGGTGCAGGTGCCGCACCCGGTCTCCGACAGCCGGACCGAACTGCTCGGCGTGGACCTCTTCCGGTCCGTGCCGGGCGGGGTGCTGGTGCTGGCGGGGGCGCACCGCAAGGCGGGTGCGGACGGCTCGTCGGACGTGGCGCACCGCGCCGACACCGTCTTCGCCGCGGTGGTCGAGGCGCTCACCGCGCGGGGCCTGCCCGGCATCCAGGTGCACGGCTTCGACGAGGACAGCCTGCCGGGCGCGGACGCGGTGGTCTCCAGCGGTGCCGGCCAGGCGGGGGCGGCGGCCGAGCTCACCGCGGGCGGGCTGGGCCGGGCCGGGTTCGCGGTCTGCCGGGCCTGGCGGGAGAAGTGCGGGCAGCTGCAGGGCGCCACCAACGTCGAGGGCCGGTTCGCGGCCGGCCTCGGAGTGCCGTGGCTCCACGTCGAACTGGCCAGCGGGCTGCGCACCGAGCCGGCCCGGCGGGCGTCGGTGGCGGCGGCACTGGCCGCCACCGCGAACTCCTGGAGCGCGGGCCCGACGCCGTAGGAACGGTTCAGCAGGGGCGGCGGCGCAGGTCCAGCACGTAGTCGTGGGGGGCGCCGGCGCTCTCCGCGGCGTCGGCGATCAGGCCGAGGTAGCGGGCGGCGGGCAGGCCGCCCTCGTAGTCGTTGAGCACGTACGTCCAGACCTGGATGTCGCCGTCCAGGGTGTGCGCGCGCAGCTTGATCTTGCGGTAGATGCCGAGCTGGACGCCCTCCCAGCGGTCCAGGCCCTCCTCGTCCATCGGCGCGACGTCGTAGAGCGAGACGAAGACCTGCTCCTTCTCGTCCTCGACCACGGTGGCCAGTGAGCCCTCCCAGCCGAGCTGCTCGCCGCCGAAGGTGAGCCGCCAGCCGTCCAGCCAGCCGGTGCCGCGCAGGGGGGAGTGCGGCGCGCGGCGGGTCATCTGCCGGGCATCGAGGTTGGTGGCATACGCGGCGTAAAGGGGCATGGGGTGCAGCCTAGACGGTCCGGCGGGCGGCGGGCGGGGCCCGGGCGGTCCGGGGCGGACCGGCGGCCGGACGGAACCCCCGACCCCGGCGTGGCAGTCGTCCCGGCGTGCGGGACAATGGGGGACGTGACTCGGATCGTGATCATCGGTGGCGGACCCGGCGGCTATGAGGCGGCGCTCGTCGCCGCCCAGCTCGGCGCGGAGGTGACCGTCGTCGACCGCGACGGCCTGGGCGGATCGGCGGTGCTCACGGACTGCGTGCCGTCGAAGACGCTGATCGCGACCGCGGAGGTGATGACGACCTTCGACAGCTCGTACGAGGAGCTGGGCATCATCGTCGCGGACGACACACCTCCGCAGGAGCAGTCGGCCCGGGTGGTCGGCGTGGACCTCGGCAAGGTCAACCGGCGAGTGAAGCGCCTCGCCATCGCGCAGTCCCACGACATCACCCAGTCGGTGACCCGGGCCGGCGTCACCGTGCTGCGCGGCCGGGGCCGGCTCGGCACCGGCGGCCAGGGCGCGGACGGCTCCCGCGAGGTGCTGGTGGACGCGCCCGACGGCACCGTCCAGTCGCTGCGCGCCGACGCCGTGCTGATCGCCACCGGCGCCCACCCGCGCGAGCTGCCGGACGCCCAGCCGGACGGCGAGCGGATCCTGACCTGGACCCAGGTCTACGACCTGGAGGAGCTGCCGCGCGAGCTGATCGTGGTCGGCTCCGGCGTCACCGGCGCGGAGTTCGCCGGCGCGTACCAGGCGCTCGGTTCGAAGGTCACCCTGGTGTCCAGCCGCGACCGGGTGCTGCCGGGCGAGGACCCGGACGCCGCCGAGGTGCTGGAGGAGGTCTTCCGCCGCCGCGGCATGAACGTGATGAGCCGCAGCCGGGCCGAGGGGGTCAAGCGCTTCGGCGACCACGTCGAGGTGACGCTCTCCGACGGCAAGGTGATCACCGGCACGCACTGCCTGATGGCGGTCGGCTCGATCCCGAACACCGCCGGGATGGGCCTGGAGGAGGCCGGGGTCAAGCTCAACGACTGGGGCCAGATCCGGGTGGACCGGGTCTCCCGCACCAGCGCCCCGGGCGTCTACGCGGCCGGTGACTGCACCGGTGTCTTCATGCTCGCCTCGGTGGCCGCGATGCAGGGCCGGATCGCGATGTACCACGCGCTCGGCGACGCGGTGCAGCCGCTGAACCTGAAGACCGTCGCCTCCAACGTCTTCACCGACCCGGAGATCGCCACCGTCGGCTACACCGCCGCCGATGTGAAGTGCGGCAAGATGGACGCCGTCGAGGTCAAGCTGCCGCTGCGGGGCAACCCGCGGGCCAAGATGCAGGGCATCAGGGACGGCTTCGTGAAGCTGTTCTGCCGCCCGGGCACCGGCATCGTGGTCGGCGGCGTGGTGGTCGCGCCGCGCGCCAGCGAGCTGATCCACCCCATCGCGCTCGCGGTGGACGCCAATCTGACGGTCGAACAGGTGGCCAGCGCGTTCACCGTCTACCCGTCCGTCTCCGGTTCGACCGCAGAGGCCGCCCGCCAGCTGCACATACGGAAGCGGGCCGAGGGCGAATCCTGAGCATCCGAAGCGCAGTTGAGGGCGGCCGCCGTTCGGTGGCCGCCCTTCGCGTGCGCCGGAGCGTCACCCGGACGGCGGGCGCAGTCCCGGATCGTCGGCGGCGCGCATTGTACGGTCACGCGCCGTTCCGGCGTGAGCAATTCCCGCTACTAGCTGCAAACGCCTGAAAGCAGACGGTCACGCACGTTACCGTCGGTTCTGTGTTTGCAGCAGAACGTCGCCAGTTGATCCTCGAAATGGTGCGCGCCAACGGAGCCGTGTCGCTCCGTGAACTGGCCCGCGTCGTCCAGACCTCCGAAGTGACCGTGCGTCGTGACGTACGGGCGCTGGAGGCAGAAGGGCTCCTCGACCGCCGTCATGGCGGCGCGGTGCTCCCCGGCGGCTTCAGCCGCGAACCCGGCTACCCGCAGAAGACCCACCTGTCCGCCGCCGAGAAGAGCGCCATCGCCGATCTCGCCGCCGGTCTGGTGGAGGAAGGTGACGCCGTGGTGGTCGGCGCCGGTACCACCACCCAGGAACTGGCCCGCCGACTGGCCCGGGTGCCCGGGCTGACGGTGGTCACCAACTCCCTGCTGGTCGCCCAGGCGCTGGCACACGCCAACCGGGTGGAGGTGGTGATGACCGGCGGGACCCTGCGGGGCTCCAACTACGCCCTGGTCGGCAGCGGCGCCGAGCAGTCGTTGCACGGGCTGCGGGTCTCCAAGGCCTTCATCTCCGGCAGCGGGCTGACGGCCGATCGCGGTCTGTCGACCACGAACATGCTCTCCGCGAGCGTGGACCGGGCTCTGGTGCAGTCGGCCGCCGAGGTCATCGTCCTCGCCGACCACACCAAGCTCGGCGCGGACACCATGTTCCCGACCGTCCCGACCGACACCATCACCCGGCTGGTCACCGACGAGCGCGCCGGTGCCGACGACGCCACGGCGCGTGAGCTGGACTCGCTCGCCGACTGCGGGGTGCAGATCGACCTGGCGCCGCTCGGCGCCGCCCCGGCCGGGGACGGCCCGGTGCACGGCACCGGCAGTGGGCCCGTACACCAGACCCAGCCCGGCCCGCTGCCCCGCCGGGCCGGTCCTCCGCCCGGCGGCGCCCCGCTGCCCGGCCAGCGCCGCCCCCCGGTGCACGGTGGCCCCGGCGGCCCCGGCGGGCCGGGCGGGCCGGGCGGACCGCTGCCGGGCCGGCTCGCCGAGCTGGGCGTCCCGCGCGGCCGCTGAGCCGCGCGGGACGACCGGTACGAACGCGACCGGTCCGCACACCCTGGGGGGTGTACGGACCGGCTGTACCGACGGGGTCCGCCGGTTCGTGCTCCTGTCAGTCCTTGATCTCGCAGAGCGCGGCGCCGCTGCTGACGCTCGCGCCGACCTCGGCCTTGAGGCCGACGACGGTGCCCGCCTTGTGCGCGTTCAGCGGCTGCTCCATCTTCATCGCCTCCAGGACGATGATCAGCTCGCCCTCCGCGACGACCTGGCCCTCCTGGACGGCGACCTTGACGATGGTGCCCTGCATCGGCGAGGCCAGGGTGTCACCGCCGACCGCCGAGCCGGCCTTCTTGGCGCCGACCCGGCGCTTGGCCTTGGCCGCACCGGCCCCGCCCGCCACGGGGGCGGCCGAGACGCCCAGCGAGGACGGCAGCGAGACCTCGATCCGCTTGCCGCCGACCTCGACCACGACGGTCTCCCGGCCCTCGGCCTCCTCGCCCTCGCCGGCCGCGCCCGCGAACGCCGGGATGGTGTTGTCGAACTCGGTCTCGATCCACCGGGTGTAGACCGTGAACGGGCCCTCGCCGCCGTGCACCTCCGGCGCGAACGCCGGGTCGGTGACGACCGCCTGGTGGAACGGGATGGCCGTGGCCATGCCCTCCACCTTGAACTCGGCCAGCGCCCGGCGGGCCCGCTCCAGGGCCTGCTTGCGGGTGGTGCCCGAGACGATCAGCTTGGCCAGCAGGGAGTCCCAGGCCGGGCCGATCACCGAGCCGGTCTCGACGCCCGAGTCCAGCCGGACGCCCGGGCCGGACGGCGGCGCGAACAGCGTGACGGTGCCGGGGGCCGGCAGGAAGCCGCGGCCCGGGTCCTCGCCGTTGATGCGGAACTCGAAGGAGTGGCCGCGCACCTCCGGGTCGCCGTAGCCCAGTTCCTCGCCGTCGGCGATCCGGAACATCTCGCGGACCAGGTCGATCCCGGTGACCTGCTCGGTGACCGGGTGCTCCACCTGGAGACGGGTGTTGACCTCCAGGAAGGAGATCGTGCCGTCCATCGCCACCAGGAACTCGCAGGTGCCGGCGCCGACGTAGCCGGCCTCCTTGAGGATGGCCTTGGACGCCCGGTACAGCTCGGCGTTCTGCTCGGGGGTCAGGAACGGCGCGGGCGCCTCCTCGACCAGCTTCTGGTGCCGGCGCTGCAGCGAGCAGTCACGGGTGGAGACGACCACCACGTTGCCGTGCTGGTCCGCCAGGCACTGGGTCTCGACGTGCCGCGGGTTGTCCAGGTAACGCTCGACGAAGCACTCGCCGCGGCCGAAGGCGGCGACCGCCTCGCGCACCGCGGACTCGTACAGCTCCGGGATCTCCTCCAGCGTGCGGGCGACCTTCAGGCCGCGGCCGCCACCGCCGAAGGCCGCCTTGATGGCGACCGGAAGGCCGTGCTCCCGGGCGAACACGACGACCTCGTCGGCACCGGTGACCGGGTCCGGCGTGCCGGCCACCAGCGGGGCACCGGCGCGCTGCGCCACGTGCCGGGCGGTGACCTTGTCGCCGAGGTCGCGGATGGCCTGCGGGGGCGGGCCGATCCAGGTCAGACCCGCGTCGAGGACGGCCTGGGCGAAGTCGGCGTTCTCCGACAGGAAGCCGTAGCCGGGGTGGACGGCGTCCGCTCCCGAGTCGGCGGCGGCCTTGAGCACCTTGGCGATGTCCAGGTAACTGGTACCGGGGGTGTCGCCGCCCAGCGCGTAAGCCTCGTCGGCCGCGCGGACGTGCAGCGCATCCCGGTCCGGCTCGGCGTAGACGGCGACGCTGGCGATACCGGCGTCCGAGCAGGCACGGGCGACGCGGACAGCGATCTCCCCGCGGTTGGCGATGAGCACCTTGCGCACTGTGGCTCCCTTCTTGAACCTGGTCGAGTTTATGGAGTTCTTGACGGTACCGGCGAGTAGCCCCAGGTTGTGAACTATCCCACACACAGGGTGATGCGCCCAGGGAGCCGGTCGGCCGGCCGTCGGGGGGTCTTCCCAGGTCGTGGCCGGTGGTGCCGACGGGGGCCGATCCTCGCAGACGGCGACAGGGCGGCGTGGCGGTGTGGTGACCCTGGCCGCACTCAGGCCGTGGCCGCTCCCGAGGCCGTGTCCGTGTCCGGCGCCGGGGCCGTGTCCGTGACCGCGTCCGGCGCCGGGTCGGCCGGGCGCTCCAGTGCCTGCGCGGTGACGTCCGCCGCGAGCTCCACCACGTCCGGTCCGTACGCCTTCGGGTTGACCACCCGCAGGACGAGGGCGAAGGTGCCGTCTTCACCGTAACGCCGGGCGAGCCCGCGGTGGTTGGCCATCAGGTAGCGGACGCCGGCGTGGTTGGCGATCCCGGTCTGCCCGGAGACCAGGAACACCGGGCGCCCGCCCCCGGGGGTGGCGAGGCGGGCCAGCAGGGTGTGGACGTGCCGGTCCCAGTCCACCACGAACTCGCGGTCGCCCACGACGATGACGTTGTTCGGTCCTTCCGGCCCGCTGGTGACCCGCACCCCGGGCAGCCCCCAGGCCAGATGGGCGGCCATCCGTTCGTTGCTGCTCGGACCGCCGAAGCAGAGCTCGGTCTTGGCGCCCAGGCCGCGGTGGACGCTGTCGTGCGCGACCAGTTCGGCCTGCGCCCCGCACTCCTTGACCAGGGCCGCCAGCTCCATCAGCGCGTAGGCGTCGCGGCGGGTCACCGTTCTGGCGTGCGCGCCGGTGCCGACACTGCGGTTGACCACGATCAGGCACTCGCTGCCGGCCGGCAGCCCGAAGAACGAGCGCACCCGCTCCTGGCGCCGCCTCCGCCGCAGGTTCTGTCCCAGCCAGCCGAGCACGGCGCTGATCGCGCTGGCCACCAGGCCCAGCAGTACGTTGAGCAGACCGTCGGCCATCCGCCCGCCCCCTCCCCCGTCCGAACAGCGGCGGTCAGCCTAGCGGCGGTCGCCCGCCGCGACCATCGATGCCGCCGGAGCGCCCCGGCGGGTGCTACTTCGCCCAGAGGTCGGTGATGCGGACGCCCAGCTCCGCGAGCAGGGTGCGCAGCAGCGGCAGGGAGAGGCCGATGACGTTGCCCGGGTCGCCGTCGATGCCCTCGACGAACGGCGCCGAGCGGCCGTCCAGGGTGAACGCGCCGGCCACGTGCAGCGGTTCGCCGGAGGCGATGTAGGCGGCGATCTCCTCGTCGTCCGGGGTGCCGAACCGGACGGTGGTGGAGGCGGTGGCCGAGGACTGCTCGCCGGTGACGGTGTCGATCACGCAGTGCCCGGTGCGCAGCACGCCGGCCCGGCCGCGCATCGACCGCCAGCGGGCCAGCGCCTCGGCCGCGTCGGCGGGCTTGCCGAGCGCCTGCCCGTCCAGCTCCAGCACGGAGTCGCAGCCGATCACCAGCTCGCCGCCGGTCAGCTCGGCGGCGACCGCCTTGGCCTTGGCCTCGGCCAGGACGAGGGCGAGCTCGGCGGGGGTGGCGGCGCTGATCGCGTCCTCGTCCACGCCGCTGACCACCACGAGCGGGTCGAGGCCCGCCTGGCGCAGCAGCCCGAGGCGGGCGGGGGAGGCGGAGGCGAGGACGAGGGTGCGCTGGTCGGTCATGGCCACCAGGGTAGGGGGTGACGGTGTGGGCCGTTGGGGTACGGCGGCCCGGCCCGGGGGGTCAGAGCAGCAGCAGGACGGCGATCACCAGGGCGCAGGCGGCGAGCACCCGGCCGGCGCGGTGCAGCCGCTGCTGCATCCGCCGGGCCTCGGGGGAGGGCTCGTCGCGGGGGTCTGACCAGAGCACCAGTCCAGGGTGCGCCGCGCCCGGGCCGGACGCCTGAGTATCCGTACTCAGCTTTCGGGCAATCCGGGCCAACCGGCGCCGGAACGGACATGGCGGAAGCCGAAGCGGCGGAGCGGTAGGCCGGCCGGCCTCCCGCTCCGCCGGGCGGGGCGCCCTAAGCGGCCCAGCCGGAGGTGCGCCAGGCGTTGGCGCCGGGGCGCAGGACGGGGCGCATCCAGCGGGCGTGGTCGTTCCAGGGGGCTTCCGGGCCGACACCGGCGCGGCGGGCCGCCTCTGCGGCGGCCTGCGCGGCGGCGGCCCGGGCCTGGACCACCGCCAGGACGGTGGCGAGCTCCTCGGGGGTCGGCTGCCCGTGCAGCACGTGGATCGGGGCCATGGCTCAATCCTCTCGCGACTCGGGCTACAGCGGAATGTTTCCGTGCTTCTTGGGCGGCAGCACCTCGCGCTTGCCGCGCAGCGCCCGCAGGCCGCGCACGATGTGCCGACGGGTGTCGCTCGGCGCGATGACGGCGTCCACATAGCCGCGTTCGGCGGCCAGGTACGGGTTGAGCAGGGTGTCCTCGTACGAGGCGAGCAGCTCGGCCCGCCTGGTCTCGACGGTCCCGGCGGCCTCGGCCTCGGCGATCTCGCGCCGGTGCACGATGTTGACCGCGCCCTGCGCGCCCATGACGGCGATCTGCGCGGTCGGCCAGGCCAGGTTGAGGTCGGCGCCCAGGTGCTTGGACCCCATGACGTCGTACGCGCCGCCGAAGGCCTTCCGGGTGATCACGGTGATCAGCGGGACGGTGGCCTCGGCGTAGGCGTAGATCAGCTTGGCGCCGCGGCGGATGATGCCGTTCCACTCCTGGCCGGTGCCGGGCAGGAAGCCGGGCACGTCGACGAAGGTCAGCACCGGGATGTTGAAGCTGTCGCAGGTCCGCACGAAGCGGGCGGCCTTCTCGCTGGCGGCGATGTCCAGGCAGCCGGCCAGGTTCATCGGCTGGTTGCCGACGATGCCGACCGGGTGGCCCTCGACCCGGCCGAAGCCGGTGATGATGTTGCCCGCGTACAGCGGCTGGGTCTCCAGGAACTCGCCGTCGTCGAGGATGTGCTCGATCACCGTGTGCATGTCGTACGGCTGGTTCGCCGAGTCCGGCACCAGGGTGTCGAGTTCGAGGTCCTCGTCGGTGACGGTGAGGTCCGCCTCCTCGGGGAACGACGGCGGGTCGGAGAGGTTGTTGGGGGGCAGGTACGAGAGCAGGCTCTTGACGTACTCGACCGCCTCCTTCTCGTCCGAGGCGAGGTAGTGCGCGTTGCCGGACTTGGTGTTGTGGGTGCGTGCGCCGCCCAGCTCCTCCATGCCGACGTCCTCGCCGGTGACGGTCTTGATCACGTCGGGCCCGGTGATGAACATGTGCGAGGTCTGGTCGGCCATCACCACGAAGTCGGTGATCGCGGGGGAGTAGACCGCGCCGCCCGCGCAGGGGCCCATGATCAGCGAGATCTGCGGGATCACCCCGGAGGCGTGGACGTTGCGGCGGAAGATCTCGCCGTACAGGCCGAGCGAGACCACGCCCTCCTGGATCCGGGCGCCGCCGGAGTCGTTGATGCCGACGACCGGGCAGCCGGTCTTCAGCGCGAAGTCCATCACCTTGACGATCTTCTCGCCGAAGACCTCGCCGAGCGAGCCGCCGAAGACGGTGAAGTCCTGGGCGAAGACGGCGACCTGGCGGCCGTCCACGGTGCCGTAGCCGGTGACCACGCCGTCGCCGTACGGCCGGTTCTTCTCCTGGCCGAAGTTGACCGAGCGGTGCCGGGCGAACTCGTCGAACTCCACGAAGGAGCCCTCGTCCAGCAGCTCGGCGACCCGCTCACGGGCCGTCAGCTTGCCCTTGGCGTGCTGCTTCTCCACGGCCTTCGCGGAGCCGGAGTGCACCGCCTCGTCGATCCTGCGCCGCAGGTCGGCGAGTTTGCCGGCGGTGGAGTGGGGGTCGTACGGCGCCTCGGTCATCGGGTGGCTCTCCCTGATCCATGGGCCGCGTCCTGTTCAGTGGCGGGCAGGTCCGCACGGGACTCGCGCTTGAGGGCAGGGCGGCACAACGAACTACCGTTGGGTAGCGTAGCCAGCGCGTGGCGTTTCCCGTTATGGCCATCGACACAGTGTGTTAACGCGCGTTCTGCGGGACGATAAGGCGGCCTACGGCCTTTAGGGGACCTAGGGTTTCCCGCATGACCGACGCCAACGATGCACCGCGTGAGCCCGTCGTCCGCCGCCGCAGTGGTCTGCGCGGCCTCGGGCACGGCGGTCCTTCGCCCTGGACCGATCTGGACCGGCCGCCGCTGGACGCCGGGGCGCTCCGCCGTGACCTGGTCAGGGAGGGCGGGTTCTGGACCTCGCTGGACGTCGTCGCCGAGACCGGCTCCACCAACAACGACCTGGCCGCCCTGGCCCGGGCGGGCGCGCCGCAGGGCGCGGTGCTGGTCGCCGAGGTACAGAACGCCGGGCGCGGGCGGCTGGAGCGGCAGTGGACGGCGCCGACCCGGTCGGGGCTGTTCCTCTCCGTCCTGCTTCGCCCGGACGGGGTACCGGTCGAACGGTACGGCTGGTTGCCGATCCTGGTCGGGGTGGCGGCGGCCAGCACGCTGAGCCGGGTCGCCGAGGTCGAGGTCGGCCTCAAGTGGCCCAACGACCTCCAGGTGGTCGTGGACGGCACGGAGCGCAAGCTCGGCGGCATCCTGACCGAGCTGAGCGGCGGCGCGGTGGTGGCCGGCCTGGGCCTGAACGTCTCGCTGCGCGAGGCCGAGCTGCCCGTCCCCACCGCCGCCTCGCTGGCGCTGGCCGGGGCCGCGGTGACCGACCGGGCCACGCTGCTGCGCGCGCTGCTGCGCGAGTTCGCCGACCTGTACGCGGAGTGGACGGCCGCCGCCGGGGACCCGCACGCCAGCGGCCTGCTGCCCGCGTACACGGACCGCTGCACCACGCTCGGCCGGCCGGTGAAGGTCCTGCTGCCGGGCGACCGGGAGCTGCTCGGCGAGGCGGTGGCGATCGACGGCGACGGCCGGCTGGTGGTCCGGACGCCCGACGGCGCGCGCCGCGCAGTGGGCGCGGGGGACGTCGTCCATGTGCGCCCCGAGCCGCGCTGAGCGGCAGTCTTCACCTCTCCTTGACCCGGGCTGATGCCCCGGATCGAGCGATTCCGTGCGAACATTCCACCTGGCAGCAGTGTGAGGCGCGCCACTGCCCGCCGGGTGGCGGGCGCGCCCCCGGACAGGCAGGACACGAGGCAAGTGCGGCAACCGCACGGGGACGGACCGGTGGCAGAGGACGGCGGCAACGGCGGTACGGCGGGCACCCACGACCAGACGGTCGCGCTCGACCTGGAACGCCTGATCCTGGACGCGCCACGCCGCTACACCCCGTACCAGGCCGCGCGGGCCGCCGACGTCCCGATGGAGCTGGCCACCCGGTTCTGGCGCGCGATGGGCTTCCCGGACATCGGGCAGTCCCGGGCGCTGACCGACGGTGATGTGATCGCGCTGCGCCGGCTCGCCGGTCTGGTGGAGTCGGGCCTGCTCAGCGAGACGATGGCGATCCAGGTGGCACGCTCCACCGGACAGACCACCGCCCGGCTGGCCGGCTGGCAGATGGACACCTTTCTGGACAACCTCACCCAGTCCGTCGAGCCCGGCCTGACCCGGGCCGAGGTGGCGTACCCGCTGGTCGAGCTGCTGCTGCCGGAGCTGGAGCAGTTCCTGGTGTACGTCTGGCGCCGGCAGCTGGCCGCCGTCACCGGCCGGGTGGTGCAGGCCGCCGAGGACACCGAGATCACCAGCGGCCGGCTGGCGGTGGGCTTCGCGGACCTGGTCGGCTTCACCCGGCTGTCGCGCCGGCTGGAGGAGGAGGAGCTCGGCGAGCTGGTCGAGACCTTCGAGAACACCTGCTCCGACCTGATCGCCGGCCAGGGCGGCCGGGTGATCAAGACGCTCGGCGACGAGATCCTCTACGTCTCCGAGGATCCGGTGACCGCCGCCGAGATCGCGCTCAGCCTGATCGAGGCGCTGGCGGAGAACGACACCATCCCCGCGCTGCGGGTCGGCATGGCCTTCGGCACCGTCACCTCGCGGATGGGCGACGTCTTCGGCACCACCGTCAACCTGGCCAGCCGGCTGACCTCGATCGCGCCCAAGGACGCGGTGCTGATCGACGGCGAGTTCGCCACCGCGCTGGAGCAGCACGGCAGCGTCGCCCCGGCCGACGCGGACGGGCCCGGGCTCGCCGAGGCCCTGTCGGCCGCCGCCGGGATGCCCGCCCCTGGTCTGCCGGTGCCCGGGCCGGACGCCGGGCACCGCTTCAACCTCCAGCCGATGTGGCGCCGGCCGGTGCGCGGGCTCGGGCTGGTCGAGCCCTGGCTGCTGTCGCGGCGCCCGCGCACCCAGCCGTAGCGGCCCGCCCCGGGGACGGCCGGTGGCCGACGGGTGACGGTTGCCGCGCGGACGCAGGTGGGCTCGCGGCCGGACCGGGGTAGGAAGGGGGCGGATGTTGCTCGGACGGCGCCCGGGTGACGGTCGGACGCCGGCCCGGTGATGGCCGGACGGCGGTCGGCCGGTGGGTATCCGTACGGCTGAAACCCGTACGGCCTGGCGGACCGATCCGGGCAAACGGGGCATAACCGAGCGAAACCGCCATAGTCTTGGTGCAAGCGGCCGGATGGGTGCGGGGCTCGGCAGGGGGCGCCCCGGGGGCCGAGCAGGACCGAGCACAGGGAGCGAGGCGAGCCGGTGAGCAGTGAGGCGATCGTGACGGACCGCGACGTCGACCGGGCGCCGCAGCCGCCCGTCGTTCCCGATCTGCGGCTGACGTCCGTGGTCGAACTCGCCCAGGACATGGCGGGGGCGCTCACCCCGCTGGAGGCCGTCAGAGCGGCGGCCGTCCGCGCCACCGAGGCCCTCGGCGCCACCATGGCGGCGGTCTCGGTCTGGGACCGCGAGTCCGGCCGGCTGCGGGTGCTGGTCAACCACGGCGAGCTGGCGCCGGGGGAGGAGGAGCTGCCGGAGGACGAGTCCTACCCGGTGGCCGACTTTCCCGAGATCGTCACCTATCTGGAGGAGCGCTGGACCACCGGCCGGCTGCCCCGCGCCTGGGTGCAGACCGCCGAGAACTCGATCCCGCACCCCGGGCACTCGCACCCGACCGCGGGCGCGTACTGCCAGGAGCGCGCGGCCGCGCTGCGCCGGCGCGGGCGGGCCTGCTGCGTGGTCGCCCCGATCGTGCTGCACGGGCAGGCCTGGGGCGAGCTGTACCTGGCGCGGACGCTCGGGCAGCCGGAGTTCACCGAGGCGGACGCCGACTACGCCACCCTGCTGGCCGCCCAGGTCTCGGCCGGTCTCGCGCAGACCGAGCGCCTGGCCGACCTGCGCAAGCTGGCCTTCTCCGACCCGCTGACCGGCCTGGCCAACCGCCGGGCCGTGGACGCCCGGCTGGAGAGCGCGCTGGAGGCGCACAACCGGGACAACACGGTGGTCTCGCTGGTGGTCTGCGACGTCAACGGCCTGAAGCGGGTCAACGACCAGCTCGGCCACGAGATGGGCGACCGGCTGCTGGAACGGTTCGCCCACCAGCTGTCGCTGGCCGCCGCCAAGCTCCCCGGCAGCCTGGCCGCCCGGCTCGGCGGCGACGAGTTCTGCCTGCTCGTCGAGGGCCAGAAGGCCGACGAGGTGGTCGCCGTCGCCGAGGAGCTGTGCGCGCGGGCGCTGGCGCTGGCCGAGGGCGAGGGCGTCGCCTGCGGGGTCGCCTCCACCGGGGACTCGATCGGCCCGGTCACCACCCCCGACCGGCTGTTCCGGCTCGCCGACGCCGCCCAGTACCGAGCCAAGGCCGCCCGCGCCGCCCACCCGGTGGTGGCCGGGCGCAGCCACGGCCCCGGCTTCTCGCCCGACCCGACCGTGCTGCTCGCCGACGCCGCCGACCCGCACCACCGGGCCGACGGGCGGGGCCGGCACGCCGGCCGGGCGGGGGCGGGCGACCGGCGGCGGTTCCGGGGCGCCGCGCACAGTGCGGACCCGGGCCAGCTGCTCACCGCCGTGCTGTCCGCGCTGGACCAGCACGGCTCGGTCCGCGCGATCCACCCCGCGGACACCATCGGCAAGCTGGTCGTCGTCGCCGAGACCTCGGCCCGGCTGCTGGACACGGTCGGCTGGTGGGTCTCGTACGTGCCGCCGGGCTCGCAGCTGATGCGGACCGTGCGGCACGCCGTCTACCGGATGACCAGCGGGCCGAGCAGCAGCCGGGCGGAGACCCAGCGGGCCCAGATCGAGGCCCCGGACGCCGTCTTCGACCTGCGGCACTACCCGATGACCCGGCGGGCGGTGCGCGGTGGCGCGTTCGCGCTGCGCTCCGGGGCGGCGGGGAACGACCCGGCCGAGGAGGCCATGCTGGTGGTCTCCGGCTACCGGGGGATGGTCGCGGCGGGCGGGCAGAACGCGGCCGGCGGCTGGCTGGTCGAGCTGTTCGCGGACGACGCCACGCTGCCGCTGGGGCAGGTCACCGCCGCGATGCGGGCGCTCGTCGCGGTGGCCCTCTCCGGCCCGGCCTCGCCGCCCCCGGGGTAGGGCGGCGCGGCCCGCGCGGCCGACCTGGTCGAGGCGCGGCTGCCGGGCGGCGGCGCGGGAGGGGTCAGCTGATCCGGTCGGGGCGGGTGTAGACGTTGGCGCCCTCGCCGCGCAGGAAGCCGACCAGGGTCAGACCCAGCTCCTCGGCCAGGTCCACCGCGAGGGAGGACGGCGCCGAGACGGCCGCCAGCAGCGGGACGCCCGCCAGCGCGGCCTTCTGGGTCAGCTCGAACGAGGCCCGGCCGCTGACCAGCAGGACGTGCCCGGCCAGCGGCAGCCGGCCCGCGCGCAGCGCCCAGCCGACCACCTTGTCCACCGCGTTGTGCCGGCCGACGTCCTCGCGCGCGCAGAGCAGCTCGCCGGTCGCCGGGTCGAACAGCCCGGCGGCGTGCAGGCCGCCGGTCGACTCGAAGGTCCGCTGCGCCTCCCGCAGCCGGTCCGGCAGCCCGTACAGCAGTGCCGGGGGGACGGTGAGCGGGTCGTCCGCGACCTTGTGGCGGACGTGGGTGCGGACGGCGTCCACGGTGTCGCGGCCGCAGAGGCCGCAGGCGCTGGTGGTGAGCAGGTTGCGGTGCGCGGAGAGCGGGAGCGCCCCGGGGGTGCGCAGGGTCGCGTCCACCACGTTGTAGGTGTTGGCGCCCGCCTCGTCCGTCCCGGCGCAGTAGCGCAGCGCCGCCAGCTCGTCGGCGGTGTGGACCAGGCCCTCGCCCACCAGGAACCCGGCCACCAGGTCGAAGTCCTGCCCCGGGGTCCGCATGGTCACCGTCAGCGGCTCGCCGCCGAGCCGGATCTCCAGCGGCTCCTCCGCCGCCAGGGCGTCCGGCCGCGTACTGCGCCCGTCCCCGCGCAGCCGCACCACCCGCCGCCGCGCCGTCGCTCGCGTCATGGCACCTCCACCTCCGTACGGTCCCGTGGCCACCAGCGTGCGTCAACGGCCCCGGTGTCCGAGAATCCTGCCTGGGGTTCCTGACCGGCCGCCGGCCGGGGGTTCCATGATGAGCCAGGACGGTTGTCATATCTTCATTCACCTGATGTGATGGTGTATATGGATATGCACAGTGCTGTGGCCCCCGACGCGCCGCTCGTCCAGGTCGGCAAGGCCGACGTCAGCGCCGAGGACGTGCTGGCGGTCGCCCGGGGGAACGCCCGGGTCGAGATCGGTCCCGACGCGATCGCCGAGATGGCGGCCGCCCGCGCCCGGATCGACGCCCTCGCGGCCGAGCCGCGCCCCGTCTACGGCGTCTCCACCGGGTTCGGTGCGCTCGCCGTGCGGCACATCAGCCCCGAGCTGCGGGCCCAGTTGCAGCGGTCGCTGGTGCGCTCGCACGCCGCCGGGATGGGGCCCGCGGTGGAGCGCGAGGTGGTCCGGGCACTGGTCTTCCTGCGGATGAAGACGCTGGCCTCGGGCCGGACCGGGGTCCGCCCGCTGGTCGCGCGGACCATGGCCGCGATCCTCAACGCCGGCATCACGCCGGTGGTCCGCGAGTTCGGCTCGCTCGGCTGCTCCGGCGACCTCGCGCCGCTGTCGCACTGCGCGCTCGTCCTGATGGGCGAGGGCGTGGCCACCGGCCCGGACGGCGTGGAGCGCCCCGCCGCCGAACTGCTCGCCGCGGCCGGCATCGAGCCGGTCGAGCTGCTGGAGAAGGAGGGCCTGGCCCTCATCAACGGCACCGACGGCATGCTCGGCATGCTGGTGATGGCCATCGCCGACCTGTCGCGCCTGTTCACCACCGCCGACATCACCGCCGCGATGACCCTGGAGGCGCTGCTCGGCACCGAGAAGGTGCTCGCCCCCGAGCTGCACGCCCCGATCCGCCCGCACCCCGGCCAGGCGCTGAGCGCCGCCAACATGCTGGCCGTCCTCAAGGACTCCGGCCTCACCGGCCACCACCAGGACGACGCGCCGCGCGTCCAGGACGCCTACTCGATCCGCTGCGCCCCGCAGGTGGCCGGCGCGGGCCGCGACACGCTCACCCACGCCCGGCTGGTCGCCTCCCGCGAGCTGGCCGCCTCGGTGGACAACCCGGTGGTGCTGCCGGACGGCCGGGTGGAGTCCAACGGCAATTTCCACGGCGCCCCGGTGGCGTACGTGCTGGACTTCCTCGCCATCGCCGCCGCCGACCTGGGCTCGATCTCCGAGCGCCGCACCGACCGGCTGCTGGACAAGGCCCGCTCGCACGGGCTGCCGGCCTTCCTGGCCGACGACCCGGGCGTGGACTCCGGCCTGATGATCGCCCAGTACACCCAGGCGGCGCTGGTCAGCGAGAACAAGCGGCTCGCGGTGCCGGCCTCGGTCGACTCGATCCCGTCCTCCGCGATGCAGGAGGACCACGTCTCGATGGGCTGGTCCGCCGCCCGCAAGCTGCGCCAGTCGGTGGAGAACCTCGGCCGGATCCTCGCCGTCGAACTCACCGCCGCCGCCCGCGCGCTGGAGATCCGTCAGCAGGCCGACGCCAGTGGCACGGTGGCCCCGGCCACCGCCGCCGCGCTGGCCGCCGCCCGGGCGGCCGGGGTCGGCGGCGCGGGCCGCGACCGCTTCCTCTCGCCGGACCTGGAGGCCGCCGCCGCGCTGGTCGCCTCCGGCGGGCTGGTGCGGGCGGTCGAGCAGGTCACCGGGCCGCTGGCCTGAGCCGTGGCGGTCGCGGGGCGGACGGGAGCGGAGGCGGGGCCGGTGGCCCCGCCTCAGTCCCAGTCGTCCCGCGACCGCTTGGCCCTGGCCTCCTCGCGGCGGTCGCCCATGGCGGCGGCCACGTTGACGCCGACGATGCCCGCCCAGCAGACGATCAGGCCCATGACGCCGTTCCCCGGGCCGCCGGTCGCGATGGCGGTGAGCGGGATGCCCAGCACCAGGGAGGCCAGCGGCAGCTTCGAGTTCGAGCGGCCGGACGGGCGGCGGCGCGGGCGCTCCGCGATCCCGGACTCGTCGAGCCGCTCGGCCAGCCGGCGCTCCAGCCGGGTGTCGAGGCGGGCGTCCAGCCGGGACTCCAGCCGGGACAGGAACGAGTCGACCAGCTCCGCTTCGTACTCCTTGCCGAGTTCCTTGCGCGCCTGCAGGGTGGCGTCGAGGTCGCGCCTCAGTTCGTCCTGGCGAGTGTCCATGGCCACCAGCGTGCGCCCGGGCGGCCGGGCCGGTCCACCGGTTCGCCAGGTAATCCGGGCGGGTTCAGGGAGAAATCAGGGTTACCCCGAGGGTTCGTCCGCCCGCCGGGGCGTCTCACCGGCCGTCCCGGCGTACGAGACGTCTTTGCCAGTGGCGGCGCACTGCTGCACAGTCGTCGTCCGAACAGCTCGCATCCGGAGGTACCGCTGATGACCGCCACCGACGACACCGGCACGGTCGGCCCCTCCGCGCGGCTGCTCCAGCTGTTCGAGGGTCACCGGCTGACCCCCACCCAGCGGCGGATCGCCCACTCGCTGGTCCGGCACGCCACCGAGGCGCCGTTCCTCTCCAGCGTCGAGGTCGCCGAACTGGCCGGCGTCAGCCAGCCGTCCGTCACCCGCTTCGCGGTGGCGCTCGGCTACGACGGCTACCCGGCGCTGCGCAAGCAGCTGCGTGAACTCGGTGCCGGCGAGCCGGCCGCGCCGGAGAGCCCGGACGACGCGGTGCGCAACGAGCACCAGCAGGCCGTCCTGGCCGAGATCGAGCACCTGCGCCACCTCGCCGAACTCCTCGCCGACCCCGAGCCGGTCACCCGGGCCGCCCGGCTGCTCGCCGCCTCCCGGCCGCTGCCGGTGCTCGGCCTGCGGGCCGCCTCCGCCCAGGCGCGCGGCTTCGCCTACTTCGCGGCCAAGGTGCACCCGGACGTCCGGCTGCTCGACGAGGGCGGCAGCATGCTCGCCGACCGCATCGAACAGGCCGCCGCCGGCGGGGCGAGCGCGCTGCTCTGCTTCGCCCTGCCGCGCTACCCGCGCGAGCTGATGGACGCTCTGGCGGTGGCCCGGGAGTGCGGGCTGACCGTCCTGACCGTCGCCGACAGCGCCTTCGCGCCGGTCGCCAAGCTCTCCGACCTGATGCTGCCGGCCGCCGTCGGCACCGGCCTGGTCTTCGACACCGCCTGCGCGCCGATGATGCTCGGCCGGGTGCTGCTCCAGCGCATGTGCGACGAACTCCCCGGTGCCGAGGCCCGGTTGGAGGCCATCGAGCAGTCGGCGACGGCTCGTGGGCTCTTTCTGGAGTAGCCCCCGGGGCGCGGCGGGAATCCTGTCAACAGGCCCGTACCCAGGGCCGATCGGCAGGGGGAACCTGTGATGCGCGTGATCCACGAGATGAAGTTCGTCGGCCGGCTCGCCTCGGGCGCCGACGAGTGGTCCTGCCCGACCTGCGGACGGCGCGTCACCCTGCGCCGGCTGCCCGACCCCGAACTGACCGTCCTCGACCTGGGGGACGAGAGCGCCGTCCACGTCGGCGTCATCGAACCCGACGCCCGCGCCGCCGAGGCCGCCGAGAGGTACGGCCTCGGTCCCGTCCAGGAGATCCCCCGGCCGCCCCGCCCGCCGGCCACCGCCACCACCCCCGACGCCGCCGACCGCCGCTGGCTCGCCGAGATCGGCATCGACTGGGACGGCGACGAGGCGGCCTGAGACCTGCCCGGAGGCGGGCGTGCGGGCGATCGCGTTTCGGTCAGAACCGCGGTGGACGCAGGCCCGGGCACGTGTCCTGGCGCTGCTTCAAGACGGCCGGGACCCTGTCCAGCCGCAAGGCCTGGGCAGCCGGCTCGGCATCGAGGCACGCGAGCAGATGGTGGAGCGTCGCGTGGCCGGCTTCGAGGTGGCGGTGGTGGATCGGTTCGTGGTGGCTGATCCGGTTGCGCAACCGCATCATGGTGACGAACCTCCGGTGCAGGTCGTCACGGCGCCCGATGTCGCTCGGGAAGGCCCGGTGGAGCGCGGGAACCCAGAACGTCCGGGCATGCCGTCCGGAGAGCAGCTTCACCCAGAACCCGAACGAGAGCTCCGCGACAACGTCGTCGGCCGTCACCTGCCTGTGGCGGATCCGGCGCTCGCACTTGCGCCGTGCAGGGCGTTGCGGAGCGTGACCTCCAGGCAGTGCAGCGCCGTAGAAGGCTGCGGAGACCTCGATGTTCCACCGGTGCAGCCGGGCGGCCTCCTCCCCTGCACCGGTGGCCGGCGCATGGGGCTCCAGCCGTGGCTCCGAAAGGCTTCGAAGCATCCAGGTCGGCCGTTCGCCGGTGTTCACAAGGCCCCCCGATGGACGGCGGGACCCTTCAGGTCCCGGAGGACGGTGCTGCCGTCGAGCGGGTAAGCCCCGGGTCGCCTCTGCGTGCATGCCGCCCGGGGCACTGCTGTTTTCCGCCCCGGGCCGCGCCGGGCGATCCTGCGGATCAAGCATCATCGCGACGGGTGCTCGTGCGGGACACCTCCGGCGCGTGGCCTGCGGTTGTGCTGCGTCAGCGCCGGATGCTCTGCAGTGGACGCTTGCTGCCGTCGCTGAGGGTGAAGAAGGACCAGCCGTTCCTCGAACCCGAGACGTCCGGGTTGTAGTGCTGGACGATTGCCCGGGCGGCCGAGCTGGGCGTCTTGTGCGAGGTGCCGTCCAGTGGGCCTGAAGTGATGTCCACGCGGCTGGTTTCGGGGTCGAACAGGGCCTTGGTGAGGAATCCCTCGTACGTCGCGTGGACGGCCACGCGCTTGTCGCCGGGCGGTACCGGCGCGTTCTGCCGCGCCGCCGGGGCGGCCAGGCTGGCGTCGGCCACCAGTCGGGCGACCACCTGGCCGGGCGTGACGCCGGCCATCCGGGCGGCGAACTCCAGGGCTCGGGCGGTCTGGATGTCGATCTCGACCTGCGGCATGGCGTGTCTCCCCTCTCTGCGCGACGATGCTGCATACCCTATCACGGTGGTGCGCGGAGTGCTCTGGAGTGCTCTGAATTCTCCCGATGCCCTCGGTCTCAACCCTGGCCAGAGGCTGAGTGATTGGATATATTCAGCCAGGTAGAAACTGAATGAATTCATCCGCAGGGAGGCCGGGAGCATGGTGCAGCAGCAGACGGGCGGGCCGCGTGAGGTGCGCGCGGCGCGGGGTACGACGCTGACGGCGCAGGGGTGGCAGCAGGAGGCCGCCCTGCGAATGCTGATGAACAACCTCGACCCGGAGGTGGCCGAGCACCCGTCGAAGCTGGTGGTGTACGGCGGCACCGGCAAGGCGGCGCGGGACTGGCGGTCGTTCGACGCCATGGTGCGCACGCTGGAGGGGCTGAAGCGGGACGAGACCATGCTGGTCCAGTCCGGCCGCCCGGTCGGTGTGATGCAGACCCACGAGTGGGCGCCCCGGGTGCTGATCGCCAACTCCAACCTGGTCGGGGACTGGGCGAACTGGGAGGAGTTCCGGCGGCTGGAGTCCCTCGGGCTCACCATGTACGGGCAGATGACCGCCGGGTCGTGGATCTACATCGGCACCCAGGGCATCCTCCAGGGCACCTACGAGACCTTCGCCGCCGTCGCCAACAAGCGCTACGGGGGCACCCTGGCGGGCACCATCACCCTCACCGCCGGGCTCGGCGGCATGGGCGGCGCCCAGCCGCTGGCCGTCACCATGAACGGCGGCGTGGCGATCTGCGTCGACTGCGACCCGTCCCGGATCGCCCGCCGGATCGAGCACCGCTACCTGGACGTCGAGGCCAAGGACCTCTCGCACGCGCTGGAACTGGCCACCGCCGCCCGCGACAAGCGGCAGCCGCTCTCCATCGGCGTGCTGGGCAACGCCGCCGAGCTGTTCCCGCAGCTGCTCGCGATGGACGCGCCGATCGACATCGTCACCGACCAGACCAGCGCCCACGACCCGCTGAGCTACCTGCCGCTGGGCGTGGCCTTCGACGACATGGCGACCTACGCGGCAGAGAAGCCCGCCGAGTTCACCCAGCGCTCGCGCGAGTCGATGGCCCGGCACGTGGAGGCGATGGTCGGCTTCCTGGACCGCGGCGCCGAGGTGTTCGACTACGGCAACTCGATCCGCGGCGAGGCCCGGCTGGCCGGCTACGACCGGGCGTTCGCCTTCCCCGGCTTCGTCCCGGCGTACATCCGGCCGCTGTTCTGCGAGGGCAGGGGCCCGTTCCGCTGGGCGGCGCTCTCCGGCGACCCGCAGGACATCCACAAGACCGACAAGGCCGTCCTCGACCTCTTCCCGGAGAACGAGTCGCTGCACCGCTGGATCAGGATGGCCCAGGAGAAGGTGCACTTCCAGGGCCTGCCCGCGCGGATCTGCTGGCTCGGCTACGGCGAGCGCGACAAGGCCGGCGAGCGGTTCAACGACATGGTGGCGTCCGGCGAACTGTCCGCGCCGATCGTGATCGGCCGCGACCACCTGGACTGCGGCTCGGTCGCCTCCCCGTACCGGGAGACCGAGGCGATGCTGGACGGCTCCGACGCGATCGCCGACTGGCCGCTGCTCAACGCCATGGTCAACGTCGCCTCCGGCGCGTCCTGGGTCTCCATCCACCACGGCGGCGGCGTCGGCATCGGCCGCTCGATCCACGCCGGCCAGGTCACCGTCGCCGACGGCACGCCGCTGGCCGGCGAGAAGATCCGCCGGGTGCTCACCAACGACCCGGGCATGGGCGTGATCCGGCACGTGGACGCCGGGTACGACCGGGCCGCCGAGGTCGCCGACGAGCGCGGGGTGCGCGTCCCCATGCACGAGCACGGCCCGACGGGTGCGCTGTGACCGTCAAGCCCCCGAGCTTCGAGGAGATGTGGGCGGAGCTGCTCCCGGTGGGCCGCTCCGCCGCCTCCGGCGGCTACCGCCGCTTCGCCTGGAGCTCCGCCGACGCCGAGTGCCGGGACTGGTTCGAGGGGCAGGCCCGCGCCCGCGGCCTCACCTACGAGCTGGACCGCAACGGCAACCAGTGGGCCTGGCTGGGTGATCCGCAGGGCCCGGGCGCGGTCGTCACCGGCTCGCACCTGGACTCCGTCCCCGACGGCGGCGCCTACGACGGCCCGCTCGGGGTGGTCTCCTCCTTCGCCGCACTCGACGAACTCCGCGCCCGGGGCACCGAGTTGGCCCGGCCGCTGGCGATCGTCAACTTCGGCGACGAGGAGGGCGCCCGGTTCGGCGTGGCCTGCATCGGCTCCCGGCTCACCGCCGGTGTGCTGTCGCCCGGGGCCGCGTTCGAGCTGCGCGACGCCGACGGCGTCCGGCTGCCCGACGCGATGGAACGGGCCGGCCACGACCCGGCCGCGATCGGCGCGGACGGCGACCGGCTGGCCAGGATCGGCGCCTTCGTCGAGCTGCACGTCGAGCAGGGTCGCCACCTCGCCGAGGACCGGCCGGTCGGGGTGGCCAGCGCGATCTGGCCGCACGGCCGCTGGCGCTTCGACTTCCACGGCGAGGCCAACCACGCCGGCACCACCCGGATCGAGGACCGCCGCGACCCGATGCTGACCTACGCCAACACCGTGCTCACCGCCCGGAAGAAGGCCCGGCTGGCGGGCGCGCTGGCCACCTTCGGCAAGGTCGCCGTCGAGCCCAACGGCACCAACGCGATCGCCTCGCTGGTGCGCGGCTGGCTGGACTCCCGCGCCGCCGACGAGCCGACCCTCACCGCTCTGGTGGCGGAGATCGAGCGGGCCGCCGCCGAGCGGGGCGACCGCGACGGCGTCCGGGTCGAGCTGACCCGCGAGTCGTACACGCCGGTGGTGGACTTCGACGGGCCGCTGCGCGACCGGCTCGCGCGGGTCATCGGCGGGGACGGCGGCGCCGCCCCCGTCCTGCCGACCGGCGCGGGACACGACGCCGGAATCCTGGCATCGGCCGTTCCGACCGCCATGCTGTTCGTACGAAACCCGAGCGGTGTCTCGCACTCCCCGGCCGAACACGCCGAGGAGGCGGACTGCCTGGCCGGGGTCGCCGCCCTGGCCGACGTCCTGGAGGACCTGGCGTGTCAGTAACCTACTGGGCCCCGTACGCCTGGCTGCCGCACGTCAACGGGCCGGTGGTCGAACCCGACGTGCTGATCGCCACCGGGCCCGGCGGCCGGATCACCGGGGTGACGCCGGAGAGCGGGCCCTGCCCGCCCGGCGCCGTCCGGCTCGACGGGCTGCTGCTGCCGGGCCAGGCCAACGCCCACTCGCACGCCTTCCACCGGGCGCTGCGCGGCAACGTCCAGGTCGGCTCCGGCACCTTCTGGACGTGGCGGGACACCATGTACCGGTTCGCCGGGGCGCTCGACCCGGACCACTACCTGGCGCTCGCCACGGCCGCCTACGCGGAGATGGCGCTGGCCGGGATCACCGCGGTGGGGGAGTTCCACTACCTGCACCACGCGCCCGGCGGCGCCCGCTACGACGATCCCAACGCGATGGGCGAGGCACTGATCGAGGCCGCCGCCCGGGCCGGCATCCGGATCACCCTGCTGGACACCTGCTACCTGTCGTCGGGCTTCGGCGCCGAACCGACCAAGCCCCAGCGCCGGTTCAGCGACGGTGACGCCGACGCCTGGGCCGAGCGGGCGGACGCCCTCAAGCCGCGCGAGCACGCCCGGATCGGCGCCGCCATCCACTCCGTCCGGGCGGTGCCCGCCGAGCAGTTGGGCACGGTCGCGCGCTGGGCGTCGATGCGGCGGGCCCCGCTGCACGTCCACCTCTCCGAGCAGACCGCGGAGAACGACGCCTGTCTCACCGCGCACGGCGTCACCCCGACCCGGCTGCTCGCGGACCACGGGGTGCTCGGCCCGCGCACCTCGGCCGTGCACGCCACCCATCTGACCGACGAGGACATCAAGCTCCTCACCGACTCCTCCACCACCATCTGCATGTGCCCCACCACCGAGCGGGACCTCGCGGACGGTGTCGGGCCGGCCCGCCAACTGGCCGCGGCCGGCTGCCCGGTCACCCTCGGCAGCGACAGCCACGCGGTGGTCGACCCGTTCGAGGAGGCCCGCGCGCTGGAGCTGAACGAGCGGCTGCGCACCCGCACCCGGGGCCACTGGACGGCCAACGCGCTGCTGCGGGCCGGTACCGAGGACGGGCACGCCTCGCTCGGCTGGCCGGAGGCCGGGCGGATCGAGGCCGGCGCGCTCGCCGACTTCACCGTGATCGGGCTGGACTCGGTGCGCACCGCAGGGCCGCCGCCCCGGCTCGGCGCCGAGATCGCGGTCTTCGCCGCCTCGGCCGCCGATGTGCGGCACCTGGTGGTCGGCGGCCGACACGTGGTCAGGGACGGTGTGCACCAGCTGGTGCCGGACGTCCCGGGTGCTCTGCGCACCTCGATCGCCGCGCTGAGCTGCTGACCCCCTGAACCTCCCGGGGGCGGGCGGGGGCCCGCCCCCGGGACCGTGACCCCCTCCGAGAGGTTCCGCCTTGAGCACCCCGAGCACCCCTCCCGCTTCGAGCACCCCGGCCGCTTCGATCACCCCGGGCATCCCGAGCACCCTGATCACCGGCATCGGCAGCCTGGTCACCAACGATCCCGGCTACGGGACCGGGCCGCTCGGCCTGCTCACCGACGCGGCCGTGGTGGTGGACGGCGGGACGATCGCCTGGGTCGGGCCCGCCGCCGGGGCGCCCGCCGCCGACGAGCGGTACGACGCGGCCGGGCGGGCCCTGCTGCCCGGCTTCGTCGACTCGCACGCCCACCTGGTGTTCGCGGGCGACCGCACCGCCGAGTTCAACGCCCGGATGTCCGGCCAGGCCTACAGCGCGGGCGGCATCCGCACCACGGTGGCCGCCACCCGCGCCGCGACCGACGCCGAACTGGACGCCAACCTGGCCCGGTTCGTCCGCGAGGCGCTGCGCCAGGGCACCACCACCATCGAGTGCAAGTCCGGCTACGGCCTGACCGTCGTGGACGAGGCCAGGGCACTGCGGATCGCCGCCTCCTACACCGCCGAGACCACCTACCTCGGCGCCCATGTGGTGGCCCCCGAGTACGCCGACGACCCGGCCGGGTACGTCGACCTGGTCACCGGCGACATGCTGGACGCCTGCGCGCCGTACGCCCGCTGGGTGGACGTGTTCTGCGAGAACGGCGCCTTCGACGGCGACCAGGCCAGGGCGGTCCTGACCGCCGGCATCCAGCGCGGCCTCACCCCCCGGGTGCACGCCAACCAGCTCTCCTACGGCCCTGGCGTGCGGCTCGCCGTGGAGCTGGGCGCGGCCTCCGCCGACCACTGCACCCACCTCACCGACGAGGACGTGGCCGCGCTGGCCGGCTCGGCGACGGTGGCCACCCTGCTGCCCGGCGCGGAGTTCTCCACCCGCGCCGCCTACCCGGACGCGCGCCGTCTGCTCGACGCGGGCGCCGTCGTCGCGCTCTCCACCGACTGCAACCCGGGCTCCAGCTTCACCAGCTCGATGGCGTTCTGCGTCGCGGTCGCCGTCCGCGAGATGGGCATGACCCCCGACGAGGCCGTGTACGCGGCCACCGCCGGGGGCGCCCACGCGCTGCGCCGCACCGATGTCGGCACGGTCACCGTGGGCGCCCGGGCGGACCTCCAGCTGCTGGACGCGCCCTCGCACGTCCACCTCGCCTACCGCCCGGGTGTCCCGCTGACCGCCGCCGTCTGGCGCGCCGGGGTCCGGGAGGTCTGAGCCGGGGGAGGTCCGGGCCGGGCGGACCGGGCTCAGCGCCGGAGGCTGCGCCGGAGGAAGTCCAGCTGGTGCAGCAGCAGGTTCTCCGCCACCGTCTCGTCGGTCGGCAGATGGGTCGTCCCGCTCAGCGGGAGCAGCTCGTGCGGGCGGCCGGCCGCGAGCAGGGCGGAGGAGAGCCGCAGCGTGTGGACGGGCAGCACGTTGTCGTCGGCGAGGCCGTGCACCAGCAGCAGCGGGCGCTCCAGGCGCGGCGCGTCGCCGATCAGCGAGGAGGCTTCGTAGCGCTCGGGGTGCTCGTCGGGGTGGCCGAGGAAGCGCTCCTTCCAGTGGGTGTCGTACAGCCGCTGGTCGGTGGGGGCGGCGCCGGCGACGGCGGCGTGGAAGACGTCCGGGCGGCGCAGCACGGCGAGCGCGGCCAGGAAGCCGCCGAAGGACCAGCCCCGGATCGCGACCCGGTCCAGGTCGAGCAGGCCGGGGCGGCTGCGGGCGGCCTCGTGCACCGCCTCCACCTGATCGTCCAGGGCGGGTCCTGCGATGTCGGCGAAGACGGTCTTGTCCCAGCGCGGGCCCCGGCCCGGGGTGCCGCGCCCGTCCGCGACCAGCACCGCGAAGCCCTGCTCGGCGAACCACTGGGAGATCAGGTCGGACCAGCCGCCGGCCCGGACGGCCTTCTGCCCGGCGGGCCCGCCGTACGGGTCGAGCAGGACCGGCAGCGGGCCGTCCTGCGGCCGGTGGCCGGTCGGCAGGAAGAGCGTGGCGCGCAGTTCGCGGGGGCCGAGGCGGAGCAGCTCGGGCCGGGGGGTGAGGACGGGCGGCTGGGCGTGCGAGCGCAGCTCGGCGGTGGGGCGCCCGGCGCGGTGGACGGTGCTGCGAGGGCCCGGGGTGTCGGGCGTGCGGGCGGTGTGTACGAGCGTGCCGGCCCGCCGGGTGCCGGTGTGTGCGCCGGGCGCGCTGCTCAGCTGCCGGGCGCCCGTGGCGGGGTCGTACGTCCAGAGGTGGGTTTCGGTGGGTTCGGCGGAGGCGGTGAAGAGCACCTGCTCGCCCTCGGTGCCGAGCACCGTGCGCAGCTGGAGGCCGGGCGGGGTGACGGGCTCGCCGTCGAGGGTCAGATGACGGGTGTCGCCGAGGTCGGCGGAGTCGACCAGGGCACCGGAGCCGGTCCGGACCGGCAGCCCGGGGACGAGCTCGACCCAGCGCTCGTCGTGGCGCTCGGCGAGCGTCCGGGTGGCGCCGTCGGCCGGGTCGACGGCCAGGGTGCGGACGGTGCGCTGGTCGCGGCTCTGCACGGCGGCGTACGGGCCGTGGCCGTCCCAGCCCGCGGCGGTCAGGTACTCGAAGGCCGTCCGGTCCCAGCGGACCTCGGTGCGGGTGTCGTCCAGGCCGAGCAGCCAGAGGCCGACATCGGCGTTGGCGGTGCCGGCCAGCGGGTAGCGCAGGACGCGCGGCGGGCGCGCCGGGTGGGCGGGGTCGGCCAGGTGGAGGCGGCACACCGGGCTGTTGTCGACCCGGGCGACCAGCAGCCGGGTGCCGTCCGGCGACCACCAGTGTGCCCGGGTGCGGTACATCGACTCGGCGGCGACATGGTCGGCGACGCCGTAGGTGACCTCGGGGCCCTCCGGTTCGGCGAGCGCGCGGTCGCCGGTGCCGTCGGCGCCGACCACCCGCAGGGCGCCGCCACCGACGTAGGCGACCAGCCGCCCGGCCGGGTCGGGGCGCGGGTCGTACACCTCGGTGGCGGTGGGTATCCGCCGCACCGTGCCGTCGGCGGTGTCGGCGAGCCAGAGCGCGCCGCCGAGGGCGAAGGCGGCGAGCCGGGCGGTGGCGTCGGTGGCGTAGTCGGTGATGCCGCTCGACGAGACCCGGGCCCGTTCGCGGCGGATCAGCTCGGCCTCCGGCACGTCCTGCCCGGCGTCGCCGAGTGCGGCCGGGTCGGCGATCAGCCGCTCCCCGCCGCTGTCGGTGTCCAGCGCCCAGAGCCGGGTGAGCGGGTCGTCGCCGGCCCGGCTGCGCAGGAAGAGGACCGTCCGGCCGTCGGCGGAGACCGTGGGGTGGGTGGGTGCGCCGAGGGAGAAGCGCCTGGTGCGGGCGAGTTGGCGGGGGAGGGTGTCGGTCGGCATGCCTGACACCATGGCACGCCCGGGCGCGGCCTGTCCCCGGTATTCGGACGGGGCCGGTGCGCGGGTCCGGGGACCGCGCACCGGCCCCGGGGGCGGGTGTTCGTGGGGCCCGAGCGGGCTGTCAGTGGCCGGCCGGGGCCGTCAGTGGATGTCGCCCATCAGCCGGACGACCTTCTTGCGGTACATCGCCAGCGCCACACCGGCGAGCACCGCCAGCAGGCCCTGGCTGGCGAAGTACCAGGTGGATCCCGTCCCCTTGCCGACCATCAGCTGCATGATCGCGGCCACGCAGTCACCGGCGGTGACGCCCAGGAACCAGATGCCCATCATCTGGCTGCCGTACTTGGGCGGCGCCAGCTTGGTGGTGACGGAGAGGCCGACCGGGGAGAGGGTCAGCTCGCCGACGGTCTGGATCAGGTAGACCGAGGCCAGCCAGAGCGGGGTGACCTTGGCACCGCCGGAGGCGGCCGCCATCGCCAGCATCATCACCAGGAAGGAGGTGCCGATCAGCAGCAGGCCGATGGCGAACTTCATGGTGGTGCTGGGGTTCTTGCCGCGCCGGGCCAGCCAGACCCAGAGCCAGGCGAAGACCGGGGCCAGCGCCATGATGTAGAGCGGGTTGAACGACTGGAACCAGCTCGACGGGAAGCCGGTGCCGAACAGCGTCGAGGAGGTCGACTCCCTGGCGAAGATGTTGAGCGTCGAGCCGGACTGGTCGTAGATCATCCAGAACACGGCGGCGGCCACGAAGAACCAGATGTAGCCGCTCATCTTGGACTGCTCGTCCGGGGTCAGGTCCTTGTCCCGCTTGATCCGGGCGAAGTAGAAGGCCGGGATCCCGATGCCGGCGACGGACAGCGGCCAGATCACCCAGCCGACGCTGAAGTTGCCGGTCAGCGCGACGACGCCGAAGAAGACGCCGGTCAGGGCCAGCCAGAACATGCCCTTGCGGAGCACGGAGGACTTCTCGGCGGCGGAGATCGGCGAGGCCACCGTGCTGCTGCGCGGGCTCAGGTGCCGGCTGCCGAGCAGGTACTGGATCAGTCCGAGGGCCATGCCGGCGCCGGCCAGGGCGAAGCCGAGGTGCCAGTCGACCTTCTGGCCGACGGTGCCGATCACCAGCGGCGCGAAGAAGGCACCGGCGTTGATGCCCATGTAGAAGATCGTGAAGCCGCCGTCGCGACGGGGGTCGGTCGGCCCGTCGTAGAGGTGGCCGACCATGGTGGAGATGTTGGCCTTGAGCAGGCCGGAGCCGACGGCGATCAGGCCGAGGCCGGCGAAGAACGAGGCGGTGACGGGCACCGCGAGCAGGAAGTGGCCGACCATGATGATCGACCCGCCGACGGCCACCGTCTTGCGGGCGCCCCAGAAGCGGTCGGCGATCCAGCCGCCCGGCAGGGCGAGCAGGTAGACCATGGCGTTGTAGACGCTGTAGATCGCGGCGCCGACGGCCGCCTCGTAGCCGAGCCCGCCGTCGCCGTGCTCGGCGACCAGGTAGAGCACCAGCAGGGCACGCATGCCGTAGAAGCTGAAGCGCTCCCACATCTCGGTCATGAAGAGGGTGGCGAGGCCGCGGGGGTGTCCCAGGAAGGTCTTGCCGCCGGGGGAGGACGGCCGCTGTACGCCGGCCTCCAGAGTCGATGACGCCATGGGTCGTGGTTCCTTGCTCTTGTGCGGCCCGTCCGCCAATGGGTGGGAGGCTGGACGGGGACCTAACCACTGTACGTGGCGATATTTGGCGCCATCAGATGACAAAAGCCATGAATAAGGTATGGCGATGGTAAAGCTTGCGACAGATTCCCTTGAGCTATCCATGGTTTGACCGCACAGATTCCTTTGGATTCAAGCCTGGAGGGTGGATTCTTCGACGAAGAAGCGGTTCTGCGGGCGGGCGTGTCGGATGATCTCCTTCCGTTTGATGATCACTGTCTGTGAACTACTTCACAGCGCCGTCGCGGATACCCCGGCGGACTACCATCACCCTTATGACCTGTGTGCTGCTCGCCGAGGACGATCCGGCGATCTCCGAACCGCTCGCCCGGGCCCTGCGACGTGAGGGCTATGAGGTGCTCGTCCGCGAGGACGGTCCGACCGCACTGGCCGCCGGACTCACCGAGGAGGTCGACCTCGTCGTCCTCGACCTCGGCCTGCCCGAGATGGACGGCCTGGAGGTCTGCCGCCGCCTGCGCGCCGACGGCAAGAGCTGCCCCGTCCTGGTGCTCACCGCCCGCGCCGACGAGGTGGACACCGTGGTCGGCCTGGACGCCGGCGCCGACGACTACGTCACCAAGCCCTTCCGCCTGGCCGAACTGCTCGCCCGCGTCCGGGCCCTGCTCCGGCGCGGCAACGTCGACCAGCTCACCACCGGCGCGCACGGGGTGAAGATCGACATCGAGTCGCACCGCGCCTGGCTCGGCGAGGAGGAGCTCACCCTCTCCGCCAAGGAGTTCGAGCTCCTGCGGGTGCTGGTCCGGGACGCCGGCCGGGTGGTCACCCGCGAGGAGATCATGCGGCAGGTCTGGGACACCACCTGGTGGACCTCCACCAAGACCCTGGACATGCACATCTCCTGGCTGCGCAAGAAGCTCGGCGACGACGCGGCGAACCCCCGCTACATCGCCACCGTGCGCGGCGTGGGCTTCCGGTTCGAGAAGAATTAGCCCCGTACGGGCACAGCGGCCGGGGCGGCGGCCGACGGAGCGGAACACCACGGGAGCGGCAGCGTGAAACGCCGGATGATCAACTCGCTGCTGGGCGTGGTCCTGGTGGTGGTCGTGGTGTTCTGCGTTCCGCTCGCCCTGGTCGAGAAGCGCACCATCGTCAACTCGGCCCAGGACCGGGTGGACGCGGCCGCCGTCCGGGTGCTCGCCCTGGTGGAGAACCGGCTCGCCGCGGGCGAGCCGGTCACCGGCGACAAGTTCGCCAACCAGGTCACCGACGGCAGTTACGTCGAGGTGGACATCCCCGGCCAGCCCCCCGTCTCCAGCGGTGTGCGGCCGGCCGGGACCCACCTGCTGAAGGCCGTCGAGAAGGGCAACAGCGGCGAGACCGTCATCGTCGAGCAGTCCCGCGAGGCCGTCGACCACGAGATCGCCAACATGCTGCTGCTGCTCGGCGTGGTCGCCCTGCTCGCCGTCCAGGCCGCCGTGGCCCTCGCCGTCTGGCAGGCCAAGCGGCTCGCCCGCCCGCTCACCGACCTCGCCGAGACCGCCGAACGCCTCGGCTCCGGCGACCCCCGGCCGCGCGACCGCCGCTACGGGGTGCCCGAACTCGACCGGGTCGCCGAGGTGCTGGACGTCAGCGCCGAGCGGATCGCCCGCATGCTCACCGCCGAGCGCCGGCTCGCCGCCGACGCCTCCCACCAGCTGCGCACCCCGCTCACCGCGCTCTCCATGCGGCTGGAGGAGATCACCGCGCTCGCCGAGGATCCGGAGACCGTCAAGGAGGAGGCCACCATCGCCCTCCAGCAGGTCGAGCGGCTCACCGACGTCGTCCAGCGGCTGCTCACCACCCAGCGCGACCCGCGCAGCCCCACCGCCGTCGCCTTCGACCTGGACGAGGTGGTCAAGCAGCAGGTGGAGGAGTGGGGGCCGTCGCTGCGCGGCACCGGCCGGGTGCTCCAGGTGGAGGGGCTGCGCGGGGTCACCGCCGTGGGCACCCCGGGGACGGTCGCCCAGGTGCTGGCCACGCTGATCGAGAACTCGCTGATGCACGGCGCCGGGACGATCACCCTGCGGGTGCGGACCTCCGGGACGTCGGTGGTGGTCGAGGTCCAGGACCAGGGCGCCGGGGTGCCGCCGGAGCTGGGCAACCGGGTCTTCGAGCGGGCGGTCAGCGGCCGCAACTCGACCGGGATCGGGCTGGCCGTCGCCCGGGACCTCGCGGAGGCGGACGGCGGGCGGCTGGAACTGCTCTCGCTGCGGCCGCCGGTGTTCGCGATCTTCCTCGGCCGCAGCCAGCGCGAGGACTGAACGCGGCGGCCGAACGAGACGAGGTGGGTGCCGGGCCTGCTCGGCTACTCGGCCTTGGCGTACCGGATCTGCTCGGCGGCCAGCATCAGTTCGGCCTGCGCGACGACCTCGGTGGCCCGGCCCTTGCCCTTGCTCGTGCCCGCGCTCTGGACCTGGTCCGCCGGGGCCTCGGCGGCCGGCTCGGGGAGCGCCTTGAAGACCCAGGTCCGGTAGGAGACGAAGCGGAACACGGTGGCGACCGCGAGCCCGGCCACCTTGGCGGCCAGCTGCTCGAAGTGCGAGTCCAGGCCGAGCACGTACACCGAGAACCCGAGCACACCGGTCTCGATCAGCATCCCGATGCCGCTGTAGAGCAGGAACAGCGTGATCTCCCGCTTGCGGGAGGCGGCGTCGCGGTCGCGGTACAGCCAGTAGCGGTAGCCGAGGTAGTTGGTGGCGATGGCGATCAGCGTGGCCGCGATGTTGGACCGCAGCGAGGCCAGGTGCAGGCCGTTGATGCAGACCCAGAAGACGGCGAAGTTGACCACCACTCCGCTCAGGCCGACGATGCCGAACTTCACCACTTCGCCCGACAGGCCGCGCAGTCTCTGCGCCAGCGAGGGGTTCGACGCTGCGGTCGTCGCCATACCGGGCTGCCTCCATGTGCCTGCGGACGAAGGGGGTCCGGCGCGGCTGCGCGGCTGCCCCTGAGCCCTGCGTGCACGCACATGATCAGACCACGCGTACCAGGACCTAGCGCTCCAGGCTACCCGCTTCCACCGATCGGCTCAGCCCCCAGGGCCCGGGTATCGTCCGGGCTCCCGGGGCGGCGGTCCGCCCGGGACAGCGGTTCCACAGGCTCCCACCGGCCCGGATATCCTGGCGGGGTGACTTCCCCGGGCAATGCGAATTTTCCAGTGGTGGGCATGATCGGCGGTGGGCAGCTGGCCCGCATGGCACACCAGGCGGGCATCCCGCTCGGGGTCAGGTTCAAACTCCTCGCCGACACGCCCCAGGACTCCGCCGCGCAGGTGGTCTCCGAGGTCGTCCTCGGCGACTACCGCGACCTCGACACCCTGCGCCGCTTCGCGGCCGGCTGTGACGTGGTCACCTTCGACCACGAGCACGTGCCGACCGAGCACCTGCGCGCCCTGCAGGCCGACGGCGTGGCCGTCCGGCCCGGCCCGCACGCGCTGGTCAACGCCCAGGACAAGGGCGTGATGCGGGCCACGCTCGATTCCATCGGCGTGCCCTGCCCGCGCCACCGCCTGGTCGCCGACCCGGCCGATGTGACCGCGTTCGCGAACGAGGGCACGGGCTACCCCGTCGTCCTGAAGACCGTGCGCGGCGGCTACGACGGCAAGGGCGTCTGGGTCGTCGACGACGAGCGGCAGGCGCAGGCGCCGTTCCTGGCGGGCGTCCCGGTGCTGGCCGAGGAGAAGGTGGACTTCGTCCGCGAGCTGGCCGCCAACGTGGTCCGCTCGCCCAGCGGCCAGGCCGTCGCCTACCCGGTGGTGGAGAGCGTCCAGGAGAACGGCGTCTGCGCCGAGGTCACCGCCCCGGCGCCGGACCTCGACCCGGCGCTCTCCGACGAGGCGCAGCAGCTGGCCCTGCGGATCGCGGGCGAGCTGGACATCACCGGCCACCTCGCGGTCGAGCTGTTCCAGACCGGGGACGGCCGCATCCTGGTCAACGAGCTGGCCATGCGGCCGCACAACTCCGGCCACTGGACCCAGGACGGCGCGGTCACCTCGCAGTTCGAGAACCACCTGCGGGCCGTGCTCGACCTGCCGCTCGGCGACCCGCGCCCGCGCGCCCGGTGGACCGTCATGGTCAACGTCCTCGGCGGCGACTACCCGGACATGTACCACGCCTTCCTGCACTGCATGGCCCGCGACCCCGGTCTGCGGATCCACATGTACGGGAAGGACGTGAAGCCCGGCCGCAAGGTCGGCCACGTCAACGTCTTCGGGGACGACCTCGACGACGTCCGCGAGCGCGCCCGCCACGCGGCCGCCTACCTGCGAGGAACGATCACCGAATGACCAACCCTGTTGTCGGCATCGTCATGGGCTCGGACTCCGACTGGCCCGTCATGGAGGCCGCGGCCAAGGCCCTGGACGAGTTCGAGATCCCGTACGAGGTGGACGTCGTCTCCGCGCACCGGATGCCGCACGAGATGATCGCGTACGGGGAGAACGCCCACAAGCGCGGGCTGAAGGCGATCATCGCGGGCGCCGGCGGCGCGGCCCATCTGCCGGGCATGCTCGCCTCCGTGACCCCGCTGCCGGTGATCGGCGTCCCGGTGCCGCTGCGCTACCTGGACGGGATGGACAGCCTGCTGTCGATCGTCCAGATGCCGGCCGGTGTGCCGGTGGCCACCGTCTCGGTGGCGGGTGCGCGCAACGCGGGGCTGCTGGCGGTGCGGATGCTGGCCGCGTTCGACCCGGAGCTGGCCGAGCGGATGACCGACTTCCAGACCGAACTGAACAGCCAGGCCACCGAGAAGGGCAAGAAGCTTCGGGCCAAGGTGGCCGGGTCCTCGTCCTTCGGCTTTGGAAAGTAGTCAAATCGGATAGAACAGCTCGTATGACATCTGAGCTGTTGGACTCCGCCGTCCTGCTGGACCGGGCCCGGTCCGTCCTCCGCACCACCCCCGTGGTGGACGGCCACAACGACCTCCCCTGGGCGATGCGCGAGCAGGCCGGCTACGACCTCGACGCGCTCGACCTGGCCGCCGACCAGAGCGCCCGGCTGCACACCGACCTCGCCCGCCTCGCCGCGGGCGGGGTCGGCGCGCAGTTCTGGTCCGTGTACGTGAGCGCCGGCCTGGCCGGCGACCACGCGGTGAGTGCCACCCTGGAGCAGATGGACTTCGTCCGGGCCCTGGTCGGGCGCTACCCCGACCGGCTCCGGCTCGCCCTCACCGCCGACGACATGGAGGCCGCCCGCGCCGAGGGCCGGATCGCCTCCCTGATGGGCGCCGAGGGCGGCCACTCCATCGACTGCTCGCTCGCCACCCTGCGGGCCCTGCACGCGCTCGGCGTCCGGTACATGACGCTCACCCACAACGACAACCTGCCGTGGGCCGACTCCGCCACCGACAAGCCGGTGGCCGGCGGCCTGACCCGGTTCGGCGAGGAGGTCGTCCGGGAGATGAACCGGCTCGGCATGCTGGTCGACCTCTCGCACGTCTCCGCCGACACCATGCGGGACGCGCTGCGGGTCACCGAGGCGCCGGTGATCTTCTCGCACTCCTCCGCGCGCGCCGTCTGCGACCACCCGCGCAACATCCCCGACGACGTGCTCGCCCAGCTGCCCGCCAACGGCGGCGTGGCGATGGCCACGTTCGTCCCCAAGTTCATCCTGCCCGCCGCCATAGCGTGGACCGTCGCCGCCGACGAGAACATGCGCGCCCACGGCTTCGACCACCTGGACACCACCCCGGCCGGGATGGCCTGCCAGCGCGCCTTCGAGGAGACCAGCCCGCGCCCGGTCGCCACCCCGGCGACCGTCGCCGACCACCTCGACCACATGCGCGAGGTCGCGGGCATCGACCACATCGGCATCGGCGGGGACTTCGACGGCACCGCCTTCCTCCCCGAGGGCCTGGACGACGTGGCCGGCTACCCCAACCTGATCGCCGAACTCCTGCGCCGCAAGTGGTCGGAGGGCGATCTCGCCAAGCTCACCTGGCACAACGCCGTGCGCGTGCTCCGCGACGCCGAGGCCGTCGCGGCCGGGCTGCGGGAGACCCGGCGGCCGTCCATCGCCACCATCGCCCAGCTGGACGGCTAGGCCCTTTTTCCCAGCGGCTTGACCCTGCCCCTGGGGCAGACGGGAGCGTGACCGGCGTGGAGGACACCTCGGAACCCCTGCTCGGCATCGGCGAGTTCGCCCGCCGGTCACGGCTCTCGCTCAAGGCCCTGCGACTCTACGACCGCCTCGGACTGCTGCCGCCCGCCCGGGTCGACGCCGGGACCGGCTACCGGTTCTACCGGAACGACCAGGTCGCCCGGGCCCGGCTGATCGTGCTGCTGCGACGGCTCGACATGCCGCTGGCCGAGGTCGCCGGAGTGCTGGCGGCCGGGGACGGCCCGGCCGGTGCCGACCGGCTGGCCGACTACTGGGCGTCCGTAGAGCGCCGGATCGCCGTGCAGCGGGAGCTGGCGGTGTACCTCCGCATCCGTCTGTCAGGAGGAGAGGGGAGCCGGGGCATGCACCGGATCGAACAGCGCGAGGTACCCGAGCAGACCGTACTGAGCGAGCAACGGCACATCAGGGTGGGTGAGTTGCCCGAGTGGATCCCGGCCGCGTCGGGCCGGCTGCAGGCCGTCGCCGACGCGCACGGGGGCGTCCACGCCGCGCCCTTCGTGGTCCTCCACGGCGAGGTGAGCGAGGACAGTGACGGCCCGGTGGAGGTCTGCGTCCCGATCGACCCCTCGCTCGCCGCGCTCGCCGGGCGGTCCGCCGCCGTCCGGGTCGAGCCGGCCCACCGCGAGCTGTACGCCCGGCTCACCCGGGCCCAGATCGAGTACCCGCAGATCCTCGGCGCCTACGACGCGGTCTACCAGGCCGTGGCGGAGCGGGGCCTGGAGGCCGCGGGCCCGGCCCGCGAGGTCTACTTCGGCCATGTCGCCACCGCACCGCCGGCCGAGCCGGTCTGCGACGTGGCGGTGCCGGTGCGGTAGGCGCGTTCCGTGGGAGGGGGGCTCAGCCCAGCCGCGGGATCTCGATGGCCGGGCACTTGTCCATGACCATCGCCAGGCCCGCCGCCGTCGTCCGCTCGTAGGCGGCCTCGTCGACCACGCCGAGCTGGAACCAGACGGCCCCGGCCCCGACGGCGGCCGCCTGGTCGGCGACCTCGCCGGCCAGGGCGGAGTTCACGAACACGTCCACCACGTCCACCGGGAACGGGATCTCGGCGAGCGAGGGGTAGCCGGGCTCGCCGAGGACCGTCTCGGCCTTGGGGTGGACGGGCACGATGCGCTTGCCGTAGCGCTGGAGCACCTGGGCGACGCCGTACGCCGCGCGGGCGGTGTTGCTGGAGAGGCCCACCACCGCCCAGGTGTCGCCCTTGGCGGTGAGGATGTCGCGGACCGTCGCTTCGTCGCCGTAGCTCGTCATGCCGCTGCCAACGACGGGTCCGGGCGGGGGATTCCCGCCCGGACCCGTCGCCCTAGCTCGGACGGCCCAGCGCCCGGTACGTCCAGCCGGCCGCGCGCCAGGCGGCGGCGTCCAGGACGTTGCGTCCGTCGAGCAGCCGGCGCTCCTCGACCACGGCGCCCAGCTCGGCCGGGTCGAGGTCGCGGAACTCCTTCCACTCGGTGAGATGCAGCACCACGTGCGCGCCCTCGGCGGCCTCCAGCGGAGACCCGGCGTAGGCCAGACCGGGGAACATCTTGCGGGCGTTGTCCATCGCCTTCGGGTCGTACACGGTGACCTGCGCGCCCTGGAGCTGTATCTGGGCGGCGACGTTGAGCGCGGGGGAGTCCCGGATGTCGTCCGAGTCGGGCTTGAAGGCCGCGCCGAGAACGGCGACCCGGCGGCCGAGGAAGCCGCCCCCGCACTGCTCGCGGGCCAGCTCGACCATCCGGGAGCGGCGCCGCATGTTGATCGAGTCGACCTCGCGCAGGAAGGTCAGCGCCTGGTCGGCGCCCAGCTCGCCGGCCCGGGCCATGAACGCGCGGATGTCCTTGGGCAGGCAGCCGCCGCCGAAGCCGAGGCCGGAGTTGAGGAACTTGCCGCCGATCCGCTCGTCGTAGGCGAGGGCGGTGCTCAGCTGGGTGACATCGGCGCCGGCCGCCTCGCAGACCTCGGCCATCGCGTTGATGAACGAGATCTTGGTGGCGAGGAAGGAGTTGGCGGCGGCCTTGACCAGCTCCGCGGTGGCGTAGTCGGTGACCATGAACGGCACCCCGGCCGCGATCGGGTCCGCGTACACCTCGCGCAGCAACTGCTCGGCGCGCTCGCTGCGGGCGCCGACGACGATGCGGTCCGGGCGCAGGGTGTCCTGGACGGCGAAGCCCTCGCGCAGGAACTCCGGGTTCCAGGCGAGTTCGGCGCCCTCGCCGACCGGCGCGAGCGCGGCCAGCCGCTCGGCCAGCCGGCCCGCCGAGCCGACCGGCACGGTGGACTTGCCGACCACCAGCACCGGGCGGGTCAGATGCGGGGCGAGCGCATCGATCGCGGCGTCGACATAGCTCATGTCGGCGGCGAACTCGCCCTTGCGCTGCGGGGTGTTGACGCAGACGAAGTGCACGTCGCCGAACTCGGCGGCCTCCTGGGCGGAGGTGGTGAAGCGCAGCCGGCCGGTCGAACCCTCGTGTCCGGCCACGTGCTTGAGCAGCAGCTCGGACAGGCCCGGCTCGTACATCGGGACCTGGCCCGCGGTCAGCGTGGCGATCTTCTCCGGGTCGATGTCCAGGCCCAGGACCTCGAAGCCGAACTCCGCCATGGCGGCGGCGTGGGTGGCGCCGAGATAGCCGGTACCGATCACGGAGATGCGGAGGGTCACTGGTTCCCCTTTGCGGAATCTCGACCTGGACTGACATGACCTGCGAGCACCGATGCTATCCGCCCCTACGGGCCGTCCTGCCAGCACCGATGTTTCGGCCGCCGACGGCGCGGTTTTCGGGCGGGGCGGGGCGGGCGGCGGCGCGATCCCGGCATTACCCCCGCGCGTGGGCTGTGACGGACGGCACAGTGCGCGCATGGATCCGAAGCCCGAGCGCACGGACGAATCCGCCGAGCCCGCCGAGCCCGCCGGGCCCCGGCGGGAGGGGCTCGGCATCTTCGGGCCGCCGGGGGAGGACGGCGCTCGACGAGCGCGCGGCCGCCCAGCTCTGGGAGGCGATGCGCAACGACCGGATGGCGCGGTACTTCCAGGAGCACCGCACCGGCGACACCCTGGGAACGGACGTCAACTGACCCGGCCGGCCGGGGCACTCACTTCGGGAATTAGAAGAAACCTACAAGGCTGCCCTAGTCGAATCGGTTGGCTTACACCCCCGAGTGGTCACCAACTCCCTGGCAGAGTGGCTGGTGAGTCGATCGCTCCCCGCACCGATCCGGGCGGGGGGTTGTATCTCTACCACAATCTCCACAACCACAGGAGGTTCGTTCGATGACTGCTGACACCAATCGCGTGGTGGTCACCGGGCTCGGGGCGACGACGCCGCTCGGCGGGGACGTCGCCTCGACCTGGGCCGCGATGCTGGCCGGGGAGTCGGGCATCCGCGCGATCGAGGAGGAGTGGGCGGCCGGGCTGCCGGTGCGGATCGCCGGGCGGCTGAAGGTGGAGCCGTCCGAGGTGCTGGACCGGGTGCGGGCCCGGCGGATGGACCGCTGCGAACAGGTGGCGCTGGTCGCCGCCCGGCAGGCGTGGGCCGACGCGGGCGCGCCCGAGGTGGACCCGGAACGGCTGGCCGTGGTGATCGGCACCGGGACGGGCGGGGCGACCACCATGCTCGCGCAGGACGACGTACTGGAGGCGTCCGGGGTGCGGAAGGTGTCGCCGCACACCGTGCCGATGCTGATGGCGAACGGTCCGGCGGCCTGGGTCAGCATCGAACTGGGCGCCCGGGCCGGCGCGCACACCCCGGTGAGCGCCTGCGCGTCCGGCGCGGAGGCGATCGCGATGGGCCTGGACCTGATCCGCCTCGGACGGGCGGACGTGGTGGTCGCGGGGGGCGCCGAGGCATGTGTCTGTCCGCTGCCGCTCGCCGGGTTCGCCCAGGCCAAGGCGCACTCCACGCGCAACGACGAGCCCGCGCGGGCGTCCCGGCCGTTCGACGTGGACCGGGACGGCTTCGTGATCGGCGAGGGCGCGGCGGTCGTCGTGCTGGAGCGGGCCGGGTTCGCCGCCGCCCGCCGGGCCCGGGCCCATGCCGCCCTCGCGGGTGCGGCGGTCACCTCGGACGCGTACCACATCACGGCGGCCGCGGCCGAGGGCCAGGTCCGCGCGATGCGGCGGGCGGTGGCCGAGGCCGGTCTCGCCCCGCAGGACATCGCCCTCGTCCACGCCCATGCCACCTCCACCCAGCTGGGCGACCTGGTCGAGGCGGAGTCGGTGACCGAGGCGATCGGCCTCCACCCGGCCGTCACCGCCACCAAGTCGATGACCGGCCACCTCTTCGGCGCGGCCGGCGCGATCGGCGCGCTGGCCGCCGTACTGGCCCTGCGCGACGGCGTCGTCCCGGCCACGCTCAACCTCGAAACCCTCGACCCGGCCGTCAAGTTGGACGTGGTCGCGGGCGCACCGCGGAAGGGTGCCCTGACCGCGGCCCTGACCAACTCCTTCGGTTTCGGCGGGCACAACGCCTCGCTGGTCTTCACACCGGCGCCCTGAGACCGGGGGCCGGGACCGCCTCAGCCGATCAGGGCGGCCGCCTCCTGCCGGGCCTGGCGGAGCCAGGCCGCGCGGGCGGTCCCGGTCGAGTCCGTCACCGTGCGGAAGACGACGCGGCGGATGTCGTCGACGCCGACGTAGGGGAGCACGCAGGCGGCCCAGATGCGGTGCAGCGGGTCGCCGAACTCGCCCCGCTCACGCGCCTCCGGGGTGTCGGAGGTGTTCAGCACCAGCGCCCGCCCGGCCTTGAGCAGACCGGCCGGTTCGCCGTCCGCCGTGCCCAGCTTGTACGCGACGCCGGGGGCGAGCACCCGCTGCACCCAGCCGGTGAGGACGGCGGGCGGCATGCCCCACCAGTTGGGGTGGACGAGCACCAGCGCGTCGAGCGTGGCCACCTCGGCCCGGTGCAGGGCGAGTTGGGGGTCACGGGGGTCGGCGGCGTCGGCGACCGTCCCGGTCTCCTCGGCGGTCAGCACGGGCTCGAACCCCTCCGCGCACAGGTCGTGCGCCAGTACCTCGCACCCGCGCCCGCGCAGCTCGTCCACCACGGCCTCGTACAGTGCGTGGTTGAAGCTGCCCGGCCGCGGGTGGGCCAGGTAGACCCCGACCCGGCCGATCGTTGCGCTCATGTCCCGTTCCCCCTGGGCGAGATGGATGATCGATGCGAGGTGATGTTAAGGCTTGTCCGGCGGGGGTAGGGTGCCGGATCGTGACCGAGCCGGAGTTCCTGACCACCGCCCGGGCGTTCTACGACGCCATCGCCGCCGACTACGCGGACCGCTACCGCGACGAGCTGGCCGTCAAGCCGCTGGACCGCGCGATGCTGGCGTCCTTCGCCGAGCTGGTGCAGGCGTCCGGCGGCGGTCCGGTGGCCGAACTGGGCTGCGGACCTGGCCGGGTGACGGCGCACCTGGACGGGCTCGGCCTGGAGATCTCCGGCATCGACCTCTCGCCGGGGATGGTCGCGCTGGCCCGCCGCACCCACCCGGGGCTGCGGTTCGAGGTGGGGTCGCTGCTCGGCCTGGACCTCGCGGACGGCGCCCTGGCCGGGGCCGTCGCCTGGTTCTCGATCATCCACACCCCGCAGGACCGCCTGCCGGAGGTGTTCGCCGAGTTCCACCGGGTGCTCGCCCCCGGCGGCCATCTGCTGCTCGCCTTCCAGGTCGGCGACGAGCCCCTCCGGGTCGAGCGGCCCTTCGGCCACCCGGTCGCGCTGGACTTCCGCCGCCAGCAGCCCGACCACATCACCGCGTTGGCCCGGACGGCCGGCCTGGGGATCGCCGCCCGCCTGGTCCGCGAGCCGGTCGCGGGGGTGGAGAAGACCCCGCAGGCGTACCTGCTGGCCCGGAAGCCCTGACCCGGAAGCCCCGACCCGGAACCCGCCCGCAGGGGTGTGCGTCCACCAGGGCATGGGGAAGCGTGCGGAGCGGTCGGCCGGGGCCGGCTGCCTGGTGGCGGCGGCCGGGGCGGTGACCGGGTTCGGGGTGTGGTTGTACGGCGCCCGGCCGGGGTTGCGGGGCGGCTTCGAGGGCGAGCGGGACCTGAGCCTGCTGTCCGTGGAGCTCCCGGCGATGGTGTTCGGCGTACCGGCCGTCGCGCTCGCGGTGTGGGCTCTGGCGTCGGCCGCGCTCCGGGGGCGGGCCGTCGCCCCGGTGCTGCTGGCGGCGGTGGCGCTGGCCGCGCTGGCGTACGGTTGCCTGGCGTGGCTGGCGGCCGACTCCCGGCCGCCCGGTCCTGCCGCGGTCGCGCCGGCCGTGCGCGCGGCCCGTCTGCCCCCGGTGTTCGCCGGTGGCGTACACGCCACGACGCCGTGGGGGTGTTCCCCGGGGCTGTCGCGCGTCGGGGATCCGGCCGTGCCATGATCCCTGCATGGCTTCCAACGTTTTCTTCGACATCACCATCAACGACGAGCCCGCGGGCCGCATCGTCTTCAAGCTGTACGACGACGTCGTGCCCACCACCGCCAAGAACTTCCGCGAGCTGGCCACCGGCGCGCACGGCTTCGGCTACGCGGGTTCCTCGTTCCACCGCGTCATCCCGGGCTTCATGCTCCAGGGCGGCGACTTCACCCGCGGTGACGGCACCGGCGGCAAGAGCATCTACGGCGAGAAGTTCGCGGACGAGAACTTCAAGCTGAAGCACACCAAGCCGGGCCTGCTGTCCATGGCCAACGCCGGCCGCAACACCAACGGCTCGCAGTTCTTCATCACCACCATCGTGACCGACTGGCTGGACGGCAAGCACGTCGTCTTCGGCGAGGTCGTCGAGGGCCTGGACCTGGTCACGAAGATCGAGTCGCTGGGCTCGCAGAGCGGCAGGACCAAGGCGAAGATCACCATCGCCGAGTCCGGCATCGTCGCCTGAGTACCGCCTCGCGCGCTGCTTTCCGCACCGCCCCGGAGTAGGAAGTCGGCTGGGCCGACCTTCCCCTCCGGGGCGGCGGTGTTTCCACGGCGGTCGGCCCGCTTCCGGGGCCGCCGGACCGGCCGGGCCCGACCCGCGTGCGGACACTATGCTCCTCCAGCGTGACGGACTTACAGCAACTGGCTGCCACCCGCTCGTCCTACGACGGCATCGCCGATGACTATGCCGCGCGCGTGACGACGCTGTTCGCGGAGGACCGGGTGGGCCGCCCGATGCTGGCGGGGTTCGCCGAGCTGGTGGAGGCCTACGGCGGGCAGCCGGTGGCCGACCTCGGGTGCGGTCCCGGCCATGTCACCGCGCACCTGGCCGCGCTCGGTGCGGCCGTGTTCGGGGTGGACCTCTCGCCGAGGATGGTGGAGATAGCCCGCCGGACGTATCCGGACCTGCGGTTCGAGGTGGGCTCGATGACGGCCCTGGACCTCCCCGACGGCGGACTCGGCGGGATCGTGGCCTGGTGGTCGATCGTCCACACGCCGCCGGAGGTCCTGCCGGTGGTGTTCGCGGAGTTCCGCCGGGTCCTGGCGGTGGGCGGCCACCTGCTGGTGGGGTTCCACGTCGGTGACGAGCACCTGCGCCCGGAGCGCTCGTTCGGCCGGGCGGTGTCCTACGACGTCTACCTGTCGCAGCCCGATCGCCTTGCCGAACTGCTGGGCGAGGCCGGGATCGCCGTCACCGCGCGGCTGGTGTGCGAGGGGCGGAAGTGGCCGCAGGCGGTGCTGCTGGGGCAGAAGTCCGCTGCGGCGCGCCACGGTTGAGCGGCGACTGAGCGGCGTCGAAGGTCAGCCGTCGAGGAGCGCCTGGCGGACGGCGGGCTCGACGAGTTCGGCGATCGCGCGCTGGCCCTGCTCGTTGGGGTGGAAGAAGGTCTGCCGCCGGCCCGGGGCGAGGCCGGCGCAGGACGCGGCCGGCCAGTCGTTCCCGGGGGCCGCGGTGCCGCAGAACCCCTCCAGCCACTTCACCTCGGCGGCCCGGCAGGCGTCGTGGCCCCGGCTCGCGGTGTCGGTGTCGACGAAGCGGTCGCCGAAGTAGCCGGAGACGGCCCGGATGGTGCTGTTGAGGCGCTGCTCCAGCTCCCGCAGCCAGGGGATGTCCGCCCGCGCGAGGGTGGACGTCCCGGTGGGGTCCCCGTAGCCGCACTCACCGGGGTCGGCGGGCAGCAGGGACGGGTAGCCGATCGTGATCACCTTGGCGTTCGGGGCCTTGCGGTGGACGTCGCCGAGCATGGTGACGTAGTCGTCCTCGATCCGGTCGAGGCGGTCCGCGACGCTCTTCACGCCCGCGGGCGGGTTCTCGTAGTAGTCCCGGCAGGGCTGCCCCCGGCCGTCGGCGGCGCCGAGCGCGAGACATCGGGTGATCAGCTCGCCGAACGGCAGGCTGTTCCCGCCGACCCCGACGGTGACGACGTCGGTCCGGTCGTCGATCCCGGCCCGCTCGATCTGCGGTGGCACCTGCGGCCAGCCGCCGGCCGGCTCCGCCGGGTCGTCCACGCCGGCGCCCCGGCCGATCGGGGTCTGCGGTTCCCTGGTGAGGTGCGGGATCGCCGCGTTGCCGCAGCTGACGTCGCGGAGCTCCACGAACAGCCCTTCAGGGGGGTACGCGTGGAGCCGCCGGTTGACCACGTCCGGGTAGGAGCCCGGGGTCCGCTCGCATCCGTCGGGGTGGTCGTCGCGCCGCCCGGTGAAGAGGCCGGCGGTGTAGGAGTCGCCCAGCGCCACCCAGGTGTAGTGGTCCCCGCCACGCACCGCCGCGGTGGCGGGTACGGCCGTGGGCGCGGCCAGCGCCAGCGCCGCGGCGGCCGGCCAGAACCTCTTGCCTCGCATGCTGTCCCTTCCTGCCGAGGCGGCGCACGGGAGTGCGGTCACGCCGTCGTGCCCGGCGGTCGCGTGGCGACGCGGAACCGTCACCACGGGTGCACGGTACGTGACGGCAGGTGCCTCCGCCGCGCGCCGGAAGGGGGCCCCGGCGAGGCCTCGCCGTTCTGCTCAGGACCAAAGGGGTGAAGGGGTTCACCCTTTCAGCGTTTCGTCTGCGAATCACCGCGTCGGCGGCGTGTAGCTTCCGTGCCGACGCGGCTGCCGCACAACCGTCCTGTCGCGTCGTCAACTCCCCGTCGAGAGGACGCAGTAGATGCGACGCAACGCCCTGGCCGCCTGTTCCCTGGCGGCCGCCCTGCTGGTCACCGGGGCGGCCGCCACCGAGAGCGCGGCCGCGACGGCCATGGTCGACCCGGCACCCCAGGACTGCCCGAGGGAGGCCGACCGGCCGACGCCGGACGATCTCAAGAAGTACTACTGCGGTTTCAAGGAGTTGGGCCCCGCGACCCTGCCCGCCGGGCAGCCGGTCGCGGCGCTGCTCAAGGACTACCGGCGTTTCGGGGGGTTGACGCCCGACGACTTCCTGAAGTGGTACCGGGAGGGCCTGAACTGGAAGTACCCGGCCAACAACGGCTTCAGGGACGACGGAGACAAGTTCGACGAGACCGTGGTCTCGCTCCCCACGGGCAAGCTGCTCGATCGCTTCGGTGAGAACTCCGGCGGGTTCCTGGCCGACGCGGGGACCTCCTTCGCGCAGCGGTCGCTGACACCGCAGAGCCTCGACTACGAGGTCGACCAGAAGCCGACGAGCGGGTACCACTGCTTCTCGGTGCTGAATCCGTTCAGCGTCCAGGAGGGGCACATCGCGGCGGCGTACGCCCAGCCGGGCAACGGCGTCCAGCAGTGGCTGGACCCGGCCTTGACGCCGAAGGAGCTGAAGGACGCGGGCGAGAAGTTCAGCCCCGAGAACCTCATCAAGCATCACTACCTGCAGGAGGAGAAGCCCGAGACGTGCGCGGCCACCGGCTGAGGCCGGATCGCGGGCGGCCGGCCGGGGCGGGCGGGCTCAGCAGCTCTCCTCGACGTAGAGGAGCGTCCGGCCGTCCCCGGAGGCGAACTCGTACGGGCGGTAGCTCGGCGTACAGGTGGCACCGAGCAGGTTCTTGATCGCGTGCCAGGTCGTGGCCCGGCCGGTGGAAGGCACATGGCGGAAGTGCCCTCCACCGCCCTCTCCGATGATCATCTCGTCGGCCTGAAGTGCCAGACGCTTGGCGAGATTCCGCTGGAGCGGGCCGCGGACCTTCCGCCACCGCTGACCGGTGTCGTCGACGAACTCCTCACGACCGGCGGGGGACGGGATGCCCCTGCCGTACGAGTCCCGGGCCGGCGGCAGGGCGGCCATCATCTCTGCCAGTGTCGTGGTCTGTGAACGCTTCTCGGACATGGCCCAAGCCTCTCAGGAGACGGAAGCCGGGTCCGGGCCGGACGGGCGGGCAGGGTGGACGCGGGTGGCGTGCCAGGTGCTGTTGCGGCCGGCGGCCTCGCGGTAGGCGATGCGCTGGACGGCGGTGAGGAGGCGGTAGAGGGAGAGGACGGCATCGGACTCGTCGGCCTCGTAGCCGAGTTCGTGGATGAAGGCTTCGAGCTGGGGCCAGTCGAAGTCGTCGGGGGCCGGGGGGAGCAGGGCGGGGAGGAGATGGCGGTCGGTGTGCGCGGTGAAGGCGGTGGCCACGGCGTAGCGGGTGGCGGCTAGCGCGTTGGTGAGCAGCAGGTCGAGGGGCGGGGCTGGGGTGTCTGACACGACGGGCTGCGCCTTTCCGAGGAGGGGCGGGGTCTCCCGTGGGGCCCTCACCGGTTCGGTGCGGCCCCCGCGGGTGGTGTGCAGGGTAGGTGGTGGAACCGGGCTGGTGGGCGAATCCGCTGGTCGTGGGTGTGCCGGTGTGTTGATGCGTTCACCCCGAGGGGTCGGATCGGCAGGTTCGGGTCCGAACCGTTCTGGTGGCCGATCCATACCCGTTGGCGTGCGGCGGACACGGCGATTCCGGGTTTCTTGTGCGGCGCACCGGTGGGCGGTGACGCCCGTGCGCCCCCGTGATCGGCAACGCGGCGGGAGCCGCCCCGGTCGCGTGCCACCCATCGGCTTCCGGGCACAATGGGTGGCACGGGGCTGCCGTCGAAGCACGGTGCCACAAGGGGGAGTTGACATGCAGAGTACGAACGCCGGCCTCGTTCTGGCCGTGCCGGTCGTCGGGCCTGGGGGTGCAGAACTTCCTCGTGCGCGGGCGGGCCGCCGCGCTGTGACCCCGGCCCGACGCGGCCCGGCCCGACGCGGCCCGGCCCGACGCGGCCCGGCCCGACGTGGCCCGGCCGCGCGGTCGGCCGGTCGGGCGGTCAGCCGGACGCGCGGACCAGGAGGCGGGGGCGGGGGCCGGTGACCGACGGGCCGCCCGGGCCCTGCAGCAGGTGCTCGATCGCGGTGGCGACGGCGGCGGCGGTGTCGGTGGGGTCGTAGTACGTCGTGGTCAGTGCGGGCCGGAGCGCCGCGCCGAGCGGCAGGTTGCCCGAGCCGACCACGGCGATGTCGCCGGGGACGTCGAGCCCGGCGTCCCTGAGTTCCTGGATCAGCACCAGGGCGAACTCGTCGTTGTACGCGTAGACGGCGTCCGGGCGCAGGGCCGGATCGCGCCAGGCGGCCGCCGCGGCGGCGAGGGCTCCGTCGTCCAGCTCGCAGTCGACCCGCTGGACCGGCACGCCCGCGGCTCCGGCGGCCGCGGTGACGGCCTCGAAGCGGGCGCGGCCGACGGCGGCGATGTCGCCCCCGGGCACGAGGCAGGCGAGGCGGCGGCGGCCGCTGTCGATCAGGTGACGGGTGGCCAGCTCGGCGACGGCGGCGCCGGCCACCACCAGCGTCGGCGCGTACGGCAGTGCGCGCGGGCCGGTCAGCAGGACGGCGTCCACTCCGGCGCGGCGCAGGAACGCGGCGGCCTCGGGCGGGCAGCGGTCCGCGTCCGCGACGACGGCGGCCGGGCGCAGCTGGGCCCAGGCCCTGGCGCCGTCCACGCCTTCGGCCCTCCGGTCGCCGTGGATCAGGAGGTTCAGGCCGCGCCGGGAGAGTTCCTGGCTGAGCGCCTCGAAGTACCGGTGCCGGGTCGGCCCCATGGGCAGCCGGGGCATCGGGGCCAGCACCAGATCGCTGCGGCCGGAGCGGAGCGTGCGCGCGGTGCTGTGGGGGGTGTAGCCGAGTTCCCGTACGGCCGCCAGGACGCGCAGGCGGGCCTGCTCCCCGATCGGGCGCTCGGAGCGGCCGTTGAGGACGTACGAGACCGTGGCCCGGGAGACGCCGGCGAGCCGGGCCACGTCCGCGCTGGTGGGCCGCCGTCCGACCCGGGGGGTTTCGTGGTCGGCGGTGTCGTACGCGGTCATGCGCGCACCCTAACCGATGCTGCGGCACGTGTCACCCGAACAGTTGGTGAACGGGCGTGGATGCCGGAAAACACCAGGTGAAAGCTGGCTGAGGGGCTTTGCCGGTGTCGTTGACACGTGTCACCTTGGCGGTGCACTCCGGCGGTGACACGTGTCAACGCCGACCACCCCAGCACCAAGGAACGGCCCATGGACCAGCGCCCGAACTTCGTGATCTTCATGCCGGACCAGCTGCGCGCCGACGCCCTCGGCACCTTCGGCAACCCCCTCGTCCGCACCCCGCACCTGGACGCGCTCGCCGCCCGCGGCACCCGCTTCGACAACGCCTACGTCCAGCACCCGGTCTGCTCCCCGAGCCGGGCCTCCCTGCTCACCGGCTGGTACCCGCACACGGCCGGCCACCGCACCCTCACCCACCTGCTCAAGCCGCACGAGCCCAACCTGCTGCGCATCCTCAAGGACGCCGGCTACCACCTCGCCTTCGCCGGTGCGCGCGGCGACACCTTCGCACCCGGGGTGGCCGAGGAGAGCGTCCACGAGTACGGCTTCGCCGCCCCGCCGACCTCCGACTACCGCCGCCCCTACCCCGACGGCATCTGGTCCCGGCTGTTCTACAAGGGCCGGCTGCCCGACGACGACGGCACCGACTTCGACGAGGCGGCGGTGTGCACCGCCGAGGAGTGGCTGCGGGAGCCGCCCGCCCGGCCCTGGGTGCTCTTCCTCCCGCTGGTCGCGCCGCACTGCCCGTTCCAGGCGCAGGATCCCTGGTTCTCCCAGTACGGCCGCGACGCCGTCCCCGACCCGGTGCCGCCGGGCGACCCGGCCGGCGAGCCCCGTTACATGCGGGCGATCCGTGAGAGCTACGGGCTCGACCGGGTGGAACCGGAGCAGTGGCGGGAGGTGACCGCCACGTACTACGGCATGGTCTCGCGCCTCGACCACCACCTCGGCCGGGTGATGTCCGCCGTCGAGCGGGCCGGCGCCGCCGACCGCACCGTCACGCTCTTCTTCGCCGACCATGGCGAGTACTTGGGCGACTACGGCCTGATCGAGAAGTTCCCGTCCGCGATGCACGACTGCATCACCCGGGACCCGCTGGTCATCAGCGGCCCCGGCCTCGGCCTCGGCGAGGGCCAGGTCTGCGACGGGATGGTGGAGCTGGTGGACATCCTGCCCACCGTCCTCGAACTGGCCGGAGTGCAGGCCCCGCACCGTCACTTCGGGCGCAGCCTGGTACCGCTGCTGCACGATTCGGCGGCGCCGCACCGCCAGTACGCCTTCACCGAGGGCGGTTTCACCGTCGAGGAGGAACCGCAGCTGGAGCAGGCGCCGTTCCCCTACGACCGGAAGGCCGCACTGCAGCACGAGGACCCGGCGCTGGTCGGCAAGGCGATCGCGGTACGGGACCAGGAGTGGACCTACGTCTGGCGCCTGTACGAGCAGCCCGAGCTCTACCACCGCGCCACCGATCCGCACGAGCGCACCAACCTCGCCGGCCGCCCGCAGCACGCCGGTACCGAGGCCCGCCTGCGCGAGGCCGTCCTGCGCTGGTCGGTCGAAACGGCCGACGTGATCCCCTACGAGCCCGACCCGCGCCGGGCCGACGTCGCGCTCCCCGCCCCGGGGGCGACCCGGGCGCAGCCGTAGAGGTCAGCTGGTCGCGACGGCCGTGGCGGCGTCGTTCTGCCAGTACCCGAGGCGGACGTTCTCGAAGTCGACGGTGAGCTTCCCGCCGGGGGCGGCGACCTTGGCGGGGGCGCCGGAGGTGCCGGCGTCGGGGTCGGCGCCCTGGAGGTGGACGCCGAAGGAGGTGACGGCCTCCCCCTTGTTGGCGGAGGCGGCGCTGGAGGTCTGGATGCTCGCGTAGCCGGTGGCGCCGGGCTGGAGGCGGACGAGGGACTGCGGCTTGCTCTCCTCGTTCACCGGGGAGACGGCCTGCTGGTCCTCGCTGAAGCGGATCACGGGGTAGCCGTACAGGTCGCAGCTGGTGCTTGAGGTGTTGGTGACTTCGAGCATGAAGTGGTTGATCGGCCGGGCCATGGTCTTCGCGGTGAGCTTGACCATGGCGGTGGTGCACGCCGGCGCGGTCCCGTTGCCGGCCTTGCCGGAGGCCGCCGTGGTGGGGGCGGCGGACGGCTTCTTCGTCCCGCTCGGCGTGGCGGGCTTGCCGGCGCCGGCACTCGGGGCGGGGGTGCCGGTGTCCGGCGCCGCCCCGGCGGGGGCGCTGCCGGCGCCGGCCGCCGCGGCCGTTGTCACGCCGGTGTCCGAGGGGGAGTTGTCGGGCCCGCAGGCGGCCAGGGTCAGGACGCAGGCGGCGGTGAGCGTGAGGGCTGCGGAGCGGGCGCCGCGGAGGCGGAAGGACATGCTGGTCATCCCCTGAAGTCTGGCCGGACGGTGGCGATTGAAAGGCTGTCAGCCATTTGTCACGGCTCTGTTCCGGAGCTCCGTCCGATGTGCCACAAGGGGGTGTGCCCGTCCGCAGGGCGTCCCTGCCCGGCGTGCGACCGTGGTCACCTCCCGATCAGGCCGGGGCAGGGGTCCCCATGAACGTGATGTTCACCGGCCAGGAGAAGTAGCCGACCACTTCTTCCCGGCCTTTGACGACCTGGAAGTGGAACTCGAAGTCACCGCTGCCGATCCCGGCGACCCGCATTCCCCAGGCATGGCCTTTCACGATATCTGTGTCGAATTCTCCGTTCTCCCCGTCGCCGCTTTGCGGGTGCGGCTGGCGAACCAGGTACACCAGAGGGTCGAACCCGTCGACAAGTTCGCTGTCGCCGATGCATCGGTACATCAGGGCGCTGTATTCTTCGTCGAACGGAAGTGCGGTCTCACGCCACCTGGCAAAACTGCCGGGCGGTACGCCGATGTAGAGCTCTCCTTCGGAGAGGCGGGTGAATTCGACCCCAGGGCTCACCGTGTGGACGTACCCGGGGGCCACTCTCGTCGGATATTCGGCATCGCGGGAATGTTCCTCATTCGTATCGAGGATCGCACGAGTGTCGAACATGGCGAGAATGTCGATAATTTTTTTTGGCTCCACGGATCCTCCTGCTTTCGCTGGCATTCCACGCTCACGTTCTTGGGCGCCGGTTTTCTGTGGGCGGACCGACGGCTCCGGTAGGCCGCCCGGCCCGGCCGGACGAGCCGGCCGGGCCGGGCGGAGGGCTCACTTCTCGATGTGGAGGTAGGGGTCCCAGGTGAAGTAACCCACCGGCTTCCCCTTCTTGTCGATGAGCTGGAAGTAGAAGTGGTAGTTGCCCTCGCCGCTGGCTTTCACGTTGGCGTACCAGTAGTGACCCGTCACCGTCTGGGGGTCGAAGTGGGCCGAGTCCTGCGGGGTCGGGGTCGGGAAGGGAAGGTTGGCCTCGGTCGACGTGGGTTCGGGCTTGCTGAGGAGCTTGCTGTCACCTTCGTACTGGTAGAGCAGGACGCTGTACTCGGAGTCGAACGAGTAGGTCGTCTCGCGCCACCGGATCAGGTCGCCCACCTCTGCGCTGATGTCCAGCTTGGCGCCGGTCTGGCCGGAATAGACGTTCTTCGTCTTGACCATCATGTAGACGTACTTGTCGGCCTCGTCGATCGGCGTCGGGTCGGACGACTTCTGAGACGGGTTCGGGTAGTCCTTGATGATGTCGTCGGCATTGAACGCGATCAGCACATTGATGATTTCGGACATTGCTGCCATCCTCTTGTGTCCGTGGGGGTCAGAACTTTGCGGCAGACCGAAGGGCATGACTCAGTCCGCTCGAAGATCACACTATTCATGGCCTCGGAAGCTGCTCGGCGAGTGCCGTTTCTTATGGCTCTTCGAGTCGTTTGAGCAGGGCGTGGTGAGTCTCGTTGCACGCCTGGTCCCCGATGAGCTGTGGGAATCGTTCGTGAAGGTAGTACCTCCGGTGGAGGTGGCCCGGCCGCAGGGCGGCGGCCGACGCAGGGCCGGGGACCGTGAAGTGCTGGCCGGGATCGTCTTCGTGGTCACGGCGAACTGCACGTGGCGGGAGCTGCCCCCGGTCTTCGGCCCGCACTGGCAGACGGTCTACCGGCGCTTCAACCAGTGGAGCCGGGCGGGAGTCTGGGGGCGGTTGCACCTCGTCACGCAGCAGGGGCCGGGGGAGTCCGAGGAACTGGACTGGGTTCGCTTCGTTGTCGGCGCGCTGCACCGTTGTCGGATCCCCGGAGCGTCCGACGAAACCGAACCCGGTCAAGCGGGGCGGGACCGAGACGGCGGTTCAGGGACAACGGCACCGCGGCGGCCCTGACCGCCGGGCTGTCCCGCCCACTTCGGCCCTCGGGCGGTCCACACACCAAAAGAAACAGAGACGGACCCCGAGTTCCTAGACCCTTGGAGTTACCGTCTTCCGTTCCGCGACCGGCCTGCTCGACCTGTTGACACGGTGGCCACGACAAGATCGCCACGACAGGTCGGTGATCACGGGCCCCGTACGGGGCCGACGTGACGGGCTTCGCTGCCCGAGTGGGCCGGCTGTCCGGGGACGGAAGAGCTGATCGGTCAGGGCGCTCAGTTCTCGAGCTCGGCGAGCCAGCGCAGGGCGCGCAGACCCGGCAGGAAGCAGTACTCGCCGCCCCGGGTGACGACGAAGCTCGGCAGGTTCCGCAGGCGGCGCCGGATGGGCCGCTCCGGGATGGTGACGCTGCCCGTCCCGTCGTGATGGCCGGCCACCGGGTCCTTTTCGCCGGGGTACCCGATGAAGTTGCCGTCGTTGACCCACTCGGACTTGATGAACTCGAATTGCCGGTCCAGGTGGGCGCAGACGAATACCCCGATGAGGCCCCGGTCGGCGCCGTCGTCTTCGAGCACGCCCTCCGGCAGCGGCGGGCCGTAGCTGGTGCCGCGGCGGATGATGCGGTGCAGCCGGGCCTCCCCGACAATGGTGGAGTCGCGCGGGTTCACGCGCCGGATATGCGCGCTGGCAGGGCACTTGAAGCCGCGGTCGTCGTCTTTCCGGTAGAGGAAATCATTGTTGCGGCGCGGATCCGCGCCCAGGGCCGCGTCATCGTGCTCCGGGGAGAGGGTCAGCGGCGCCCCGCTCGGCCAGCGCCCGATCATCTTCGCCCCCAGGAGCGTCTCCTCCTCGGGGCTGGAGGTGTTCGCGCGCAAGTACTGGCGCCAGGCGGCCACTTTGGTGTGGAGCTTGCGGAGGGCCAGGTAGGTTCCGTTGCGCCCCAGGACCTCCGGCCGCGGCATGGGCGGCAGATTGCCGGTCTCATCGGGATAGCCGAGGATGAACTCGCCGGCCTTGACGGGGGTTTCCCGGGGATTGGAGCCGGGGATGCCGCTTCCCTCGATGCTCGGATAGCTGATTCCGTCGCGAAAGCCGAAGTTGGTGCGCCCGGTGGGGAGCTGGTGGACCTCGTGCTGCCAGATCACCTCGACACCGGGCAGCTCCTTCTGGGCGGCGAGGGCTCGCTTCAGCGCGTTCTCCAGACGTGCCCCATCGGGTGAGAGCGCACTCAGCACGATATGAACATCGGGGCTTCCGAACGGTGGCTCCCAATGGGCCGGATCGCTTTCGCCGGTGTCGCCGATCACGTCCGCGCGCGCCGCCATGCCCTGCTGGAACGCGAGGGGAAAGCTGTCGAGGGAGTCCTGGGGCACCCCGAGGGCTCGTAGTCCCTGGTAGGTGAAGGCCACGGCGACCCAGGCGTCTTGATTCGGGTCGGCACCGGGGAGTCCACCACCGATCGCCGGGAGCAGCCACCGCAGCAGGGCACGCCCGGCATGGCGGTCGTCGACGCGGAGGAAGAAGAACCTGCCCACGTACGGCGCCGGCCGGGGATGGAGCGCTCCACTCTGGATGTCGTCGATATCGAGACTCACACCGGGCACGCTGTTGCTTGTCGCCGAGTCCATGATTGCGGTGTCTCCCTGGTAGGTCTTCATGGGTAATAGCCTGGCTGGGAGACACCAGCACGGCATTTGTTTCGGGGCGCCGGGCCGCGGAGGGCGTGAGCTTTTCGCAGGCCTCAGCCCGCGGCTTCGTCGAGCAGCTTCTGGAAGGCCGGCGTGGCCAGCAGTGCCGCGTTGGCCGGATTGTCGAGCGCCGCCCGGAACTCGGGGGTGTCGAGCACTTCCTGGAACGCCTCGCTCACGCGTTGATTCTTCCAGATCTGTTTGACGGTGAGTTCGGGGTAGGAACTGATGAAGGCGAGCGCAGGCGCCTGGTGGGCGACAAACCACTCCTTCGCCTTGGGGTCGGCAACGCCGGGGAATCCTTCCGAGTGCGAAAAGACCTTGTCGAAGTTATTCCCGACGACCGTCGTGGCGAAGTCGTCGATGTAGGTGTCCCAGGACCCGTCGAAGACGCTGGCGAACATGAACCGTGTGTCGTTGTCGAATATCACGTGCCGCGCGTCGTGCAATGTGCCGATCTGTTGCAGCGCCGCTCGATTCGCCTCGGACGCGTTCCTGATACTGGCGAGCGTCTCGCGCAGCGCATCCGCGTGGCCCGGCTTGATCTTGGTACAGACGGTGAATTCGCTGCACACCCCATCTTTCAGGCCTGGCCGCTCCGGCTGGCTTGTCTCTGTCGCAGCCATCGGTGTCCCTCCTTATTCGCGCCTGTTCCCGGAGTCCGAATCCTCGTGCCTCGCCAACGTATGACCGTCCCAACGACCGTGCAACCGCAACCAGTGAGGGGTCTATTCGCCGGAAGTGGGAATTCCCGTCACCGGCCGTCCGCGCGGTCAGGAGACGAGGATGCTGATGCCGTCGCCGAGCAGTTTCGCCCCGAGGACGAAGAACAGGGCCGCCATCACGGCGGCGTTGTGCCGGGCGGTCCAGTCCTTCCAGCTGCTGAGCACGCTCGTCGCCCGCTCGCCCGCGAACAGCAGGACCGCGAGTGGGGCCAGAAGTCCGAGGGATCCGATGACCACGAAGACCGCCAGCGATGCGACCTGCTGCCCGACGGGCAGCCCGGCCGCGCTGATCGAGGATGCTGCGGCGATGGTCAGCGAGGCGTTTTTGACATTGGCCGCCGACAGGGCCAGCCCGAGACCGGTGATCTTGATCGGTGTGAAGCGGTCGATCGCCGCCATCCACTTCGGAAGCTGCGCCTCCGTGGCGGCGGTGGGGCGCCGACGCCACTGCCGCACACCGAACAGCACAAGCAGCAGTCCCAGCCCGGTCTTGAGGCCGCCCACCCAGGCCGCCGGCTGCTGGTGCCCGGTGGAGGCACCGCCCGACCCGCCGATCGCCAGCATCACCGCGCCCACCGCGGAGAGCCCCACGATCCAGCCGATGGTGAACAGCGGTCCGTTGAGCCGTCCTCGTGGCGTGACCAGCACCAGGATGACGGCGATGATCGGGAGCGGGCTGATCGCGACACCGGCCGCCAGGCCCAGCACATCACCGAGAACTTTGCCCATGGCGTCCTCCGGGCGGCGATCAGGGATGAACCGACCGGCCGGGCTCGGCCGAGCCGCCCCCGCCAAACTCCTCCGTGAGCTACCCGGACGCGCGCCGGGCGGGTGGAGAACCCCTCCACAGACATCATCGACCGCCTCGGCAGGCCGCGCGACATCAACAACAGGCGAGCCGGGCGGCCGTGTTCACCGCGCGGCAGCCTGTCGGCCGTGCCTACGCTGGTGGTGACCAGAGGTTGCGGGCAATCGCCGAGCCCGCGGGCCGACGGCGGCCGTGTGCGTCGTACGGCTCCGGCTCCGAACGTCAGGCGCCGCTCTCACGGGCGGAGCCGCCGATGAGAAGTGGTCGACTCATGTCATCACGGTTCATCCCCTACACCGCGGACGTCGAGGTCGCCGAACCCGACTTCGACGACAAGCTCCGGACAGTGATCGGGAAGACGGAGCGGTACATCACCGAGTCGGTCACAGCCGAGGGCACCGGCCTTGCGGTGCGTGACGCCCACGCCAAGGGGTACGGACTCGTCAGGGGAGAAGTCGAGATCCTCGACGGGGTCCCCGCCGAGTACGCACAGGGCATCTACGCGACACCAGGGCGGCACGACGCGCTGCTGCGCTTCTCCAACGGCTCACCGCATACCGGAGCCGACGCGCGACTCGGCCGCGCGACCGGACTGGCGCTCAAGATCTTCGACGTCGGCGGCCCGACCCTCCTGGACGACGAGCCCGACACCCGCACCTTCGACTACGCGCTCATCAACGCGCCGGTCTTCTTCTGCAACACCGTGGAGCACTACCTGTTCATCCAGGAGCTCTTCCTCGAAGCGCCCACCTATTTCGCCGAGGGGCCGCCCGGCCGGCATCGCTTCTACCACGACTTCGTGACCGGCATGGGCACGCTGGACCAGGACGATTGGGCGTGGGACGAGTTCCTGGCCTTCCTCACCGTGGCACAGCGGCCCCTGGTGAACATTCTGCTGTCGACCTACTGGACGATGGGTGCGGTCCGGCACGGTGACCACATCGCCAAGGTGCGGATCGCCCCCGACCCCCGCTCCGCCGCCGCCGTGGTCCAGCGCACCCTCGACCTGACCTCGGCGGCAGAGGTCTTCCGGCCGGCTCTCGTCTCCGAACTGCGGGACCGGCCGTACGCGTTCGACATCCAGGTGCAGCTCTGCACCGGCCTGGACCGGATGCCGGTCGAGGACGTCACCGTCGAGTGGCCCGAGCAGCTGTCCCCGTTCGTCACCGTGGCCAGGCTGCGCCTCCCGCAGCAGGACATCTCGGACGAGGACAACCTCAGGAGGATGGACGCGCTCTCCTTCACCCCGTGGCGGGTGACGGCCGCACACGCGCCCCTCGGCAGCATCATGCGGGCGCGCAAGGAGGTCTACCGCCGCTCCTCCATCGTGCGTCACCGGCTCAATCGTCAGGAGCGCACGGAACCGCGCAGCGCCGACGAGGTGCTGCCGTAGAGCGGCCCTTACCGGAGCTGAACGAAGTGGGAAGTCGGAGGGGCCGACTTCCTGTGTCAGTGGGGGCGGGGGTGGAGGCGGGTGGGGTGCCAGGTGCTGTTGCGGCCGGCGGCTTCGCGGTAGGCGATGCGCTGGACGGCGGTGAGGAGGCGATAGAGGGAGAGGACGGCGTCGGACTCGTCCGCCTCGAAGCCGAGATGGTGGATGAAGTGTTCGAGCTGGGGCCAGTCGAAGTCATCCGGGGCTGAGGGGAGTTGGGTGGAGAGGTGGTGGCGTTCGGCGTGGGCGGTGAAGGCGGTGGAGACGGCGTAGTGGGTGGCGCTCAGGGCGTTGGCGAGCAGCATGTCGAGGGGTGGGGCGTCGGACATGACGGGGCTGCGCCTTTCCGAGGAGGGGTGAGGGTTGATCGTGGGCTCCTCACCGGTTGGTGAGGAGCCCACGGGCGTTGTGCGGGTCAGGCGTTGGGATCGGCGTGGTGGTCGAACTCGCCGGCCTTGGCGCCCTGGAGGAACTTGGCGAACTTCGTCGGGGAGGTGCGGACGATGACCTCGACCGTGTCGGACTCGCGGATCTCGACTATGCCGTCGACGGTGCGCACCTCCACGCAGTCGTTGCCCGAGCCGCTGAACGAGGATTTCTGCCAGTTGATGCCGGACATCCCTAACCCTTCAAGGTTGTTGGGGCGGGCATGAAGCACCCAAGGGAGCACACGAGCCCAGCGCCCGGTGCGGGCTGCAACGTTAGAGCCACCGTGCGTAGTGAATCAAGGGTGATACACAAACGGAGCGGCTCCTCACTCGGACGAGTGAGGAGCCGCAGGGCGGGCGCGGGTCAGCTGTTGAAGCCGGCGTAGTGGTCGAACTCGCCGGCCTTGGCGCCCTGGAGGAACTTGGCGAACTTCGTCGGGGTGGTGCGGACGATGACCTCGGCCGTGTCGGACTCGCGGATCTCGACCACGCCGTCGGCGGTGCGCACCTCTACGCAGGTGTCGGTGGCGCTACTGAAGGAAGCCTTCTGCCAGTCGGAACTGATCATCTTTTAATCCTTTGCATCTCGCGGGGCAGGGCATGAAGCGCCCAAGGAATCACACGAGCCCAGCGGCCTGTGCGTGCTGCAACGTTATGGCCACCGTGCGTAGTGAATCAAGTGTGATACACAAAGTGAAGCGGCCCCTCACTCGGACGAGTGAGGGGCCGCAGGGTGGGCGCGGGCTAGCTGTTGAAGTCGGCGTGGTGGTCGAACTCGCCGGCCTTGACGCCCTGGAGGAACTTGGCGAACTTCACCGCAGTGGTCTGAACGATGACGTCACCGGTGACGGATTCTCGTAGCTCGACAACCTCACCCGCGGTTCGTACTTCCATGCAGGTGTCGGTGGCGCTACTAAAGGAAGACTTCTGCCAATCGGTCTGCAACATCTCAATCCTTCAGGTTTTGAGCCGTCTCGCTGATTAGGTTGCGCGACTCCTCTTCGCTGAGGGCTGCCATCTCGATGCGGTTGAAGATGGCTCGATAGCTCTCAAGCTCGTTTGGGGAATCGAAGAAAGCGGGGCCTCGAGAGGTGTCAATTTCAATTGTGTCAAGCTCGGGAATGTCGCCGAAGCTGTAGATCAAGCTCTCGGTGGGCCCTGGGTGGGTGTGAACGGTGAAGGGGACCACGCGGATGCTGATGTTCTCCCGATGGGAGTCCTCGATCAAGCAGTTCAGTTGCTGCCGCAGCACGCTGGTGCCGCCGAACCGCGTGTGGAGGCATGACTCGTTGAGGTATGCCTCGATCTTCTTCTGTGGGTTCCGCATAAGAATGCTTCTGCGCTGCGTTCGGAAGGCAGTGTGCAGGTCGATCTCATGGACCGTGAGGCTTGGGATTTTCCGACCGAACACCCCCTTTGCGTAGTCGCCGGTCTGCAACAGTCCTGGAAGGAATGTTGTCGACCATACCTTCATGGACCCCGCAGCGAAGTCTTCGTGTTCGGCTGATTCGAGGAAGGTGCTGTGAAGCAGGCCGCGATACTCCTCCCACCAACCCTTCGTCCGGTCCTGTGTCATGTTGCCCAGTGCGTAGATGAGTGGATCGTTGAGGCACTTGCAGGCTCCAGCGATTGCTCGGATCCTCTGGCGACTGACGCCAGCCTTTCCGTTCTCCATCTGGCTGATCTGGCTCACATCAATGTCAAGAATCTTGGCGAGCTGGGGACCACTGAGTGCCGCAGCCTCGCGGATCCTGCGCAGCTCGGCGCCGAGTCGGCGTTGCCTCAGCGTCGGGTGTCGGCGTGGCGGCATTGGTTCCGTCCTTACGTGATGTGAGGCAAGTGTGCCGCGTGGCGGGAGCTTTGGTCCACCAAGAGTCTCCTAGTCACCACTTACGGGTGATGTTTGGGCGTATGAGTCTCACATGCGGGACTCTTGCTGTAGCGTCAGTCTCCGTCGGCACCCGATGCACCGTCAGTAATGCCTGCTTCAAGGGCGGTAGGTACCTGCTGCCCAGGCACCGCAGAGCAGCCACGCGTGGCCTCAACCAGTCACGCCCTGGCCTGGCTCACGGCGATGAGCCCGCCGACGCGCACTCATCCCAAACCCCCACGGAGGTCTCCCATGCGTGCCTTCAACCTGCCCGAACCGCCCGACTGGTCCGCCGCCCGCGCGGAGCTGAGTGACGCGATGTCCCTCGCCGGATGGCCGGACGGCGCCATCTACGACGCCGAACTCGCCCTCCATGAGCTGTACTTCAACGCGTGGAAGCACGGCGGGAGCCCCGCGCCGACCGTCGTCATCCTCCTCCTCGAAGGCCGCAGCCTGCGCGTCTGCGTCAGCGACGACAACCCCGTGCTGCCCGAGCCGCGCGAGCCGACCGACCCGTACGCGCAGTCCGGCCGGGGCCTGCACCTGGTCCGCGAGCTCACCCACCGCTTCGGCACCACGCCCCGCAAGAACGGCAAAATCGTCTGGTTCGAGCTGGACGCCGCCGCGTGAACGACAGCCGCGGCCGCCACCCGATCAAGCCCACCGACCCGCGCACCCGCGTCTACACCGAGGCCCAGATCACCAGCCTGATCGCCGAAGTCCACGAGCGCGGCCGCAAGTTCGGCATCATCTTCCCGTCCGCCAGCACGGACCGGACCATGGACGGCCGGGTCCTCGTCAACTTCGGCACCGCGCCGTCCACGACTCTCCTCAACCTCCTGAACCTCCTCCTCGACGCCGGTCGGGGCGGTGACCCGTGGGAGTCGTGATCCCCCTCGCCACCTCCTCGACCCAGGCCGTGCACGTCGAGCGCACCACCGTCCCCTACCTCACCGTCGAGCACGTTCCCGACGCCACCGTCCAGCTCCGCCTGGCCGTTGACCTCGACGTCCACGCCGGCCCCGGCGAACAGCTCGCCTTCCCGCTGACCCGTGACCAGGCCGAGGAACTGCTCCACGGCCTCGCCGCCCACCTCGGCACCCGCGTCCTCGGAATCCGCCGATGAGGCCCGGCACCACCGGCTTCCTCGTCGCCACCGCCTTCGCGGTCCTCCTCGCCCTCGCCATCCTCACCGTCGTCCTCGGCGTCATCACCGCCCTCAAGGTCCACGACGTCGAGGAGGCGGCCACCGACGACCCCAAGCCCGCGACCCGAGCCACCACCCGTGGCATACCCGTCTGATCCACCCGGTCGAGCGGGCCCCTCGCCCCACGAGGGGTCCGCCGGTCGTCCGTCCGGCCCCGACGGCCATGGCGGAGCCGGGCGGATCGGCTCATGACGCGGTGCTCGTGGTGGTGCGGGTCAGGCGTCGGGGTCGGCGTGGTGGCCGAACTCGCCGGCCTCGACGCCCTGGAGGAACTTGGCGCGCTTCGCCGGGGAGGTGCGGACGATGACCTCGCCCGTGTGCTCTCCGCCGGAACCAGGGCCTTCCACCGCGCCCACCCATGGGCCCACACCCGTGTTGTTCTGCCGATAGTGAAGACCGGCCCGACCGGGCCCGACCATCACTACAGTCCGGTCTCATGACGACGGTCACCACACACACGGTCGAATACCCGGCCGACGGCCTGACGATGATCGGGCACCTCGCGCTCCCCGCCGGTGCCGATCGCCGGCCCGCAGTCCTGATCGGGCCCGAGGGGCCGGGCCTGAACGACTTCCAGCGCCGCCGGGCCGACGCCCTCGCCGAACTGGGCTACGTGGCACTGGCCTTCGACATCAACGGCGGGCGCTGGTTCACCGACCCGCAGGAGATGCTGGCGCACGTGACCCCGCTGCTCGCCGACCCCGACCGGATGCGGGGCATCGGCCACGCGGCACTCGACGTGCTGCGTGCCGAACCGCGGACCGACCCCGACCGGATCGCCGCCATCGGCTACGGCACCGGGGGCGCCATCGCGCTGGAACTCGGGCGCGACGGCGTCGACCTGCGGGCGATCGGGACGGTCAACGCACTGACCACGGGCCGACCGGGCGAGGCGGCGCGCATCCGTTGCCCCGTGTGGGCCGGGGTCGGATCGGAGGACCCGATCATGCCCGCCGGGCAACGGGACGCCTTCGCCGCCGAGATGCAGGCCGCGGGCGTCGACTGGCGCCTCGTGGTCTACGGCGGAGCCCAGCACGCCTTCCACCACCCGCCGGTCGACCAGACCGTGCTCCCCGGCGTCGGCCACCACCCGCGGCACGCGCAACGGGCCTGGCGCGACGTCGTCGACCTGCTCGCCGAGTGCCTGCCCGTGACGGAGTGAGCCAGGGCGTCAGGACTGCCATCGTCATGACGCGACAGCGGAGAAAGCGACATGGAGCCCGAGGCCCTGCATCACGGTAGTCGGCACCCACGTGACGGGCCGTGAAGGTGAAAGGCGACAGCGCTCGGTCACGCTTGCGTCTGTGGTTCCAGTTCCTCGCCGGGCGGGATGAAGGTGTCGGCGCTGTCGGCGTCCTCGACAACTCCGTAGGCGTCGCCCGGGGTTCTCGAACGACCTGGCTTTCGCGGAAGTCGCGATCACGATAGAGGCAGAACCTCCGGTAGAGGGGGTCCTGGGTTCCGCGGGCGGTGTGGATCCGTGCGAATCGTCGGCCACCGCCCACGGAGTAGAGGAAGTGCCACCACCTGCGCGGTCTTGGCCCGCGGGCTCAGACGAGGGCGGCGGCCAGCAGGGCGAAGGCGGCGATGATGACGGCAACGCGGACGTAGTGGAAGCGGTTCCAGCGGTTCGTCTGCTCCTTCCAGTCCTCGGGCCGGTTCTCGGGGGTCCACGTCTTGCCCCGGTTGTTGATCGGGACGAGCAGCAGGAGCGACATGATCACGCTGAGGATCAGCAGCGCGGCGGCGGTGACGACGAGGCCGGTGCCGTGGTGGTGCCATCCGGCGATGGCCCAGACCGCGACGAGGACGAGCGAGCCGATGTACCAGACCGGCATCACGGCGCCGAGCATCCGGGCCCCGTGGGCGCGGCCGAGTTGGCCACTGTCACCGGGGAGTGCGTTGAGGATCGGGTTGATGACGAAGGCGACGGAGAACTCCACCCCCACCATCAGGCCGACGACCACGATGGTGAACACCTCGAGTGCGTTGAGCATGATGACCCCTCCTGGCATCTAGTGTTGCTAGCTGATGAGGCAACGCTAGTACTGCTGCCGCTTGCTTGTCTAGCGATGCTAGGATCGAGCCATGTCGGTACAGGAACGCAAGCAGCGCGAACGGGCGGAGCGCGAACGCCTCATCGTGGCGACGGCCCGCGAACTCGCCGAGCAGCAGGGCTGGGACGCGGTCACCACCCGCCGGCTCGCCGAGCGCATCGAATACAGCCAGCCCGTCCTCTACAGCCATTTCCGCGGCAAGCGCGAGATCATCGGCGCCGTCGCCCTCGAGGGTGCCGCCGAGATGGCCGCGGCGCTGCGGGCCGCGACCTCCGCCGCGGACGGCCCTCGCACCCGGGTCACCGCCCTCGCCCGCACTTACCTCGACTTCGCCGAGCGCAACCCGGCGGTCTACGACGCCATGTTCCAGCTCGACGGCGGCCTGGCGTTCGCACACGAGGACACCCCGGAGCCGCTGAAGGACGCCTTCGCCGCCCTGCTGGAAAGCCTCGGCGAGGTCGCCGGGGACGGCGTCCACCCGGCACTGTTCACCGAGGTGTTCTGGGCGGCCCTGCACGGGCTGGCCACCCTGACCCGGGCGGGACGGCTGCCGCCGGCGGATGCCGAGCGGAGGGTGGAGCTGCTGGTGGGCCGGCTCGCCATGGTCTGACCCATCGTCCGAACGGGCGGGCAGCCGGGGTCTTCCGGCCCGGCTGCCGGCCTACGGCATCGCTTCTGGTCACTCGCGCCCACGCGGCGCAGCCGCAGATCGCTTCGATTCACATGGCTGTTGTGCCACGGTCGTCGGAGGCCTGTGAACCGGGGAAGAGCCGACCGAGGTGGTAGTGCAGGACGGCGGTCGCGTCGTCCGCCGTCCGCTGCCCGAGCAGGACGCTGAGGCCGAGGCCGGCCGAGGCCGCCATGAGGACGACGGCCTCCTGGCGGGCGTCCAGGCGCGGATCGGTGTCGCCGGCCTGTCGGGCGGCGGTCAGTCGGCCGGCCAGGAAGTCCTCCATCTCGTTGGGCGCCGCGAGGAACGACCGGCCGGCGAGTGCGGGGTCGGTGACGGAGAGCACCGCGTACTCGGTGTGGACGAGGTGGAAGGTCCGGCTCTCCTCGTCGGTCGGTACGGCTTCGAGCAGGACCGCCTCGACGATGTCGCGCGGAGCCGGCGAGGGCCCGGCCGTCCTCACCCGGTCGCGGACCCGCTCGCCCATGCGCACGGCCAGGCGGGTCATCGCGGCGAGCAGGAGTTGTTCCTTGGTGTCGAAGTAGTACTGCACGAGCCGCACCGAGACACCCGCCTCGATCGCGACGGACCGCATGGTGACGGCATGCAGCCCGGTGTCCGCCGCCGTGCGGAGCAGGGCGTCGATGATGTGGGCTCGCCGCTCCTCGTGATCCACCAGCTTCGGCACCGGACCTCCTTCGAATATTTTTATGGTACAAACATACCATCAAGCCCTGTTGTTTCGTGCACCGGGAGGGATCATGACCAGGACAGGCGTCGGACACTTCGTCAGCGAGGAAGCCCGGACGAAGTTCCTTGAGGCATACGACCGGGCGATGGAACTGTGGCCACGCCCCCGCCGGGAACTCGATGTCGAAACCGCCTACGGCACCGTCCACGTCCACCACTACGGGCCCGGGACCGGCGAACCGATCGTGCTGCTGCACGGCCACGCCGGACACGCGTCCAACTGGTACCCGCAGATCGCCGCCCTGGGCGAGCACCACCCGGTCTACGCGATCGACACGCTGGACGACCCCGGCCGCAGCGTTCAGCGCGCCGTCGCAACGGGATCCAGGGAGAACGCCGCCTGGCTCGGCGAGGTCTTCGCCGGCCTCGGACTGGAAAAGATCCACCTGGTCGGCTTGTCCTACGGTGGGTGGCTGGCCCTCAACCAGGCCGTCCACGCACCCGAGCGCCTCGCCTCGATCGCACCGCTGGACCCGGGTGGCATCGAGAAGGTCCCCGCCCGGTTCTACGCGCACATGATCGGGGGCCTGTTCGGAATGCTCGCCCCACGGCGCTTCCGCCCCGCGCTGGGGCGCCTGCTCGCCAACCCCGCACTCGGCTCACCGCCCGAGATGATCGCCCCCCTGATGCTGGGCATGCGGACCTACAAGCCGAACACCCGCCCCGCGGCCAGGCCGTTCACCGACGCGGAGCTGAGCTCCATCGAGCTGCCCACCCTCGTCCTGCTGGGCAGCCGCAGCGCCCTCCTCCGGCCGCGCCAGGCCCTCAAGAGGGTCACCGCGCTGATCCCGGGAGTCCGGGCCGAGATCGTGCAACGGGCCGGCCACGGACTCAACCTGGACCGCCCCGGCCTGGTCAATGAACACCTGCTGCGGTTCATCATCTCCTGCCGGCAGGAGACGCGGAGTCAGTAGCCGGGCAGGGGCTGTGCCACCGCCGGGCAGATGAGTTCGGAGTCGCTGGGCCGGGGTGGTCGTCCCGTCCGTCGAGTTCCTCCGGTCCCGTCGCCGGCCTTCACATAAAGTGGGGTCAAGAGGGTCTCCAAGTCGGGCGTCACAACCGGATCTTGGGGGCCTTCGCCACGTCCGTACGCCCGAAGTCCCGGCCTGTCGCTCGTATGAGCCCGGCCGCGCGTTGACCGAACGGAGCCCGACCGCCATGCCGGACACAACCTCCACCAGCCCCGGCCCTCGTGAGGTCCTGGCCCGCTACCAGCGGGCGATGCTGGACAAGTCCGCGGACGACCTGGCCGATCTGTACGCGGTCGACGCCGTCCACGAGTTCCCGTTCCTGTCCCCCGGCATGCCCGCGCGCTACCAGGGGAGCGAAGAGGTCCGCGCGGGCTACCGGGCGGCCTGGGGCGCGAGCCCGGCGCAGCCGAGGGAGATCCACGAAGTCGCCGTGCACGAGAGCACCGACCCCGAGGTGATCACCGTCGAGCAGGTCGTCACCGGGACCGTGGCCACCACCGGCCAGACCTTCAGCATTCCCGGCCTCCTGGTGCTCCGGGTCCGCAACGGCCGGATCGTCCATGTCCGCGACTACATGGACGGGCTCGGCGTGGCCCACACCATGGGTCGACTGGACGCCGTGGTCGCCAGTCTCGGCGACCGCCGCTGAAGCCCTGACTTCGGACTCATTCGTCTGGAAACCGCCAGGTCTCCGACGCTCCCACGAGGGGCACCGCTGTTCCCCGCAGCCGGACGGTCGCCTCCGGTGATCCCGCCCGCCCCCCCCGTTCCGAAGGCGAGGCGTCACCCTGCCCCGGCCCCCGGGGAGCGAGGTCTCCCGGAGTGGCAGGCCGAAGTCACCGGTGTCCCGCCCATCACCCGGTCGGGTGGTAGCCCGTTGAGCGCGGCGTGGTCGCCCACCGGCTTTCACCCCCGCGCGGTACTCCTTCTCTCGGCCTCAACCCACCTCCATCCCAAGGCAGGTACCCCCGTATGACCACGTTCCCCGTCCGGGCCGGCCGACTGGCCAAGGCAGCGCTGGTGCTCTCCCTCGCCCTCGCCGCCCTCCCGGCGGCGGCCGCGCTGCCCGCCTCGGCCGCGCCCGCTGTCGCTCCAGTCCTCGCACCCGCCGACGCCATCTACCCGCCGCTGTCGGTGGAGGACCTCCCGGCGCAGGTCGGCCGCGCCTGCGCCATCTGGCGCGACCTCGACTGGCCCACCACCGCCAGGCCGGTGGACTACCGGATCCCCGGCCCCGAGTACATCCGCGGCGGCAACCCGTACGGCAACCGCAGCGGCGACCTCCCGGCCGGTGGCCAGTACCACGAGTACGATGTCAACCCGCGTCCCACCCCGACCACCCACCGCGACGCCGAGCGGATCATCCGCGACGAGGACACCCGGCAGGTCTGGTACACCGACGACCACTACGACAACTTCCGTGAGATCGCGGGCGGATGCTGACCGCCACCACCGCCCTCCGCGACCGTACGGGCGCCATCGCATGACCGACCCGACCCCGCTGGACCTGCTCGCGGCCGCCCGGTGGGACCTCCTGCCGGGCCGTCCGTGGGCCGGCCTGGCGGACCCGTGCACCAGCGGCGCCGTCCACTCGCACCGCGTACGCGGCGAACTCTGCCGGACCAAACAGGAGTTGTTCAACGAGTGGGCCAAAGCCCTGGCGTTCCCGGCCTACTTCGGCCACAACTGGGACGCCTTCGAGGAATGCCTCGCCGACACCCGTTACCCGCCCCGGCAGTCGGACCCGGCCGGGCTGCTGATCCTGGTGAGCGGCGCCGAGGCCGTCCTCGTCGATGAGCCGGTCCGCGAGCTGACGATCCTGCTCCAGGTCCTCGACACGGCCGCCACCGACGTGGGCCCGTCCCTGCGGGTGCTGTTCCTCAGCGACGACCCCGGCGCCGTGGAACGACGGCTGCGCGCGGCGACCCGGGCCATGTGAGCGGTCTGCGCCGACTCGAACGACGCCGGGCCGACCAGGGCGGCACGGCGAAGGGGTCCCACCGACCGGTGGGACCCCTTCGCGTGGGCGGGTCAGCCCGCCGCCGCCGGCCGGACCGCGACCGCGTCGATCTCGAAGAGCATCCCCGGCAGGGCGAGCGAGGCGACCCCGCTGAGCGTCTGCGCGGGCAGCCGGTCGCCCCAGGCCCCGGCCAGGGCCCTGCCGAGGACGGCCAGCTTCTCCAGGTCGTGGTCGACGATGTACGAGCCGAGCCGGACGACGTGCTCGAAGCCGAGGCCGACCCCGGCGAGCGCGGTGCGCAGGTTGGCGAGGGCGAGCTCCACCTGGGCGGCGAAGTCGCCGGGCACGACCTGGCCGGTGGCGTCGGAGGCGTACTGGCCGCCGATGAACACCGGTTCGCCGGGCGCGGAGGCGGCGTGGCTGTAGCCGAACGGCGTCGGGTCGTGCAGGCCGGGCGGGTTGGTGATGGTGCGGGTGTCGGTCACGGGGTTCCTCCCCTGTTGTCGGGCCGGGCCCGGTGCCGGGCGGTCTACGGCTCGGACCGGGCGGCTTCCTCCCGGGCGTCGCGCCAACTCGGCGACTCCAGGAAGTGGTTGTCGAAGAGGTCCTGCTTGGCGAGCAGCTCCTCGACCGTCGCCTCGCCCGCGCGGATGCGCTCCAGCAGGCGGAAGTAGTCGAAGCGCTCCACCCCGGGGGTGATCACGATCAGCAGGTCCGCCCCGGAGTCCGGCGCCGCCGCGAAGGCGTGCGGCAGATGGGGCGGCACCACCACGAGGTCGCCGCTCCGGGCGGTGACCACCTCGTTCCCGACCAGCACCTGGGCCGAGCCGTCGACGACGAAGAACAGCTCCGAGGAACCCCCGTGGTAGTGCGGAGTGGCGCCGTCCTTTCCGCGTCCCAGCGTGACGCGCAGGGTGCTCAGGGCGCCGCCGGTGGCGCTGGAGTCCGCCAGCAGCCGCCCCTTGCCGCCGAGCATTCCGACGGTCTCGGCTTCGTCGCCCCGCACCACCACGGCTTCCGGTCCGATCAACGTCATTGGCCTCTCCCCACAGTGAGCGCTCCGATAGTTCCCTGGCTGATAGTACTACGTCTAACTATCTCCCATCGAATAATATGCCCCTATGGATCACGTGGACGTCATGCTCGACCAGTGGAGCCGGGAGCGCCCGGACCTCGACCTGGCGGCGGTCGGCACCGTCGGCCGCCTCGGCCGATTCGCGCTGCTCGCGGGCCGGGCCGTCGAAGAGGTGTTCAAGCAACACGGCCTCCGGCGCGGCGAGTTCGACGTCCTCGCCACCCTGCGCCGCTCCGGCGCCCCGTACGAACTGATGCCCTCCGAACTCGCCGCGCTGCTGCTGATGTCGCGGGCCGGCATGACCAGCCGGATCGACCGGCTGGAATCGGCGGGCCTGGTGGAACGCCGCACCGACCCGGCGGACCGGCGCAGCGTCCGCATCGCCCTCACCGTGGCCGGCCGCGCCCTCGTGGACGCCGCCTTCACCGACCACGCGGCCAACGAGACCGCGCTGCTCTCCGCCCTCTCGGACGAGGAACGGGCCGCCCTGGACGGGCTCCTGCGCAAACTGCTCGCCGACGTCGAGGGCGCGGAGAGCCCGGCGTCCTGACGGCCCCGCCCGATGACCAGGGCCGCCCGCGACCGGCCCGGCGACCGGCCCGCGGCCGCCCCGGAACGCCGTCGGCCGCCGTACGCGAGGAACGCGTACGGCGGCCGACACCCGGTGCGCCCTGCCGTCCGTGACGACTACCGCACCCTGACGTACTCCGCTTCCGCCGCGGCCCGACGCGGCGTCTCCGGCGGTTCCGCCACGGCCGTGGCGGTGGCCGCGGCCGCCGGCCAGGCGGCGATCGGGTTGCCCAGCCAGCGCCCCCCGTCCGGGACCTTCTCACCGCGCATCACCAGCGAGGCGGGCCCGACCGTGGTGCCGGCGCCCAGCGTCGAGCCCGGCAGCACGATGCTGTGCGGGCCGGTGGTGGCGCCCGCCCGCAGCCGCACGGCGTCCAGCCGCATCACCCGGTCGTGGAACAGATGGGTCTGCAGCACCGTGCCCCGGTTGACGCTCGCGCCCGCCTCGACCGCGACCAGGTCGCTCTCCGGCAGCCAGTGCGTCTCGCACCAGACCCCGCGGCCGATCTCGGCACCCAGGCTCCGCAGCCAGAAATTGAGGTACGGCGTGCCGGTCAGCGTCTGCCCGCCCCACGGCATGGCGAGATCCTCCACGAAGGTGTCGTACAGCTCGTTGCGCCAGACGAAGCTGGACCAGAGCGGGTGCTCGGCGGCCTTGAAACGCCCGACCAGCAGCCACTTCGCCACCGTGGTGACCAGGCAGGCGGCGATCGCGGCGGCGATCAGCACCACGCCGCCGCCGGCCAGCGAGACGGCCAGCCCGTAGCGGTCCCGCAGCTCCTGGAGCGCACCGAAGACCAGGTTGCCGAGGACGACGGCGAGCGCCAGCGGGATGAAGCGGCAGAGCTCCACCGCCGCCCGGGCCAGCACCAGCCGGCGCGGCGGGTTGTAGGTGCGGCTGTCCTCGCCCGCGTCCGCCACCCGGGGGAGGGCGAAACCGGGGCGGCCCAGCCAGGAGGAGCCGGGCTGGCTGCGCACCGGCGCGTCCGAGAGGACGCCGACCAGGGCGTGGTCGGGCAGGGTGCGGCCGGGGCCGACGATGCCGGAGTTCCCCACGAACGCGCGGCGCCCGACCCGCGCCGGGCCGACCCGCAGCCAGCCGCCGCGCAGCTCGAACGGCGCGATCAGGGTGTCGTCGGCCAGGAACGCGCCGTCGTCCACCTGCATCAGCCCGGGCAGCGCCAGCACGGTGGAGGCCTCCACCCGGCGGCCGACCTTGGCGCCGAGCATCCGCAGCCAGACCGGGGTGAACAGGCTCGCGTAGAACGGGAAGAGCGAGCGGCGCGCGGTGTCGGTCAGCCGGCTGACCGCCCAGACGCACCAGGCCACCTTGCCGTGCGCCGGGTGGAAGCCGGGCCGGATCGGCCGGCTGAACAGCCGGACCAGCAGCGCCACCAGTCCGGCGTAGCAGGCGACCGTCACCACGGTCAGCAGCACGCTGGCGGGCAGGAGCTGGATCAGCGCGCCGCCGAGCGTGCGGTCACCGTCGATGATCGAGTAGAGCAGGACGAGCGCGGGGGCGGCGGCGACCACCGGGAGCAGGCCGAGGCCGAGCAGCCCCAGCCCGTACGCCAGGTCCCAGCGGCGGGAACGGGCGCGGCGGCGCAGCCGCGGCCCGTTCGGCGCGGGCCAGGCCGGGCGCGGTTCGGTGCTGGGCCGGGCGGGGGAGCCGTGCCAGAACCCGCCCGCCGGGACGACGCCCAGGACGCAGCTGCCGGGGGCGATGTCCGCACCGGCCCCGACCCGGGCGCCGGGCATCAGGGTGGACCGGGTGCCGATCCGGGCGCCCTCGCCGATCTCCACCGTTCCGAGGTGCAGCACATCGCCGTCCAGCCACCAGCCGGCCAGGTCGACCTCGCCCTCGACGGTGCAGCCCGCGCCCAGCCGGGCCAGGCCGGTCACCGGCGGCAGGGTGTGCAGATCCACGCCCTCGCCGACCTCGCAGCCCAGGGCCCGCGCGTAGTGCCGGGCCCACGGTGTGCCGGAGAGACCGGCCACCCCGAACGCGACCGCCGCCCGCTCGGCCGTCCACACCCGCAGGTGGACGGCGCCGCCCCGGGGGTAACTCCCGGGCCGCAGACCGGCGGTGAGCAGACGGGCGGTACCGGCGCCGAGCGCCATCCGGCCGGGCGCGCTGGAGAGCAGCAGCAGCCCGGTGATGACGAGCCACCAGGACGTCTTCGGGGCCCAGGTCAGGTTGCCCCCGGTCAGGTTGTCGAGCGCGGCCAGGGCCAGCACCCAGCGCAGCCCGCCGAGGGTGAACAGCGCGGCCAGCACCAGGGTCTGCCAGAGACCCGCGCGCAGCGGGGTGGGGCGCACCCGGCGCTCCTCGTGCGGACCGCCGCCCAGCTCGTCCAGCCGGGCCGCGAGACCGGGCAGGGTGGGGTGGGCGTAGAGGTCGGCGACCGAGACGTCGGGGTAACGGGCGCGCAGCACGGAGACCAGCTTGGCGGCGGCCAGACTGGTGCCGCCCAGGGCGAAGAAGTCGCCGTCGGCGCCCACGGGTTGGCCGAGCAGCGCCTCCCACTGCCCGGCCAGCCAGCCGGCCGTGCCGTCCGGGCGGGGCCCGGCCTCCGGCTGCGGGCCGGCCGGGGCGAGTGGCCAGGGCAGCGCGTTCCGGTCGACCTTGCCGGAGGTGCGGGTGGGCAGGTCGTCCAGCACCGCCAGCACCGGTACCAGGGACTGCGGCAGCCGCTCCAGCAGGGTGCGGCGGGCGGCGGCGAGGTCGAGCGTGCCGCCCGGGCCCGGTACCAGGTACCCGACCAGCAGCTGGCCCCCGGCCGGGGTGGTCCGCACCGCGGCGGCGGCCGCCCGGACCCCGGGCAGCGCCTGGAGCGCGGCGTCCACCTCGCCGAGCTCGATCCGGCGGCCGGCCAGCTTGACCTGCTCGTCGGCGCGGCCGACGAAGACCAGGCCGCGCGGGTCGTTGCGGACGAGGTCGCCGCTGCGGTACACCCGGGCGCTGCCGAGCCGCGGATGCGCGATGAACTTCTCGGCGTCCTTGGCCGGGTCCAGATAGCGGGCGGTGCCGACGCCGCCGATCAGCAGCTCGCCGGTCTCGTCCCAGCCCACCGGGTGGCCCGTGGCGTCCACCACGGCGATCTCCCAGCCGTCCAGCGGGGCGCCGATCCGCACCGGCTCGCCGGGCAGCAGCCGGGCGGCGGTGGCGACCACGGTGGTCTCGGTGGGGCCGTAGGTGTTCCAGAACTCGCGGTGGGGCGCGGCCAGCCGCTCGACCAGCTCGGCCGGGCAGGCCTCGCCGCCGACGATGACCAGCCGGACGGCGTCCAGGCACTCGTCGGGCCAGAGCGCCAGCAGGGTGGGCACGGTGGAGACCGCCGTGATGCCGCGCTCGACCAGCCACGGGCCGAGGTCCGTCCCGGCCTTGACCAGCGAGCGGGGCGCGGGCACCAGGCAGGCGCCGTGCCGCCAGGCCAGCCACATCTCCTCGCAGGAGGCGTCGAAGGCGACGGAGAGACCGGCCAGCACCCGGTCGCCGGGGCCGAGCGGGCGCTCCCGCAGGAAGATCCGGGCCTCGGCGTCCACGAAGGCCGCGGCCGAGCGGTGGGTGACCGCGACGCCCTTGGGCCGGCCGGTGGTGCCGGAGGTGAAGATGATCCAGGCGTCGTCGGCGGGGGAGGGGCGTCCGGGCCGGCCGCCGGGCGCGCACCGCGGATCGGCGGTCAGCTGCCTGCCCGCACCGATCACCGCGCAGACCCGGGCGTCCTGCCAGATCAACTCGGCCCGCTCGTCCGGGTCGTCGGCGTCGACCGGGACGTAGGCGGCGCCGGTCCGCAGCACGGCCAGGATCGCCACGTACAGGTCGGCGGTGCCCGAGGGGACCCGGACGCCCACCCGGTCGCCGGTGCCGATGCCGTGCGCGGCCAGCCGGTCGGCGAACCGCTCGACCTCGTGCAGCAGCGCCCGGTAGTCGAGGGCCGTTCCGCCGACGTCCAGCGCCGGCGCGTGCGGGTGGGTTCCGGCGGTTCTGGCGAGGATGTCCAGCAGGCTGCGGGGCTCCGGCGCTTCGGCCACCGGCCAGCCGGCTGCACGGCCCGGCGCGGGTCGGCGCAAGGTGCCCGCCCCGCCCGTGTTCTCGTGTGCGTCCATAGGAGTTTCTTCCTCAGATCCGTGTACAGAATGACGACGCGGATGAGCCGTTCCCCCGCACGGGAGCGGCAGCGCGCGACGATCTCGATGGGGGTATCGGACGGATGCCGCGCCCATTCACCATGACTCGCCCCGGGCGTGCGCGGATGCGGAAATGGCGAGACCAAAGGAAATTCTCATCATCCATCCCGACCATTGGCCTGGGGGAGTCGGCCACTCGGCCGAATTGGTGAATCCGCAGGTGGGGACCGTGTTTCGGCGTGTGAACACGCGGACGACACACTGGAACCGCACGAAAAATCGAATGGAAGTTCACATTCCCCGCACAGGTGGAGGGTTAGGCCGATTGGCCGTCCGGACGGTCACCCGGGAACTCGGCAAACTTCTGGATAAGCAATTCCCCCGTTTTGGTGAATTGCATACGGACCAGCCGGTAATCCCTCCCTGGGCACGGGCTGGGCACCGCCTGGGCACTGGCTGGGCGCCGCCGGTGGGCCGGTCGGCCGTACGTCCCCGGGTTCGAGATGCGCGTGCGGGTGACCTGTGCTTTCGGAACGTGGCGACCCGGGTACGGACTGCCACGAAGACGGGAGCCCCCGTTCCTTCGTCACCCCTTCCCCGGAGGTATCGACCATGCGACGTCTCGCAACCGTGTGCGCCACCCTCGCCGCGGCCGGAGCGATGGCCCTGGCCGTCCCCGCCGCCGCCCTCGCCGCGTCGGGCAACCTGTACGTCAGCGGCCACCGGTACCAGAACCCGAGCGGCTGTTACGACAGCGAGCGCTGGCCGCTGTCGGTCACCAACGACACCAACGAGGTCGCCTACGTCTACGAGCACGCGGACTGCCGGGGCCGGGTGCTGGGCATCGTCCGCCCGGGCGAGGAGCGCACCTTCGAGTTCGGGGCCAGCGTCTACATCAAGTGACCCCGGGCCTCGGGTCCGAGGCCGCGTCCGGTGATCGGGGCGGGTCCGCTGGGGTGGGCCCGCCCCGCCGCATGCCGACCGTCCCGTGCGGGCCGGCCCGGGGCGCGGGGTGCGGTCAGGGAGTGGCGGCCGGGGCCCAGACCCCTTCGCGTACACCCACCTTGCGGGCCGGGACGCCCGCCCAGATCTCGCCGGGGCCGGTGGAGCGGGTGAGGACGGCGTTGGCGCCGACGACGGTGCCGGCGCCGACGGTCAGCACGCCCGCCTTGCACACCACCTTGGCGCCCGCGCACAGCACCGCGCCGTCCTCGACCACCACCCGCCGCATCGCGCTGAGTTCCTGCGGCACCCACGGGTCGGCCCGGCCGATCGTCACGCCGTTGTAGAGCGTCACACCGGCGCCGAGCGTGGTGTACGGGTGCAGGACGGTGCCGAAGCCGCGGTGGAACACCGCCAGCCCGGGCCCGATGTCGACCGCCGCGGGCACCTCCACCCCGTACAGGGCGAGCGCCTCCTGGACCAGGCGGCCCAGGAGGCGGTGGCGGCGGCGGTAGATGAGCGCGGTGACGAGAGGCATCCACCCATTGTGTCCGTGCGGTCACCCGGCGTCACGTCTGCCGGTCACCCGGACCCGGGAGCGGTCACTTGAACTCGGGGACCGCCGTGTCGTTCTTGAAGGCGTCGAAGACCTGCTTGGCCTTGGCGGTGTCCCACTTGACCGCGGACTCACCGGTGTTGGTGCGGTAGTTCGGGTCGGCGATCGGGACGGTGATGCTCCTGCCGTCACCGCCGTTGACGTCCTTCATCGCGAGGAAGAGGGAGCCGAGGTCGGTCAGGCCGGCGTCGTCGTCGACGATCAGGGTGCCGAGGCCGGAGTCCACCAGCGGGTAGAAGGTGAACGGGTTGAGCACGGTGAGGGGGGAGGCGGCCTGCTTGGCGAGGGCGCCGAGGAACTTCTGCTGGTTGCGCATGCGGCCGAGGTCCTGGTCGGCCATCTGGTGGCGCTGACGGACGAAGGCGAGGGCCTGGGTGCCGGTGAGGTTCTGGCAGCCGGCCTTGAGGTCGAGGCCGGAGTCCTTGTCCTTGACGTCCTGCTCGATGCACATGTCCACGCCGCCGATCGAGTCGACGATGCCGACGAAGCCGGCGAAGCCTATCTCGGCGTAGTGGTCGATGTGGATGCCGGTGTTCGTTTCGACGGTCTGGGTGAGCAGCCTGCCGCCACCGGCCGCGAAGGCCGAATTGATCTTCGCCGTCGACGACTTGACGGTCTTTCCGTTGTCGCCGGGGTGCTCCGGTATCGGCACCCAGGAGTCCCGGGGGATGCTCATCAGGGTGTTCCCGTTGTCCCCGACGTGCAGGATCATCATCGAGTCGCTGCGCTTGCCGCCCGCGTGACCGGTGTGCAGGTCCTCCTCCTGGGAGTCGGAGAGGCCGTCCCTGCTGTCGGAGCCGACGATCAGCCAGTTGGTGCCCTTCCCGGCGGCCGGGCGGCCGGGGTAGTCGGCGAGCACGTTCTCGTGGTTCAGCTTGGAGTCGGCCCAGAACCAGGTGGAGACCGAGGTGACCATCAGGGCGGTCAGGACGCCGAAGACCGACCACTTGACGATGCGGCGCCGGGGCCAGCGCGACGGGCCAGGGGTGGCGGGCGGCCGGGTGCCGCCCGGGGTTATCGGACCGCCGGGCCCGCCCGGGCCGCCCGGGCCGCCCGGACCAGGCCGGCCGGGCGCCCCCGGACCCTGCGGCGGTACGCCCCCGGGCCGGGCCGGCTGCCCGTACCCCTGCGGCGGCGGCCCGTAGCCCTGCGGGGCCCCCGGCGACTGCGCGGGCGTCCGGGCCGGCTGCCCGGACGGCTGCGGCCGGCGCGGCGCCGGAGCGCCCGGGCCGCGCGGGTTCAGCGACGACGGCAGCGGCGGCTCGGCCCCCGAGCCGCCGCCGCGCCCGTACGCGCCGCCGCCACCACCGTTGCCGCCGCCGTACGGGTTCCCGCCGCCCCCCGGGCGGCCCTCCTGCCACGTGTTCATGTGGGAGAGGATGCCCGACGCCGGCCGCGGTGACTCCCCCCGGGGCCCCCACCAGGCCCCTTGTAGCGGTTTTGATGCACGGGCCGGATCGTTCCACCGCATCGTCCCGAAGCGCCCGCGGCCGGGCCCCGACCGGGTCCGCGGCCCGGCCCGGTGCGGCCGTGGCCGTCTCACCATGCGTCTCACCCTGTGTTCACCAGCCGGAACGATCCTTGACCGGCCGGAACGCTGCGTGTTTGCATGACTGCCATGGATCAGCGATGGACTCTCACGCGTCGGCGTCACGTCGACCTTCAGCGTGTGTCCTGCTCCCTCTGTCGTGGCTGACGCGCGCCCGTCGAACCCTCTCCGTCCTCCCCGCTCCGCCGCCGCCTTGCGGCGGCTTCAGCGTTGCGCCGTTTCCGTCCTTCCCGACGCTCCGCCGTCGTAGCGCCGTCCCCGCTTCCTGCCCCGAGGTGAACCCCATGGCCACCGTCCTGTCCGTCTCCGGCTCCCCGTCCGCGACCTCCCGCACCACCCGCCTGCTGCGCCACGTCGACGCGCGGCTCGAAGCCCGGGGCCACCACGTCGTCCCGTTCGAGGTGCGCAGCCTGCCCGCGCACGCCCTGCTCTCGGGGGACTTCTCCCACCCCGACATAGTCGCGGCCACCGAACTGTTCGCGCGGGCGGACGGCGTGGTCATCGGGACCCCGGTCTACAAGGCGGCCTACTCGGGCCTGTTGAAGACCCTGCTCGACGTGCTGCCGCAGTACGCGCTGACCGGCAAGGCCGTCCTGCCGCTGGCCACCGGCGGCTCCGCCGCGCACGTGCTGGCGGTGGACTACGCGCTGCGCCCGGTGCTCAGCTCGATGGGCGCCGGCCACATCACCCAGGGCTGGTTCGTGCTCGACCGCCACATCACCGTCGGGGAGGACGGCGGCACCACCATCGAGCGGGAGACGGACGTGCTGCTCACGCCGGTGGTCGAGGCGTTCGCGACCGCGCTGGAGCGGCTCGCCGCACCCGCCCTCACCGCCTGAGGAGAATTGACGCACCGTCAGGAATTCTCCCGTACGGGCCGACCCTGAGGAGGGGCGCCGCTACCCCTAGGGGGAGGGGCGCCCCTCCCCGTACATCTCCGGTTGGGCCGCTTCATCCCGGCGGATGACGAGTGATCCGCGGGCCGCTCCTAACGTTGTCCTTATCCCCACTCGTGCGAACGAGGGCGAGGCTCAGCGGAACCGGAGCCGGCCACACGCGATGGGTGGTGCTAACTCCCGGTCGAGGACTACCGCCTCCGCCATGTCGCAGGACAGGCGGGGGCGGCGAGGCTGGGGGCAACGGGTGGGCCCACTTCTTAGGAGACTTCAGTGACGACGGCAGCAGCAGCCGTGTACGACCCCCAGCTTCCCGCCGGCGACGCCGGTGTCGCGGCCTCGGCCCGGCAGGTGACCAAGGCCTACGGCTCGGGCGAGACCAGGGTCACCGCGCTGGACGCGGTGGACGTCGACATCCAGCGCGGCCGCTTCACCGCGATCATGGGCCCCTCCGGCTCCGGCAAGTCGACCCTGATGCACTGCCTGGCCGGCCTGGACACCGTCACCGAGGGCCGGATCTGGATCGGTGACACCGAGATCACCGGCCTGAAGGACAAGCAGCTGACCAGGCTGCGCCGGGACAAGATCGGCTTCATCTTCCAGGCCTTCAACCTGCTCCCGACGCTGAACGCGCTGGAGAACATCACGCTCCCGATGGACATCGCCGGCCGCAAGCCGGACACCGCCTGGCTGGAGCAGGTCGTGGAGACCGTCGGCCTGGCGGGCCGCCTCAAGCACCGTCCGACCCAGCTCTCCGGCGGCCAGCAGCAGCGCGTCGCGGTGGCCCGGGCGCTGGCCGCCCGCCCCGAGATCATCTTCGGCGACGAGCCCACCGGCAACCTCGACTCCCGGGCCGGCGCCGAGGTGCTGACCTTCCTGCGCCGCTCGGTGGACGAACTGGGCCAGACCATCGTCATGGTCACCCACGACCCGGTCGCCGCCGGCTACGCGGACCGCGTGCTGTTCCTCGCCGACGGTGTGATCGTCGACGAGATGTACGCCCCCACCGCCGACTCCGTCCTCGAACGCATGCGCCGTTTCGACGGCAAGCGCACGAGCTGAGCGGGGAACCGGAACCATGCTGCTCAAGACCTCACTGAGAAGCTTCTTCGCCCACAAGGGGCGGATGGCACTCTCCCTGATCGCGGTCGTCCTGTCGGTCGCGTTCGTCTCCGGGACCCTGGTGTTCTCCAACACCGCCACCGGCACGTTCGACCGGCTCTTCGCCTCGACCGCCTCCGACATATCCGTCCAGCCCGCCAAGACCGGCCTCGACGGCGAGGAGGACGACGACGCGCGCGGCAGGACCGCCACCCTGCCGGTGGACGTCGTCCAGAAGGTGGCCGCCACCACCGGCGTGAAGCAGGCCATCGGCCAGATCATGATCGCCAACGCCACCCTGGTCAACCCGGTCACCAACAAGGCCGTCGGCCCGACCAGCGGTGCGCCGACCCTGACCGGCAGCTGGACGGACACCCCGCGCAGCTCGGTGGAGGTCACCAGCGGCCATGCGCCGCAGGGCCCCGACCAGATCGTGCTGGACGCCGACACGGCCAAGAAGGCCGGGCTCGGCCTCGGCGGCAGGCTCCGCGTCATCACCGTCGAGGGCAAGCACGACTTCTCCATCGTCGGCATCGTCTCCTTCAAGACCACCAACCCGGGCGCGGCGCTGGCCTTCCTGGACACCGCCACCGCGCAGCAGGTCCTGCTCGGCACCACCGCGTACACCTCCGTCGAGGTCTTCGGCGACGGCAGCCGCAGCAACGACCAGCTCAAGGCCGACGCGGCCGGCACGACGGGCGGCGGCTACCAGATCAAGACGGCGGCGGAGCAGAAGGAGGAGAACAACAAGAGCATCGGCTCCTTCCTCGGCTTCATGAAGAACGCGATGCTCGGCTTCGCGGTCGTCTCGGCGCTGGTCGGCGGCTTCCTGATCGTCAACACCTTCTCCATGCTGGTCGCCCAGCGCACCCGGGAGATCGGGCTGCTGCGCGCCGTCGGCGGCAGCCGCAAGCAGGTGAACCGCTCGGTGCTGGTGGAGGCGCTGATCCTCGGCGTGCTCGGCTCCACCATCGGCATCGGCGCGGGGCTCGGCCTCGCCGTCGGCCTGATGCAGCTGATGAAGGCCGTCGGCATGAACCTCAACACCGACGACCTGCAGATCGGGCCGGACGCGGTGGTGTACGGCTACCTGCTGGGCGTCGGGGTCACCCTGGTGGCGGCGTGGTTCCCGGCCCGCCGGGCCAGCAGGATCGCACCGATCGCCGCCCTGCGCGACCACGGCACCCCGGCCGAGGGCCGGTCCAACACCGTCCGCACGGTGATCGGCCTCGTCCTGACGGCGGGCGGCGGCGGACTGCTGGTGCTCGCCGCCAAGGCCGACAAGGCGGCCACCGGCGGGGCGTACCTGGGCCTGGGCGTCCTGCTCACCCTGCTCGGCTTCGTCGTCCTCGGCCCGCTGCTGGCCACCGCCGTGATCCGGGTGCTCGGCGCGCTGCTGCCCGCCCTGTTCGGCCCGTCCGGCAAGCTCGCCCAGCGCAACGCGATGCGCAACCCGCGGCGTACCGGTGCCACCGCCGGCGCGCTCATGATCGGGCTGGCGCTGGTGATCGGCGCCTCGGTGTTCACCTCCTCGATGGTCAAGTCCTCCACCGAGCAGATCGACAAGTCGGTCGGCGCGGACTACATCATCTCGGGCGGCCGGACCGGCCTCAGCGCCGAGATGGTCACCGCCGCGCGGAACACCCCCGGCCTGGACCACGTCACCGAGCAGAAGAACATGCCGGCGAAGCTCACCACGCCGGACGGCAACACGACGAAGTCCTTCCTCGCCGCGGTGTCGGAGCGCTTCACCGACGACTTCCGGCTCCCGGTCACGTCCGGTACGGCCGCCTCGGTCCAGCAGGGCTCGCTGGCGGTCGGCGAGGAGTACGCCAAGGAGCGCAACCTCAAGGTCGGCGACACCATCAAGGTCGAGTACGCCAAGGGCCACGTCCAGTCGCTGCCGGTCGGGGTCGTGCTGGCCAAGGGCTCGCTCTTCGACGGCGCCGTCTTCGTGGCCATCGACACCGTCGCCAAGGCCGTCCCGGCGGCCGAGCTGCCGCTCGACAGTTCGGTCTACGGCACGGCCGCCGCCGGAGCGGACATCACCAGGACGCTCGCCGCGCTGGAGGACTCCCTCAAGGAGTACCCGCAGCTCGGCATCAAGGACCAGGCCGGCTACAAGGACCTCGTGCAGGGCCAGGTCAACACCCTGCTCTACATGGTCTACGGCCTGCTCGGCCTGGCGATCGTGGTCGCGGTGCTCGGCGTGGTCAACACCCTGGCGCTGTCGGTGGTCGAGCGGACCAGGGAGATCGGCCTGCTGCGGGCGATCGGCCTCTCGCGCCGCCAGCTGCGCCGGATGATCCGGCTGGAGTCCGTGGTCATCGCCCTGTTCGGGGCCGTCCTCGGCACCGGCCTTGGCCTGGCCTGGGGCATCACCGGGCAGCAGGTGCTGAAGGACCAGGGGCTGGCGACGCTGGCCGTGCCGGTCGGCACGATCGTCGCGACGCTGGCCGCCTCGGTGGTCATCGGTCTGCTGGCCGCTCTCGTCCCGGCCTTCCGGGCCGGGCGGATGAACGTCCTCGCGGCGATCGCGACGGACTGACCCCGCCACGGGGGGCCTTCCCGGCCGGGGGACAGCGCCGGGGAGGGCATGGGCGGGGCAGGGGGAACGGGGGGAACCGGGGGGACGGGGGACCGTGGGGGCCGGGTGCGACACCGCATCCGGCCCCCGCGGCGTGTCCGGCCCGGGCCGGGACGGTCGGGGAGGTCGGGGCGATCCGGGGCGGTCAGGGACAGAGGATGTCCGCCGCCTTGTCGGCGGTCACGGTCGTGGCGGCGGAGGGCACCGGGGGAGCGGGGGGAACCGACGGTGCGCCGGCGGCCGGGCCGGTGGTGGGGCTCGGGGGCGTCTGGTAGGCGGTGCCCGCGTACACCTGGAGGGTGGGCCCGAGCCCCGCGACGGCCGTCAGCTCGGCGCCCGGCAGGGCGGCGGCCAGCGTCCGGGCCGACTCGTCCCAGCGCGGGTCGTACCGGATCGCCGTCCGCGCGGCCGGCCCGCCCGCCGGGGCGTTGGACGGCGCGCCGGTGGTCGCGAAGCCCGCCCGTCGCAGGTCGCCGTCGACCCGGGAGCCGAGCCCGGCGGTCCCGGCCGCGTTGAACACCTGGACGTGCACCTGCTCGGGCGTCACGGCGGGCTTGGCGGCCGGCGCGGTGGCGGGGGCCGTCGGGGGAACCGCTGTGGGGGCGGCGGTGGGCGCCGCCGTGGGAACCGCCTCGTCCAGCGGCCGCCCGTCCCGGACGGCGTCGAACAGGGCCTTGGCCCCCGCCTGGTCCCAGAGCACCGTCGAGCCCCAGCCGTTCACCTGGTGGTCCAGCTGCGCCAGCGGCACCGTGGCGAAGTCCGCCTTGCCCGCCGAGAGGTCCTTCATCCTGGTCGCCAGGGTGATCAGTTCGTCCGCCGTGAGGTCCTTGTCGGCCTTGACCGAGCCCAGCAGGCTGTCCGTGACCCGCGCCAGCCGGACCGGGTTGAGCAGGGTGCCGCCGCTGGTCACCTGGTGCATCAGCTGGGCGACGAGCCGCTGCTGCCGGTGCATCCGCCCGAGGTCGGAGCTGCCGTCGACGTGCCGGGCGCGGACGTACTTGAGCGCCCCGGCGCCGTCCAGGGTGCTGGTGCCGGCCGGCAGGTCGAGCCCGGAGTACTCGTCCTTCAGCGGCTTGGCGGTGCAGACCCGCACCCCGCCGACGGCGTCCACGGCGGAGACGAACCCGGCGAAGTCCACCTGGAGGTAGTGGTCGATCCGCAGCCCGGTGTTCTGCTCGACGGTGGCGACGGTGAGCTGCGGCCCGCCCATCCCGTACGCGGCGTTGATCTTGCCCTTGCCGGCCGGCACCTCCTTGCGGGTGGCCGGGTCGCGGTGCGCGGGGATGTCCACGTAGGAGTCGCGCGGGATGCTGACCACGCTGGCCCGGGCGCCGTCCCTGGCGAGCTGGACGATCATCATGGTGTCGGTGCAGCGGCAGGACTCGCCCCCGGCGTGCAGCACCTCCTTGAGGGTCTTCTCCGGGATGCCCGAGCGGTCGTCGGTGCCGACCACCAGGAAGGTGGTGGCCCCGTCGTCGGCCGGTCTGGCCTGGTCGCCGCCGAAGGCGTCGACCCGGTCGATCGAGCCGAGGCCGTGCAGCACCGCCCAGCCGCCGCAGGAGGTGGTGAGGACGGCGAAGGCGATGCCTGCGGCCAGCCGGCGGGGCCAGGAGCGGCGCCGCCGGGGACGGGCGGAGAGGGGGGAGACGGGCATCTCTCGGATGGTAGGGGTGGCTCGCACTAGGCCGGGTGAGGGCGCGCCGGGGGTGGGTAGTACGGTGGGCCTGATTGGCGAAACGTTCCTTCAGCGAGGGGTACGAGGAGCCGCCCAGACCGGGACAAGACGGCGACCCGCCCGCACCGGTACGGTTGGCCCCGATGAACACCAAGGCTGCTGAGGAGCTGCCGGCGGTCTCCGTGATCATGCCGGTGCTCAACGAGGAACGACACCTGCGCACGGCCGTCCGGCACATCCTGGAACAGGACTACGCCGGGCCGATGGAGGTGGTGATCGCCCTCGGTCCGTCCTCCGACCGCACCGCGCAGATCGCCGCCGAGCTGACCGCCGAGGACCCGAGGGTCAGGACGGTGGAGAACCCCACCGGCCGCACCCCCGCCGGGCTGAACGCCGCGATCCGCGGCTCCAGCCATCCGATCGTGGTCCGCGTCGACGGGCACGGCCTGCTCACCCCGGGGTACATCACCACCGCGGTCCGGCTGCTCGGCGAGATGGAGGCCGCCAACGTCGGCGGCATCATGCACGCCGAGGGCGAGACCGAGTGGGAGAACGCGGTCGCCGCCGCGATGACCTCGAAGATAGGCGTCGGCAACGCCGCCTTCCACACCGGAGGCCTGGCCGGCCCGGCGGACACCGTCTACCTCGGGGTGTTCCGGCGCGAGGTGCTGGAGAAGCTGGGCGGCTACAACGAGGAGTTCGTCCGCGCCCAGGACTGGGAGCTCAACTACCGCATCCGCCAGGACGGCGGGCTGGTCTGGTTCACCCCGCAGCTGCGGGTCACCTACCGGCCCCGGCCGAGCGTGCGGGCGCTGGCGAAGCAGTACAAGGACTACGGCCGCTGGCGCCGGGTGGTCACCCGCTACCACAAGGGCTCGGTCAACCTCCGCTACCTCGCCCCGCCGGCCGCCTTCGTCGGCGTGACGCTCGGGCTGGTGCTCGGTGCCGCCGTCCACCCGGTCTTCCTCGCGGTGCCCGGCGCCTACCTGCTCGGCATCGTCGGCGGCGCGCTGGTCGAGGGCCGCGGGCTGGCGCCGAAGGCGAAGGCGATGCTGCCGGTGGCCTTCGCGACCATGCACCTCAGCTGGGGCTTCGGCTTCCTCACCTCGCCGAGCTCGCTGGCCCGCCGGGTGATCGGCAGCCGCGCCCCGTCCGCCACGGACGTGGTGACCGAGGGCCGCTGACCCGGCGCAGCCCGGCCGGCCGCAGTCCGGCCGACCCCACCGACCCGCCCTCCTGACCCGCCGCCCGGCGCTACCGTCGGTCGCCATGGGGACAGTTGAGGGCGGGTCCGTCGTCGGTGCCCGTGTCGAGCCGAGCGCGGACGTGGACGGACGGGCGGTGCTCGGCGCCGGGACGACGGTCTGGCACCTCGCCCAGGTGCGCGAGGACGCGGTGATCGGCGCCGACCGCGTCATCGGACGCGGCGCCCACGTCGGCCCCGGCGTGCGGATCGGGGACCGGGTCGAACTCCAGAACCACGCGCTGGTCCACGAACCCGCGATGGCCGAGGACGGGGTGTTCATCGGCCCGGCGGCCGTGCTCACCAACGACCTCCACCCCCGGTCGGTGGTCGAGGACGGCCGGCTGAAGCGCGGGGACGACTGGCACGCCCAGGGTGTGACGCTCCGCGAGGGCTGCTCGGCCGGCGGCCGCGCCGTCCTGGTCACCGGGGTGACGGCCGGCCGCCGGGCGCTGGTGGCGGCGGGCGGCGTGGTCCACCGGGACGTCCCGGACTTCGCCCTGGTCGCCGGTGTACCGGCCCGCCGGATCAAGTGGGTCGGCCGGGCCGGCGAGCCGCTGGAGCCCGACGGCCCCGGCCGCTGGCGCTGCCCGCGCACCGGCGAGGAGTGCCGGGAGACGGGCGGCCTCCTCGCCGAGGCCCGAGCGGCCTACTTGGCGCAGGCGTCGGTGTCGTCGGCCTGGACGCGCTGAAGGTCCTTGGGTGCCTCGGTCGGCACGGCGGCCGGGTTCGCGGGAGCCGCCAGCACGTCCTTGCCGAGGGCCAGCACCAGAGCGTCCCTGGTGCCGGCCTTCGGGTCCTCCCTGACCGCGTCGGCGGGCAGGCCGAGGGCGGCGGCCAGCGCGGCCGCCTCGGTCGACCGGCCGGCCGGGTAGGACACCGAACTGGCCGGTGTGGCAGGCATGTTGGCGCCGGTGGCGGCCCTGGTGAAGCCCTTCGCCTGGAGCTTGTCGACGGCCTGCTGGGCCTGCCCGGGCGTCCCGCTGCCGTTGCGCACCGTCACCCGGAGGCCCTTGGTGTCCACGGCCGGGGTGGTGGCCGTCGGCCCGGGGGCGGGGGCGGTCGGGGCGCCGGCCCCGGGCGTGGCGGGGGCGGCCGGGGTGGCCGTCTCGGTCAGCGAGCGGTCGTTCGCGATCATCGAGAACAGCTGCCCGGCGTCCGGCTGCTTGAGCACCAGCCGGTCCTTGTCCTTGGGGTCGTCCAGCACCGGCACGGTGGCGAAGGTGATGTTCTTGGTGTCCACCTTGCTGACGTCCAGCGCCAGGTCCTTCAGCTTGTCGACGCTGCCGATCCCGGAGTCCACGGTGAGCGCCTTGGTGGCGGCGTCGGCGAGCTTCCACAGCTTGGCCGGGTTGGTCAGGGTGTCGCCGCTCTTGATGGCGCGGATCATCGAGCTGATGAACTGCTGCTGGAGCGGGATCCGGGTGAGGTCCCCGCCCAGGCCGACGGCGTGCCGGGTGCGGACGAAGGCCAGCGCCTCGTCGCCCTGCACCACGTGCCGGCCCTTGCTCATCTTCAGGTGCGAGTCGGGGTCGTTGATGTCCTTGGCCGCGCACACCTCGACCCCGCCGACGGCGGTGGAGAGCGTCTTCACGGCTTCGAAGTTGACCATCACGAAGTGGTCGACCCGAATGCCCGTCACCTTCTCGACGGTCTTCCAGCTGCACCCCGGGTCACGGCCGTCCTGACCGAGACTGGTGTTGAACATCGCGCGCGTCGAGCCCGGGATTTTCTTGCCGTCACCGCTCTGGCATTCCGGGATCGGCACCATCAGATCGCGCGGAATGCTGATCACGGTCGCATTGCTGCGGTCCTTGGCGACATGGAACAGCAGGGTGGTGTCGGCGTGTCCGGCGCTGCCCTCGTCGCCGTACTCGCGGCCGAGGCCCTCCCGGCTGTCGGTGCCGAGCACCAGGATGTTCAGCGCGTCGCCGGCCGCCTTGGGCCGCTCCTCCTCGCTGCCCAGCTGCACCTTGACGGCGGTGATGTTGCTGTTGAGGTGCTGGTACACGTAGTACGCGCCGCCGCAGCCGGCCGCCAGGACCATCGCGCCGATCCCGGCCGTCCACTTCAGCACCCGCCGCCGACGGCTCCGTTTGGCGGCGCCGGCCCTGCGGTGGGCGGCCCGGCCGCCGCCGTCGCGACGGCCCGGCGGGGGTGCGGCGGCCGCCGACGGCTCCGGGGCGGGCTTCCGGCGGCGCTGCGGCGGGATGGCGGCGGCGGGGTCGAGCCGGTACTGCCCGGTCTCCGGATCGAGCACCCACTGGTCGGCGGGGTCGACCTCCTGTTGGTCCTGCTGCACGGGGCTTCCCTCCCTCCGACCGGTCCACGGGCCGGTGCGCGGATGCCGCGCGCCGACCCGGACACACTAGACGAGTCGCGTGGGGGAATTGTTCCTGATGTGATCTCCGCCATGTTCCCGGGCGTCAATTCACCAGGTAAATCAGGGTCCGGGAATTTCCCTCGAAAGCCTTCGAAGGAATGATCCGCACACAAAAGAGTGACCCTGACCTGCGATCAGTGCCCGGTGCCGGGCGGGTCAGTGCGCCGCGCAGGCGTCCACATCGGCGGTGCGTCCCTCGAACGTGGGCGAGGCGGACGGGTCGGCTGACGCCTCGGCAGTCTGGGCGGTCCCGTCCGAGCCGGCTGCGGCGGACGCGGTCGCCCCGGCGCCCGGTCCGGTGGCGGGTCCGGTGCCCCGGGCGGTGACGGAGCCCGGCGGGCGGACGACGACCGGACGGTCGTCGCGCAGCGTGGTGAACAGCTGGGTGGTCTGCGGCTGCACGAACTCGTCCCGGTCCGAGTCGAAGCGGTACGGGCGGCGCGGCGCGGTCAGGAACACCACGTTCGCCGAGGGGATGTCGCGCAGGTCCTGGGTGAGGTCGTAGAGCGCGCCCAGCGAGGAGAGGCCCCCGTCGGCCTTCACCGAGGAGGTCGCGGCGTCCAGCACCGGCCAGAGCCTGGCCGGGTTCAGCAGCACGCCCTGCGACTGCGCCTTGCGGATCAGCGACGCCAGGAACTGCTGCTGACGCCCCATTCGCTGGGTGTCGCTGCCGTCGCCGAGGGTCTCCCGGGCCCGGACGTAGCCGAGCGCCTGCTCGCCGTTCAGGGTCAGCCGCCCGGCCGGCAGGTCCAGCCTGGCGTCCTTGTCGTGGATCGGCTGGGGGACGCACACCTCGACCCCGCCCACGGCGTTCACCATCGACTTGAAGCCGGTGAAGTCGAGGATCACATGGTGGTCGATCCGGATGCCGCTCAGCTGCTCGACGGTGCGGATCGAGCAGGCCGCGCCGCCGATCTCGAACGCCCAGTTGAACTGCATCAGCCCGGGTTTGTTCCGGGTGCCGTCCGGCTTCTCGCAGGCCGGGACGGTGACCATGACGTCGCGCGGGATGGAGACCGCCGTCGCGTGCTTCCGGTCCGCCGCCAGGTGCAGCAGGATCGTGGTGTCCGAGCGCCGGCCGCCGGCCTCGCCGTACGAGGCGTTCGCGCCCGTCCGGTCGTCGCTGCCGATCAGCAGGATGTTCTCGGCACCCCTGGCCCCGGCGGTCCGGCTGGGCCGCTCGGCCTCCAGCTGGGCCAGCAGCCGGTCGGTGGCGGTGTCGGTGCCGATGTTGCCGTCGAGCTTGCGGTAGGCGATCCAGAGCAGCGCGCCGGAGGCGACCAGCAGGAAGGCGAAGGCGCCGGCGGTGATCATCAGCCACCGCCGGCGCCCTCGTCCGGGTGCGGTCGGGGAGCCCGGCCGGGGGACGTCCGGCTTCGGGGCGTCCGGGTCGGGGAGGCCCGGGGTCGGGGAGGCCCCGGGCGGGGGGCGCTCGGTCGGGGGGTGCTCGGTGTCGTCCTCGGCCATGGCAGGGATCCCTACCCGCCGGGCCGGACCCGGGGGTTACCCGAGGCGCAGTGTCACCCGTTCGGACTCCGCCCGCTTCTCCCACTGCTCGGCGGTCAGGTCCTGCGAGTTGCGGCAGAGCACCACCGAGGCGCCGGCCGCCAGCGGCGCGAGCAGCCCGGCCTCCAGGCCCGTCCAGTCGTCGTACGAGAGCGTGGACAGCACCCGGTCGCCGGGCCCCAGGTCGAGCCGGACGGCGCCCTCGCGGGCCAGCGCGACGGTCTGCTCGCCGGTCAGCTTCAGCGGCAGCCCGTCGACCTCGGTCTCCAGCGCGGGCGCGTCCGGGGTGACGGGGGAGTACGGCGCGAAGCGGTCACCCTGGCCGGGCACCTCGGCGGCGTAGTCGAGGAAGCCGTCCGGGCGCTGGGGGAAGCGTCCGCCGAGCGGGCGCAGGGCGAGGGCCACCCGCTCCCCCTCGCAGGCGTGGGCGGCGGCCAGGCCGTCCGGGCCGCTGACCACCAGGTCGGCGGTGCCGGGCTCGCCGCCCGGGACGGCCGCCACCCCCACCGACCAGCAGGCCAGCAGCCAGACGGCGCTCTGCCAGTGGGCGGGCAGGAGGAGGGCGGCGCGGTCGCCCGGGCCGGCGTTCAGCTCGTCCTGGAGCAGGTTGGCCGTCTTGGCCACCCAGTTGTCGAAGGTCCGGGCGGAGAGCTCGACCCGTTCGCCGGTCGCGTCGTCGTAGAAGGTGACCAGCGGGGCGGCGGGGTCGACTGAGGGAGTGCCACCTCGCAGGTATGCGTGCAGCAGCTCGACGGGGGTTCGGGCATCGGCAGCGAAATGCGCAGTCATGGTGCGCCCCAGCCTACGGCCTTCGGGTGGGCCACCGGGAGGGGAGGCGGGCCGGGTGGGAGTGACGTGGCGACACTGTCTGTTTGCGGTGAACATCCCTTCTATGACCCTTCATCTTCCGGCCGCCGCTCTCGCCGGCTGCACCGCCGTCCTGCTCCTCCAGCCCGTCACCGCCGCCGCCGAACCGGCCCCGCGGCCACGGACCCCGGCCGGCGGCGGCTCGGTCACCTCGCTCCCGCTGACCGCGATATCCACCGGGGCCACCGGGCGTGCCGGGCCCGCCGGACGCGGCCTCGCGGCGCGCGCCACCCGGCCGTTCGAGCTGCTCGGGGTCGGCTGGGACGGCCCCGCGGCGGCGCTCGCGGACGGCTCGGTCCGGGTGCGCGTCCGGTCCGCCGCCACCGGCGCCTGGAGCGGCTGGCACGACCTGGACACGGACGGCGCCGACGGCCCCGACGGGCCGCCGCACGGTGCGACGGCGCCGCTCTGGACCGGGCCGAGCGACGGTGTCGCGGTCGAGGTCGTCCCGGGCCCCGCCGGGCCGCCGCCCGGACTGCGGGTCGAACTGGTCGACCCCGGGCAGGGCGCGGACGCGGCCACCGCCCAGGTGCTGCCCGGGAGCCCGGCGGACGGGCACCAGGCCCCCCGCCCCACCGTCGTCACCCGGGCCGGCTGGGGCGCCGACGAGTCGCTGCGGGAAGAGGGCTTCGTCTACACCGGCCCGGTCCGGGCGGTCTTCGTCCACCACACCGCCACCGCCACCGAGTACGACTGCGCCGACGCGCCCCGGGTGATCAGGGCGCTGTACCAGTACCACGTACAGAGCAACGGCTGGCGGGACATCGGCTACAACTTCCTGGTGGACCGCTGCGGCACCGTCTACGAGGGCCGGGCGGGCGGCGTCGGCCTGCCCGTGCGGGGCGCGCACACCCTCGGCTTCAACACCGACTCGGCGGGCGTCGCGGCGATCGGCACGTTCACCACCGACGTCCCGCCGGAACCCCTGCTGGACGGGATCGCCCGGACGGCCGCCTGGAAGCTCGGCCTCACCGGCCAGGACGCGGCCGGCCGCGTCCAGCTGGTCTCCGCGTCCTCCGCCAGCCGCTACCCCAAGGGCAGCAAGGCCGACTTCGACGCCGTCTCCGGCCACCGGGACGGCTTCAACACCGAGTGCCCCGGTTCGGTCCTCTACGAGCGCCTCCCCGGTATCCGTGCCGCGGCCGCCCGTCTCCAGCACACCGACGGCGCCCCGGACCCAGTCCCGGCTCCGGATTCGGGCCCGGCTCCTGCTCCGGACTCGGCCCCGGTTCCTGCTCCAGCTCCGGACGCAGCTCCTGTTCCTGCTCCGGCTGCGGGCTAACCCGGCCCCGGGCCGCGCCCGACCAGGGTGCGCAGCTCGGCGGTCAGCTCCCGGGCGAGGTCCGGTCGCAGGTCGTAGCGGGCCGGGGTGTTCTGCAGCAGCGCGATCCGCCAGCCGGCGCCCGCGTTGACCGCGATCACCGTCTGCAGGGCGTTGAGCGCCGGGTCGAGGTCCTCGGCGTCGTCCGGGACCAGGCCCGCGACGGCGTCCAGCTGCGCCACCCCCGGCCCGAGTGCCCGTACCCGGTGCACCCTCGCCACGTACTCGGGGGTGGCGTGGTCGGCGAAGAGCCGGCCCAGCTCGGCGGCGATCACCGACCGTCCGCTGTGCCGGGTGCCGTCGAAGCCGATCACCTCCCCGTCCTCGGCGAACGGTCCGGCGAAGGCCGGGCCGTCGCGCAGGTTCCAGCCCTCCAGCACCCGGTGGTAGAGCGCGCGCACCGCGCTCCGGTCCCCGGGGGACAGTTCGGGCAGCCGCGTATCGTTCATACCCCCATGGTCGGGGAAGGCGGTGGGGCGGGACAGCGGAGGAGGCGTACGGCGGTGACGGGCGAGGCGGTACGGCGCTGGCGGCCGGGCTTCCCGCTGGACGCGGCCCGCACCCTGCTGCCACTGCGGCGCGGCCCCGCCGACCCGGCGTACCGGATCACCGGCGACGGCGCGATCTGGCGGGCCTCCCGCACCCCGGCCGGGGTCGGCACGCTGCGGGTGCTGGCCCGCCCGGCCGACGGCGAGGTGGAGGCGCGGGCCTGGGGGCCGGGCGCCGACTGGCTGCTGGAGCGGCTGCCCGCGCTGCTCGGCGCGGAGGACGAACCGGCGGGCCTGGTGCTGCCGCCCGGCCCGCTGCGGGAGGCCCGGCGGCGGGCGGCCGGGCTCCGGCTCGGGCGCACCGGCCTGGTCCTGGAGTCGCTGGTGCCGGCGATCCTGGAGCAGAAGGTGACCACCGACGAGGCGTACCGCTCCTGGCGCACTCTGCTGCGGGACTTCGGCACCCCGGCGCCCGGCCCCGCCGAGGGCATGCGGGTGGCGCCGTCGGCCCGCGAGTGGGCGCTCGTCCCCAGCTGGGAGTGGCACCGCGCGGGGGTGGACCCGAAGCGCTCCGCCACCGTCCAGCGCGCCGTCCGGCTGGCACCCCGGCTGGAGGAGGCGTCCGCCCTCGGCCACGACGCCGCCTTCGCCCGGCTCACCGCCGTCCCCGGCATCGGCCTCTGGACGGCCGCCGAGACGCTCCAGCGCAGCAACGGCGACCCGGACGCGGTCTCGGTCGGCGACTACCACCTCCCCAACCTGGTCGGCTGGGCCCTGGCCGGCCGCCCCCGCAGCGACGACGCCCAGATGCTCGCCCTGCTGGAGCCCTACCGCCCGCACCGCCACCGGCTCTGCCGCCTCCTCCTCGCCACCGCCTCCCACGCCCCCCGCTACGGCCCCCGCCTGACCCCCAACGACCACCGGGGGCGATAGGCGACGGAACCTCTGGTGTACACCTGCGGGTGTACGCTCGATGCATGGCTGACGCACTGAGCATCCGTGAAGCCCGGGCCCACCTCGCCGAGGTCGTCACCAGGGCCGAGGCCGGCGAGATCACCGTGATCACGCGCAAGGGCGAACGCGTCGGGGCGGTGGTACCCATCGAGATCCTCGACGCCGTAGAGGAGGCCGCGGACGAACTCGCCGCCCGCGAGGCCGAGCAGCACCGGGGCGATCCGACGGTGAGCATGGGCGAGCTGCTGGCGGACCTGTTCGACTCGCCCCCGGGCTCCGCCGGGAGCGCCGTGTGAAGTACGCGTTCCGCTTCACCACGCATGCCCAGCGCCAGTTGCGCACGATCGGCCAGGTCGAGGTGCTGCGGATCCTCACCGCGCTCACCGCGCTGGGAGACGACCCCTGCACCGACGGTCCTGACGTCAAGAAGCTGAGTGGCCACGACGGTCTCTACCGGCTGAGAGCCGGCGACTACCGCGTGATCTACGAGATCGACGGCGAGGTGCTGGTGATTCTCGTCGTGCACGTGGGCAACCGTCGTGATGTGTACCGCCGGCTCTGAGCCCTACCGCACCTCGATGAAGGCGTCGGCGGGCCGGGCGGGGCGGTCGCGCGGGGGTTCGGCGGGGCGGCCGACGGCGATGGCGCCCATCGGGTCCCAGCCGGCCGGGAGGTCCAGGGCGGCGCGGACGGTGTCGCGGCAGAACATCGTGGAGGAGACCCAGGCGGAGCCGTAGCCCTCGCCGGCCAGGGTGACCAGGAGGTTCTGCACGGCGGCGCCGATGGCGACGGTGAACATCTCACGTTCGGCGGTGGCACGGCGCTCGTCGGGGTAGTCGTGGGAGCCGTCCATCACCAGGCAGGGGACCACCAGGTAGGGCGCGTCGCGCAGGACGTCGCCGCGGGCGGTGCGGCGGGCGATCTTCGCGTCGTCCCAGCCGTCGAGCTCGCGCAGGTCCCGCCGCCAGGCGGCGAGCATCGCGTCCAGCAGCCCGGTCCTGGCCACGGCGGACTCCAGCAGGACGAACCGCCAGGGGGTGGTGTGGTGCGGGGCCGGCGCGGTGACGGCGGCGGCGACCGCGCGGCGGACGGCGGCCCCGTCGACCGGCTCGGCGGTGAAGGAGCGGATGGTCCGCCGCAGGGTGACGGCCTGCCGCAGCGCCTCGGAGGTGCCGAGCCGGAACATGTCGTCGGCGGCCGGGCGGACCAGCGGCCGGGTGCCCTCGCCGTCCTCGGCGGTGACCAGCCGGGCCAGGCCCCGGACGACGGCGACCGGGACGCCGGTGGCCTTGCCCTTCACCAGGTCGGCGGCGGCGGCGAGTTCGTCGGCGGTGGCGGTGACGGTCGTGGCCAGTTCGTTGCCGTGGCTGTCGGTCCGGCCCCGGTGGTCCTCCAGGACGGACAGCCCGGCGGCGCCGATGGCGACGTCGGTGAGACCGTCGCGCCAGGGCCGGCCGAAGGTGTCGGTGACGACGACGGCGAGCCTTCGCCCGGTGAGGTGCTGGAGGCGGGCGCGCAGCGCGCGGGCGGAGGCGTCCGGGTCCTCGGGCAGCAGCAGCACGGTGCCGGGGGCGGTGTTGGAGGCGTCCACCCCGGCGGCGGCCATCACCAGGCCGTTGCGGTTCTCGACGATCCGGACCGGGCCGCGCCGGGCGACCACCCGGACGGTCTCGGCGTCGATCGCGGCCTCGCGGTCGGCGGCGTGCAGCAGCCGGCCCTCGGCCTTGCTGACGATCTTCGAGGTGACGAGCAGGATGTCGCCGTCCTCGTAGCTGTCGGCCTTGGCGATCAGCGCGGCGAGGTCGGCGCCGGCCTCGACCTCGGGCAGACCGGTGACGGGCAGGATCCGCAGGCTCACGCGCGGACCTGCTCGGCGAGCGCCAGCGCGGCCCGGGCCATCTCACCGGTGGCCGCGAGGTCGGTCATCAGCAGCGGGACGGCCCGGCAGGCGATGCCGCCGGCCTCGACCGCGGCGACCGAGGCCTCGTCCGCGGTGTCCACCAGCCAGCCGTCCAGGAGCGCGGAGCCGTAGTCGAGCGCCACCGCCTCGGCGGTGGCCTCGACGCCGACGGCGGCCAGCACCTTGTCGGCCATGCCGCGCACCGGCGCACCGCCGATGATCGGGGAGAGCCCGACCACGGGCGCGGCGGCGGCGGCCACGGCGGCCCGGATGCCGGGCACGGCGAGGATGGTGCCGATCGAGACGACCGGGTTGGACGGCGGGAAGAGGATCACGTCGGCGGCGGCGATCGCCTCCAGCACCCCGGGCGCGGGCTTGGCGGTGTCCGCGCCGACCGGGATGATCGCCTCGGCGGCCACCGCGGCGTGCAGCCGGACCCAGTACTCCTGGAAGTGGATCGCCCGGGTGCCGTCCTGGTCGGTGATCCGCACATGCGTCTCGACCCGGTCGTCGCTCATCGGGAGCAGCCGCACGCCCGGCTTCCAGCGCACGCAGAGCGCCTCGGTGACCTGGCTCAGGGTGTACCCGGCGGTGAGCATCTGGCTGCGGACGAGGTGGGTGGCGAAGTCGCGGTCGCCGAGCCCGAACCACTCGGGGCCGACGCCGTACTCCTTCATCTCGGCCTTGATCGACCAGGTCTCGTCGGCCCGGCCCCAGCCCTGTTCCTCGTGGATGCCGCCACCGAGGGTGTACATCACGGTGTCGAGGTCGGGGCAGACCTTGAGGCCGAAGAGGTGGATGTCGTCGCCCGTGTTGCCGATGACGGTGATCTCGTCCTGCGGGCCGACGACCTCCCGGAGTCCGCGCAGGAAGCGCGCTCCGCCGATTCCGCCTGCCAGTGCCACGATGCGCATGCGCCCATCCTGCCACGGTCCGACTGCCCGTCAGCCCGGTCCGTCGGCCGGGTCGACGGCGTGGCGTCAGTGGGCGTCGGCGCCCGCCTGGGTGCGCGGCTCGGCCTGCTGCTCGGGGACGGCGGTGGCCGCGTACTGGTTCATCGCGGTGAGGCCCGGCGTGTAGACGTGGATGGAGACCGCGGGCTCCAGCGAGCCGTTGACCACCTCGTGCAGGTAGCCGGAGGAGAACACCCGCTGCCCGCCGGGGCGCAGGGTCCGCGCGCCCTCGCCGGCGTGCGTCAGCGAGCGCTCGACCAGCTCGCCCTGGACGACGGTCATCACGCCGGAGGACTCGCCGTGGTCGTGGAAGCCGCTGCTCTGGCCGGGCAGCCAGCTGAGCAGCCAGACCTCGTAGCCGGGGCCGGTCTCCAGCCGGGCGTACCAGCGGGTGAGCGCGTCGTAGCGGACCAGCGGCTCCCAGCGGGCGCGGTCGGCGGCGATCTCGCGGGCCAGCTGGGCGTAGCCGGCGACGGTGGTGGGGTGGCCGGGCAGATCGGTGCGGGCCAGGTGCGGGAAGGCGAGCGGGTCGCCGGCGATGGAGACGTCGCTGAGGCCGTCGGCCCAGCGGCGGGCGGGGCGGGCGCCGGGCGCGGGGGCCGGGGTGGTCGGCGCGAGGCCTCGGCGGGCGAGCTTGTTGCGGTCGCGGTTCCGCTTGCGGATGCGGGTCATACGCACGGGAGTCGTCCTCGTATACGGCTGGTTCGTCAGGGGATCAGCCGGATCCGGGATGTCCTGGGGTGGGAATCGCGGGCGGCCTCTGTGCTTCCTGGGCGGCGCGCGGTGGGACTGCGGGCGCCTAGATACAGCAGGAACAGAGGCGACAACAGGAGTTCACGGCAGGGCGGAGCGCGGAACCGCTCCGGGGGCTGGCGAACTCTGACATGGGACAAAGGAGACCGCATCCCTAGGGGCGGTGTCAACTCGGGAGCTAGGACATTCGGGCGAGATCAGTCACGAACCACCGGATGGGGTGATAAATCACCCTCTATGTTTCGATGGGAAGATCGCCGGGAAGGCAGCCCGATGACCGACCTGTGGCGATGACCGTGTGTCACTCGGCGGATGGTTGCGGATGGTTCCTCGGTATCCGAGGCGTTCGGGCGGTAAGTCCGATGTGTCCAGATATGTACACTATTCGTAATGGCTTGGTGCCGGGGAGTGAATCCTGGCCCCAATACCAGAGCTCGGCTTGACTGAGCCAGAGTGACGCAACTGTAATTTCACTCGTGTCGTCCGCCGCACGAGGCAACGGCAACCACGGGGACGCCAATAGGGGCAGAGGAGGCGCGCCACATGAGCGAGCTCTTTGAGCTGTTGATCGGTGACGGCATCGAGGAGGACGAAGAGGAACTCGGTTGGCAGGAGCGCGCGTTGTGCGCCCAGACCGACCCGGAGTCCTTCTTCCCCGAGAAGGGCGGCTCCACCCGCGAGGCCAAGAAGGTCTGCCTCGCCTGTGAGGTCCGCTCCGAGTGCCTGGAGTACGCCCTCGCCAACGACGAGCGGTTCGGCATCTGGGGCGGCCTCTCCGAGCGCGAGCGCCGTCGGCTCAAGAAGAGCGCGGTCTGACCGGGTCGGCCCCTGACCCTCTCTGACTCTTCGACAACCGCACAGCAGGACGAGCGCCTCACCGTGCTGGTGGGGCGCTTTCGCGTTCCGGACATCCCCGCCGGACCGGGCGTACCGCCTCTGCACGGACACCGCGAACAACGAGGCCATCGAGAGCCGTTAGTGTGGTGCGCCATCCGGTTGCCGTTCACCGGCTGTGTCCACCGAGAACTGGGGCCCGCGCACGCGATGACCGTCTACAGCCACCAGAGCGGCTTCACCGCTGCCAGGCCGCCCGCCTATCCGCGTCACCTGGTCACCGCCGTGATCGTCTCGCACGACGGCGCCCGCTGGCTGCCGCAGGCCCTCGCCGGCCTGCTCGGCCAGGACCGCCAGGTCCAGCGCGTGCTCGCCGTCGACACCGGCTCCACCGACAACTCTCCGCAGTTGCTCGCCGACACCCTCGGCGACTGGCTCCCCGAGAGCGGCCCACTGATCCTCGGCCGCCGGGCCGGCTTCGGCACCGCCGTCGGCGAGGCCGTCGCGGGCGCCGCGCCGCTGCGCCCGGACGACCTCCCGTACCGGCTGGACCCCTCCGGCTACGACCCCGTCACCGGCGGCTGGGACGACTTCGGCGACCCGCTCGGCCACGAGGACGACCTCGGCCGCGGCGGCCCCCGCGAGACCCAGCCGGTCGAGTGGCTCTGGCTGCTGCACGACGACTGCGAACCGCAGACCGACGCGCTGCGCCGACTGCTCCAGGTGGCCGACTCCACCCCCAGCGCCGCCGTCGTCGGCCCCAAGCTGCGCAGCTGGTACGACCGCCGCCAGCTGCTGGAGGTCGGCGTCACCATCGCCCGCTCCGGCCGCCGCTGGACCGGGCTCGACCGCCGCGAGCAGGACCAGGGCCAGCACGACCAGGTCCGCCCGGTGCTCGCCGTCTCCACCGCGGGCATGCTGGTCAGGCGCGACGTCTTCGAGGAGCTCGGCGGCTTCGACCGGGCCCTGCCGCTGATGCGCGACGACACCGACTTCTGCTGGCGGGTCAACGCCGCCGGCCACCGCGTGGTGGTCGCCCCCGACGCCGTGCTGCGGCACGCCGAGGCCGCCAGCCGCGAGCGCCGCGCCATCGACTGCGGCCCCTCCCACCCGCACCGGCTGGACAAGGCCGGCGCCGTCTTCACCCTGCTCTCCAACACCAGGGGCCTGCTCTTCCCCTACGTCCTGCTGCGGCTGGTGCTCGGCACCCTGCTGCGGGTCGTCGCCAACCTGCTCGGCAAGGACCCGAAGCAGGCCTTCGACGAACTCGCCGGTCTCGGCCACGAGCTGATCCGGCTGCCCCGGCTGCTGGCCGCCCGCAAACGGCGCGCCCGCACCCGGGCCGCCGACGCCCTGGACGACCGGACGCTCTTCCCGGCGCCCGGGGCCACCGCCCGGCTCGCCGTCGAGGGCGTGGTCGGCGCGCTCGGCATCGGCGGCGGCGACGACGCCGGGGCCGGCCGGCACGGCTCGGTCGAGGCCGGACCGGGCGACGAGGAGTCCGAGGACCTGGTCGTCGAGCAGTTCACGCTGATCAAGAAGCTGGCCCGGCGCCCGGCGCCGGTCCTGTTCGCCGCCCTGCTGGTGTTCGCCCTGATCGCCTGCCGCGGCCTGCTCGGCGGCGGTGCCCTGTTCGGCGGTGCCCTGCTGCCCGCCACCGACGGCGCCTCCGGTCTCTGGGACATGTACGCCGGCGCCTGGCACCCCGTCGGCACCGGATCCACCGCCGCCGCACCCCCGTACCTCGGGGTGCTGGCGGTGCTCTCCTGGATCCTGTTCGACCACGCCGACCTCGCGGTCACCCTGCTGGTCGTCCTCTCGGTGCCGCTCGCCGCCGTCAGCGCCTACCTGGTCTCCCGGCCGCTGCTCGACTCCAAGCTGGTCCGGGCCTGGGCCAGTGCCACCTACGCCCTGCTGCCCGCCGCCACCGGCGCGCTCGCCCAGGGCCGGATCGGCACCGCCGTCCTCGCCGTCCTGCTGCCGCCGCTGGCCCGCGCCGCCGCGATCGCCGCCGGTCTCGGCATCCGCGCCGAGACCGCCGCCAAGGGCGCCCGGCCCGGCTGGCGCCCCGCCTGGATGACCGTCCTGCTGCTCACCCTGGCCACCGCGTTCGTCCCGCTGGTCTGGGCGCTGGCCGTGCCGCTCTGCCTGGCCATGCTGGCCATCGCGGTGGTCCGCGGCGGGGCGTTCGGCTCCGGCCTCGACGCGCTGCGCCTGCTCGGTCTGCGCGTCCTGCTGATCCTCGGGGTGCCGGTCCTGGTGCTCGCGCCCTGGTCGCTGCAGGTGCTCTCGCACCCCCAGCGGCTGCTGCTGGAGGCCGGCCTGCCCGGACTGCACGGCAGCGGCGCCGACGCGCTCGGCCTGGTGCTGGTCAACCCCGGCGGCGCCGGGGTGCCGCCGGTCTGGCTGTCGGCGGGCGTGGTGCTCGCCGCGCTGGCCGCCCTGCTGCGCGCCGACCGCCGCCGCGCCGTCCTCGCCGCCTGGGGCGCCGCCGGCGCCGGGATGGTCTTCGCGGTCGTGGTGGCCGGTACCTCCGTCACCCCCGCCTCCGGCGGCCCGGCCGTGCCCGCCTGGGCAGGCCCGGCCACCCTGCTCGCCGGCATCGCCCTGCTGGCCGCCGCGGCCATCGGCGCCGACGGCGCCAACGCCCGGGTGGCCGGCATCGCCTTCGGCTGGCGCCAGCCGGTCGCCGCGCTGGTGGTGGCCGCCGCCGTGCTCGCCCCGCTGGGCACCGGCATCTGGTGGGCCGTCACCGGCGCCGCCGGACCGCTGCACCGCGCCCAGTCCGCCCAGGTGCCCGCCTTCATCGCGGAGGAGGCCGGCACCACCGACCGCTCCCGCACCCTGCTCGTCACCGGCGACCCGAAGGGCGGCTCCGTCCGCTACGCCCTGGTGCGCGGGGCAGGCCTGACCCTGGGCCAGGCCGAGTCCACCGTGGACCCGGCCACCGGCACCGGGAGCGGCCTCGACAAGATGGTCGGCAGCCTGCTGGCCGGCTCCGGCGCCGACCAGGCCGGTGCGCTGGCCGGCTACGGCATCGCCTACGTGCTGGTGGACCAGCCGGTGATCGCCACCTTCAAGGACGTCCTGGACACCACCCCCGGCCTGGTCAAGGTCAACCAGGACGGCGCCGCCGCGCTCTGGCAGGTCAGCGGCACCCCCGCGACCCGCGCCGTGATCACCGCCCCGGGCACCGGCCCGGTCGTGGTCCCCTCCGGCGAGCGCGACCTCGACACCACCGTCCCGGCCGGCCCCGAGGGCCGGGTGCTGCGCCTCGCCGAGGCGGCCGTCCCCGGGTGGAAGGCCACCCTGGACGGCACCGCGCTGGAGTCCACCACCGTCGACGGCTGGGCGCAGGGCTTCAAGCTCCCGGCCGCCGGCGGCAAGCTGGTCGTCACCCGTGAGGGCAGCCTGCTGCACACCGGCTGGATCTGGGCCCAGCTGCTGCTCGGCCTGACCGTCCTGGTGCTGGCCCTGCCCGGCCGCCGCAGCCACAAGGACGACGACCTGCCCGAGGAGGTGGTGGCCGCCGCCGCGCTGGCCGCCGCGGCCCAGGCGCAGGCGCCCGCCCCCGGCAGCCGCCGGGCCCGCCGGATGGCCGAACGCGGCGAGGGCGGCGACGGCGGCCCCGACGACGGCGGGGTGTACGAGGGCCGGCCGGGTGCGATCCCGCACCAGGCCACCGGCGAGGCGCCGGTCGAGGCGGTCGAGGCGGCCGCCGCCGTCCAGGACGCCGAGCCGTACGCCGACCCGTACCAGACGTACCAGCAGGCCGACCCGTACAGCTACGACCCCTACACCGCCCAGCAGCCCGCGGCCGCCCCGTACGGCGGCCAGGGCCAGGGCCAGGGCCAGGGGTACGGCCAGGACGGCTACCAGCCGCAGGCCTACCCGCAGGGCGGCCAGCCGGGCTACGACGCCTACCAGCAGCAGGACCAGCAGTACGCCTACGACCCCTACCAGCAGGCCGAGCAGCAGCCGTGGGTACCGGGGCAGCCGCAGGCCGAGCCCTACTACGACCCGAACGACCCGAATGATCCGAACAACCCCAACGGGCCGGGCCGGTACCCGCACCACCACGGATCGGGGAGCTGACCCGCGATGAAGAAGCCCGCCTTCAAGAAGAAGCCCAAGGCCGAGGCCGTCGACGGCCGGGCCCCGGACCTCTCCCCGGAGCAGTCCGCGGCCGCCGGGTCCGCCGGATCTTCGGGCTCCGCCCGGACGGCCGCAGGGGCCCCGGGGTCGTCGGGGTCCTCCGGACCCTCCCGGGCCTCGGGGGGAACGAAGACCACCCAGTCGTTCCTGGCCGCCGCCGCCGTGCTCGCGGTGGTCTTCGGGGTCGCCGAGCTGCGCCCGCCGGCCGCGCCGGCCAAGGCCGACCAGGGCGGCACCGCCAGTACCGCGCAGGTCGAGCGGACGGCCGTGGTCTGCCCGCAGCCGCTCCAGGGCCTGACCGGCTCGACCACCCTCACCGCGTACACCCCGCCCGGCACCGGCGCCGCCACCGGCGGAGCCGGCTGGGCGGCCGACGCGGCGGCCCCCGCGACCGCTCCGACCGCCGCGCCGTCCGCCGCCCCGACCACGGCCGCCACCCCGGCGCCCGCCGCGTCCGGCGGCCCGGACAAGGGCGGCGCTCCCGCCGACGCCCGGCTGAACCTGGCCAAGCCCGGCACCCCCGTGGCCGCCCCCGCCGCCAACGGCGACACCGCCCCCGGTGCCGGGGCCGTCGCCACCGGCGCCTTCGCGCCCGGCTTCACCGTCACCCAGACCACCACCGTCACCGAGCAGCGCGGCCTGGGCCTGTCCGGCATCACCTGCACCCCGGCCGGCACCGGCTTCTGGTTCGCCGGGGCCAGCACCGCCGGCGACCGCACCGACTACGTCAGCCTGGTCAACACCGAGTCGACCGCCGCCGTCGTGGACATCAAGCTGTACGGCGACAAGGGCCTGATCGACAACGACGCCGCCAACGGCATCACCGTCGCTCCCGGCAGTTCGCAGTCCGTGCTGCTGCCGACCATCAGCAAGGGCGCGGTCACCGACCTCGCCGTGCACGTGGTCGCCCGCAGCGGCCGGATCGGCGCCGCCCTGCACGCCGCCGACGGCGGCAAGGGCGCCGACTGGATCCCCGCCTCCGCCGACCCGGCGCCCACCCAGGTGCTCCCCGGCCTGCCCGCCGACACCGCCGCCGCCCGCCTGATCGTCTGGGCGCCGCCGGAGGACGACGCCGACCTGAAGATCGAGCTCTCCGGCAAGAACGGCTGGTTCACCCCGGCCAGCAACGAGTCCATCCACGTCAAGGCCGGCATGGTGGCCGCCGTCGACCTCGGCAAGATCACCCGCGACGAGGTGGCCGGTCTGCGGCTCTCGCCCAGCGACGACAAGCACCCCACCCCGGTCGTGGCCGGCCTGCGGATCGACCGCACCGGCCAGAACGGCAAGTCGGACGCCGCCTGGCTGACCGGCACCGTGCCGGTCGGCGCCCGCGCCACCGTGGCCGACAACCGCGGCGGGGGCGCGTCCACGCTCTTCCTCACCTCCACCGGTGACGCCGCCACCGTCCGGGTCACCGCCTCGGCGGGCACCGGCGGCGGCACCCCGGCCACCAAGGACGTCGAGGTCCCGCCCGGCGGCACGGTCGCCCTCCCGGCCCCCGAGCCCGGCGGGCTGAACGGCGGCTTCGCGCTCACCGTGGAGACCGTCTCCGGCGGCCCGGTGGTGGCCGCCCGGATGCTCGCGATCCCCACCAAGGACGTGCCGATGTTCACCGTCCAGGCCCTGCGCGACGACCGCAGCAGCGTCAAGGTCCCGCAGGCCGCCCAGGACCCGGACGTCGTGCTGCGCTGACCCCGCGACACCCCGCGACACCGAGGGGCGGTACCCGGGACGAACCCGGGTACCGCCCCTTCGCGCTGTCAGTCCTCGTCGTAGCGGGGGTCGATGGCGTCCGGCGACAGCCCCAGCAGCTCCGCCACCTGCTCGATCAGGATCTCGTGCACCAGCGCCGCGCGGTCCTCCCGCGACTTCGCCCGGATCTCCACCGGCCGCCGGTACACCACGATCTGGCTCTTGCGCCCCTGCCGGCCCGGCGACACCCGGCCCAGCGGCACCCCGCCGTCCGGGTCCGGGCCGTCCGCCTCGTGCAGCGGCACCTCCTGGACGGCGAACTCGACCTCGATCAACTGCGGCCAACGCCGTTCGAGACGCTCCACCGACTCGCGCACGTAGTCGTCGAACAACTCGGAGCGGGTGAGCGAGATCGGCACCTGCGGCGGCGCCAGCGGGCCGCGCAGGCCCCTGCCGTGCCGGTCGCGGTGCCGGGGGCGGCGCGAGGGCCCCGTCGATGACTGCGGTGCAGAGCTGTCCATATCACTGCCGAGGGTAGTCCTTGGACGGTCGGAAGTGGACCACTCCGACAGCGAATAGCGCCGGGCGACGGGTGCACGGACGGGCGCGCGGAGCGCGACACGGCACACCCTCCGGGCAGGCGGTCTTCGCTCCCCGGCGGGGAGTGCGGTACCGTCCACCCTCGTGAGCTCTGTACGTCGTTGTTCGCGGACCGCGTGCGGCCGGCCGGCCGTCGCGACGCTGACGTACGTCTACGCGGACTCCACCGCCGTGCTCGGCCCGCTCGCCACCTATGCCGAGCCGCACTGCTACGACCTGTGCGCCGAGCACGCCGAGCGGCTCACCGCCCCGCGCGGCTGGGAGGTCGTCCGGCTCGCCGCCGAGGCCGGGCCGCTGCGCCGCAGCAGCGACGACCTGGAAGCGCTCGCCAACGCCGTCCGCGAGGCCGCCCGCCCGCAGACCCCCCGTCAGGGCCGCGGGCCCGCAGGCGAATCCATCGAAGGCAGCCGCCGCGGCCACCTCCGCGTGCTGCGCTCGCCCGACAACTGACGCCCGGCCCGGACCACACCGCGCACGGACCGTTGGTCCGGCCCCGGTACGCTGCCCGTCTACCGCCGACCGAACGGCGCGGTACCCCGACCTATCGTGACCGGGGGCGACCAGCCCGCCGATCACACGCACACCGATCAGACAGAGACCAGGGTGGAGCCGCAGTGCGCGACCTCAAGCAGCTCGTGAAGGCGTACGACGTACGAGGCCTTGTCCCGGACCAGTGGGACGAGACCCTCGCGCGCGCCTTCGGCGCCGCGTTCGTGCAGGTCACCGGAGCGACCGCGATCGTGGTCGGCCACGACATGCGGCCCTCCTCGCCGTCCCTGAGCCGGGCCTTCGGCGAGGGCGCCGCCTCCTACGGCGCCGACGTCGTCGAGATCGGCCTCTGCTCGACCGACCAGCTGTACTACGCCAGCGGCAAGCTCGACCTGCCCGGCGCGATGTTCACCGCCAGCCACAACCCGGCCCAGTACAACGGCATCAAGCTCTGCCGCGCCGGCGCCGCCCCGGTCGGCCAGGACACCGGCCTGGCCGAGATCCGCGAGCTGGTCGAGTCCTGGACCGGCGAGGACGACACCGTCACCGTCCCGGCCGTGGACGTCAAGCCCGGCGCCCTGTCCGCGCAGGACACCCTGCGCGGCTACGCCGACCACCTGCTCGGCCTGGTCGACCTCAGCACGATCCGCCCGCTCAAGGTCGCCGTGGACGCCGGCAACGGCATGGGCGGCCACACCGTCCCCACCGTCTTCGACGGCCTGCCGATCGAGCTCGTCCCGATGTACTTCGAGCTGGACGGCACCTTCCCCAACCACGAGGCCAACCCGCTCGACCCGAAGAACCTGGTCGACCTCCAGGCCAAGGTCCGCGAGACCGGCGCCGACCTCGGCCTCGCCTTCGACGGCGACGCCGACCGCTGCTTCGTCGTCGACGAGCGCGGCGAGCCGGTCTCCCCGTCCGCCATCACCGCGCTGGTCGCCGTCCGTGAGATCGCCCGGGCGAAGGCCGCCGGCGAGGACGAGCCGACCGTCATCCACAACCTGATCACCTCCTGGACCGTCCCCGAGGTGGTCCGCGAGCTCGGCGGCAAGCCGGTCCGCACCCGGGTCGGCCACTCCTTCATCAAGCAGGAGATGGCCGTCACCGACGCCGTCTTCGGCGGCGAGCACTCCGCGCACTACTACTTCCGCGACTTCTGGCGCGCCGACACCGGCATGCTCGCCGCCCTGCACGTGCTGGCCGCCCTCGGCGGGCAGGACGGCACGCTCTCCGCGCTGACCGCCGAGTACGACCGCTACGCCGCCTCCGGCGAGATCAACAGCACCGTCGCCGACCAGGCCGACCGCTCGGCCGCCGTCCGCGCCGCGTACGCCGGCCTGGAGGGCACCACCGTGGACGAGCTGGACGGCCTCACCGTCGCCGGCCCCGACTGGTGGTTCAACCTGCGCGCCTCCAACACCGAGCCGCTGCTTCGCCTCAACGTCGAGGCCAGGGATCCGGCCAGGATGGCCGAGCTGCGGGACGGCGTGCTCGCCATCGTCCGCGCCTGACGCACAACCCGCGTGCCCCGGCCGGTAGGGTTTCCTCCTGGCCGGGGCACCGCCGTGCCACCCCCGAGATCTGGAGCCCGACACCTCATGAAGCTCGAATCCTTCCTGCTGGAGATCCTGGTCTGCCCGCAGTGCCGGGCCGCGCTCACCGAGGGCGGCACCGAGGAGCAGCCCGAACTGGTCTGCACCGGCGAGACCTGCGGCCTGGCGTACCCGGTCCGGGACGGCATTCCGGTGCTGCTGGTGGACGAGGCCCGCCGCCCGGCCTGATCCTTGGGGCGGACACCTCGGGGCGGACGGTCCGGGAGCGGACGCCCGCACCCGTCGGCCGCACCACCGCTCAGCCCGCAGCGCCCAGCCAGCAGCCGGAGGCCCGCCGCATGCTCGACGACACCCTGCTCGACGACCCGGCCGCCCTCCAGCGCGCCGACCACGACCGGGCCCTGCTCGCCCTGGCCGGCTCCGGCGCCCGGGTCCGCACCGCGCTGCGGCTCGCCGAGGCGGCCGGCGTCGACCGGCTCCGCCCGGACGGCCGTCCGCGCGCCGTCCTGGTGGCCGGCCACGGCAGCGCCCTGACGGCGGGCGAGATCCTCGCCGTCCTGGCGGGCACCGCCAGCCTGGTCGCCCCGCTGCCGCCGACCGACGTCGCGGCCGTGCCACGGGTGGACCGCGCCACCGCGCCGCCGGTCTTCACCGCCGGGCTGGCCTGGCAGCTCCCCGGCTGGGTCGGGCCGCTGGACCTGCTGGTCATCAGCTCCGCCGACGGCGGCGAACGGGGCCTGATCGGCCTCGCCGAGCAGGCGTACGCGCGGGGCTGCGCCCTCGTCGTCACCGCCCCCGCCGGCAGCCCGCTGGCCGAGGCCGCCCTCCAGGTGCGCGCGCTGCCGCTGCCGTACGTGCCGTCCAACCTCCCCGAGGCCGAGACGCCGCCGGGACCGTCCGCCGAGCCGGACCTGCCGGCCGAGGACCCGGCCGCGCTCTGGGCCCACCTCACCCCGCTGCTCGCGCTCGCCCAGAAGCTCGGGGTCACCCAGCTGCCGTACGACGCGCTGCCGGCCACCGCCGACCTGCTCGACGCGACCGCCGTCCGCTGCCGCCCGGACGCCGCCGCGTACACCAACCCCGCCAAGAGCCTGGCCGCCCGGCTGGCCGGGACCGTCCCGCTGCTCTGGGCCGAGGGGCCGGTGGCCGGGGCCGCCGCCGGCCGGTTCGCCGCCCAGCTCGCCGACCGGGCCGGGCGCCCGGCGCTGGCCGGGCCGCTGCCGCAGGTGCTCACCGCGCACCGCGGCATGTTCACCGGCCAGCTCGGCGCGGGCGCCGACCCCGACGACTTCTTCCGCGACCGGGTGGACGAGCCGGACCCGCTGCACCTCCAGGTCCTGCTGCTGCGCCACGTCCCCGGGGGTGTGGGCGGGTCCGGTGGTCCGGGCGGTCCCGGTGATCCCGGCGAGCAGGACGGCGGCGGCCCGGTCGAGGTGCCGGAGGACGACGAGGGCCCGCGCGGGTTCGGGGCCTCCCGGGCGCACCGGCTGGCCGCCGCCCACGACGTCCGGCTCACCGAGTACGCCAGCACCCGGCCCGATCCGCTGCACGCGCTGGCCGACCTCGTGGCCCTCACCGACTTCGCCGCCGTCTACCTGGGGCTCGCGGCGGTGCAGTCCTGAGGCCGTTCCCGGTGGCCCGGTACCGTATGCGCTCGACGACTCCGACCGGGACGGATCCGGCGGAGCGGAGCGCGGGCTGTGTGGACGGCCCCCCGACGGAGGGACCCTCCTCAGCATGAGCACCGAAGGCGGTACCAAGGCACTGGTCGCGGCCCTGTCCGCGAACCTTGCGATCGCGGTGGCCAAGTTCACCGCCTTCGGCTTCACCGGCTCCTCCTCGATGCTGGCCGAGGGCGTGCACTCGGTCGCCGACTCCGGGAACCAGGTGCTGCTGCTGATCGGCGGCAAGCGGGCCCGCCGGGAGGCGGACGAGGAGCACCCCTTCGGCTACGGCCGCGAGCGCTACATCTACGGCTTCCTGGTCGCCATCGTGCTGTTCAGCGTCGGCGGTCTGTTCGCGATCTACGAGGGCTGGCACAAGATCAGCCACCCGGAGGAGCTGGACTCCTGGTACTGGGCGGTCGGCGTGCTGCTCTTCGCCATCGGGATGGAGGGCTGGTCCTTCCTGACCGCGATGCGCGAGTCGGCGAAGGCCAAGGGCGGGCAGGGCTGGGTGCAGTTCATCCGTACCGCCAAGGCCCCCGAGCTGCCCGTGGTGCTGCTGGAGGACGCCGGCGCGCTGATCGGTCTGGTGCTCGCGCTGCTGGGCGTCTCGCTCACCGTGATCACCGGGGACGGCGTCTGGGACGGCGCCGGCACCCTCTGCATCGGCATCCTGCTGGTGGTGATCGCCGTGGTGCTGGCCCTGGAGACCAAGTCGCTGCTGCTCGGCGAGTCCGCCGACAAGGACTCGGTCCGCAGGATCCGCGAGGCGCTGGTGGACCACGACTCCGTCACCCGGGTCATCCACATGCGGACCCTGCACCTGGGCCCGGAGGAACTGCTGGTCGCCGCCAAGATCGGGGTGAACGCGGAGGACACCGCCGCCCAGGTGGCCGAGGCCATCGACGCCGCCGAGGCACGGGTCCGCCAGGCCGTCCCGATCGCCCGGGCGATCTACCTGGAACCGGACGTCTACAGCGCCGAGAAGGCCGCCCAGGGTGACGACCCGGCGGCCACCCCCGGCGGCCCGGGGCTCACGGCGCACTGACGATATTTCGCCCAAAGTCCTTGGGCCGGGCTCTCGTTCCGCTGGAGAGCGGGGCCTCCCCAGGCCGAAAAACGGTCATCCCGAGCCGCCCGTCCGGACCGCCGGTGTAGATTCGTCACCAGAGCCAGAACGTCGCTGCTGATGGCGGTCGATCGGCGGTCCGCACTCGTGCGGGTGCCCGCCGGTCGAGGGAGAGAGGTCCTCCGACGGTTTGTGCTGCGCAGCAGGGAGCCGGTCCTCCACGGACCGGGCACCCCGGCGTTGCCGCGCACCCGTGCAGCCCCGCCGTGCCGCAACGCACTCCAGGACCGTGGCCATGCCCCACCCCATCAGCGAGGAGCAGACGTATGTCGACCGACATCACCGGTGACTTCAAGGTCGCCGACCTTTCCCTGGCGCCGTTCGGGCGCAAGGAGATCCAGCTGGCCGAGCACGAGATGCCCGGCCTGATGGCGATTCGCGCGGAGTACGCCGCTTCGCAGCCGCTGGCCGGCGCCCGGATCACCGGTTCGCTGCACATGACCGTGCAGACGGCGGTGCTGATCGAGACCCTGACGGCGCTGGGCGCCGAGGTCCGCTGGTGCTCGTGCAACATCTTCTCGACCCAGGACCACGCGGCCGCGGCGATCGCGGTCGGTCCGGAGGGCACCCCGGAGAACCCGCAGGGCGTGCCGGTGTTCGCCTGGAAGGGCGAGACCCTGGACGAGTACTGGTGGTGCACCGAGCAGGCGCTGACCTGGCCGAACGGCAAGACCCCGAACATGATCCTGGACGACGGCGGCGACGCGACGCTGCTGATCCACAAGGGTGTGGAGTTCGAGAAGGCCGGGGCCGCGCCGGACCCGTCGACCGCGGACAACGACGAGTTCCGGATCATCCTGGAGCTGCTCAACCGCACCCTGGTCGAGACGCCGAACAAGTGGACCGAGGTCGCCGCCACGATCAAGGGCGTGACCGAGGAGACCACCACGGGCGTCCACCGCCTGTACGAGATGCACCGTGACGGCAACCTGCTGTTCCCGGCGATCAACGTCAACGACTCGGTGACGAAGTCGAAGTTCGACAACAAGTACGGCTGCCGGCACTCGCTGATCGACGGCATCAACCGCGCCACCGACGTGCTGATCGGCGGCAAGGTCGCGGTCGTCGCCGGCTACGGCGACGTGGGCAAGGGCTGCGCGGAGTCGCTGCGCGGCCAGGGCGCCCGGGTGATCGTCACCGAGATCGACCCGATCTGCGCGCTGCAGGCCGCGATGGACGGCTACCAGGTCGCGACGCTGGAAGACGTGGTGGAGACGGCCGACATCTTCATCACCACGACCGGCAACAAGGACATCATCATGGCCTCGCACATGGCCCGGATGAAGCACCAGGCGATCGTGGGCAACATCGGCCACTTCGACAACGAGATCGACATGGCCGGTCTGGCGAAGCTGCCGGGTGTGGTGAAGACCGAGGTGAAGCCGCAGGTCCACGAGTGGCGCAAGGAGGACGGCCGGACGATCATCGTGCTGTCCGAGGGGCGTCTGCTGAACCTGGGCAACGCGACCGGCCACCCGTCGTTCGTGATGTCCAACTCCTTCGCGAACCAGACGATCGCCCAGATCGAGCTGTTCACGAAGACCGAGCAGTACCCGATCGGCGTCTACGTGCTGCCGAAGCACCTGGACGAGAAGGTCGCGCGGCTGCACCTGGACGCGCTGGGCGTGAAGCTGACCACCCTGAGCCAGGACCAGGCCGACTACATCGGCGTCCCGGTCGAGGGCCCGTACAAGGCGGACCAGTACCGCTACTGATCCGTTGACCCGACGGCCGCGGCCGGTGCCCCTGCTCAAGGGGTGCCGGCCGCGGCCGCGTTCAGCGGGTGTCAGCGCAGGACGTCGGTGACCCAGGTGCTGTCGTCGAGCCCGAGCGCCTGGATGCGGTCGAGCACCGCCGGCACGCCGCCGAGCCGCTCCAGCGACGGCGGCGGGTCCTCCGTCATCTGGGCGCAGACCCGCACGCCGCGGTCGACCGAACAGAGCGGCACGTAGCGGCCGTAGCTGCCGGGGGTGGTGGGAGTGGGGCTCGGCCCGGGCACGTCCGGCCTCAGGGTGACCGCGAGGGTCCGGCCGTCGACCCGGAGCACCAGATCGAACGACCAGTCGTCCGTGCCCGGATCCGACCGCAGGAGGCGCGCCTCGGCCACCTTGACCACGCCGGGCAGGTCGGTGATCCGCAGCGGCAGGGGGACGTCCCAGTGCCCGTACCGGACGTCGGCCGCGACCCGGTGCAGGACGTCCCGGGAGACGTCCTCCGGCCGGCCGCCGTGGGCCGTGATCTCCGCCCAGCGGCCCGAGGGCGTCAGCCAGCGCAGCATCACGGCGTTGGGTTCCCGGTCACTGAGGGGGAGCGCCCAGTAGGCCTTCTTCCCGTTGACCGGCGGGGCCTCCTCCTCGGCCAGTGGCCATCCGCCCGGATCCTTCTCCACGGGCTCGGACCCGGCCGGGTAGAGCGAGAGCAGGATCTGGGGGGCATCGGACCCCTTGCCCCGGGCCGCGATGTGGCCGTCGGCGTCGGACGGGCCGATGATCTCGGCGTCCGGCGGGTTGTAGCTGATGCCGGTCCGGCCGCCGACCCAGTCCGGCAGCCAGCCGAACTGGACCTCCGTGGTGAGCGGATCGGCACCGAGGTACGTCATGGGCGGTGACGGGGAGACGACCGGCACGGCGGGCGCCGGGGCGCCACCGGGCGCCTGGAGGAGCAGTGAGGCGGCCAGGGCCACCACCGTGGCGGCGGCCGCAGCCCCGACGGCGGCCCGCCGCCGGCGGCGCAGCCGGGCCCGGCCCTGGACGATCGCCCAGGCGGTGTCGAGGGCGGTGGGCGGTGCGGGCTGGTCGGCCAGGGCGATCAGCTGCTCGGTCAGGTCGCGAGGCTCGTCGGTCGTCATGGCGTCCTCTCGGTGGCGACGGGGAGGGCGGCGAGGGTGTGCCGGAGCGTCGCGAGGCCGCGCGAGGTCTGGCTCTTGACGTTGCCCGACGAGCAGCCCATCGCCTCGGCCGCCTGGTCGACCGTCAGATCGCAGTAGTAGCGGAGCACCACGGTGGCCCGCTGGCGCGGGGGCAGCGTGGCGAGGGCCTGCCGCAGGTCGAGAGAGGCGTCGAGGTCGGGGCCGACGGCGGCCGCGTCCAGCTCCCGGTCGGTGCCGCTGCGGGTGGTCCGCCGCCACCAGGGCGAGCGCTGCTCGGCCAGGAAGATGTTGACCAGCACCCTGCGGGCGTAGCCGTCGAGGTTCTCCATCCGTCCGGCCCGTGGCCAGTTGATGTAGAGCCTGGTCACGCTCTCCTGGACCAGGTCGTCCGCGCGGTGCCAGTCCCCGCACAGCAGATAGGCGACCTTGCGCAGCCAGCCGCTCCTGGTCGCCACGTACTCGGTGAACTCCGTTTCGCGTGCCTGCCCCGCCATCCCCGCCCCCCTTCCTCCGGATCGGAGGCGCGGATCCGCGCCGCCCACCCCCCTAATGCGGGCACCCGCCGTAAACGTTGCATGCCGACCGGGCCGGACCGCCCACGTAGGCTTCGGACCATGCCCAACGGCCGGTACTCGCTCCACGACACCCATGACCACGTGCTGCTCGGGGAGGAGCGCTTCAGCTGCGCGCCCGGGCCGGCCGGCTGGCGGTACGTCTCCAAGACGTACGGGCCGGACGGCCAGGTCGTCGGCACCGTCGACCTGACGCTGGACTCGCGCAGCCGTCCGCTGCGGATGGAGCTGCGGGCGGGCGGCTGGCAGGTGCGCGGCGGGGCCGTCGACGGGGTGGCGTGGGTGCGCACCGACGCGGCGGACCCGGCCGGGGAGCATGCGACGGAGGGCCACGACCGAGCGCACGGCTTCACCGGGCGCTCGCCGGCCTTCCTGGTCGCGACCGCCCGGCTGCTACGGCTGGGGGAGGGGGCCAGTGCGCGGGTGCGGCTGGTCGCGTTCTCCGAACCGGTGCTGGCGCCGCGCACCTTCGACCAGGGGTGGCTGCTGGAGGGGGTGGAGACGCACCGGACCGACTCGGGGCCGCTGCTGGTCGAGCGGTACCAGGTGGCCGACCTGGAGACGGGCGAGCAGCAGGTGGTCCACCTCGCGGGGGACGTGGTGCTGGCGGCCGCCGGGGTCGAGCTGGAGGAGCTGGCGTCGCCGCCGAACGCCTGGCCGGCCGAGTTCGGGGGCTGAGCGGCGGTGGGCCGAGCGGTTGAGCCCGGGGCGTCAGGCCGGCGGGGCGAAGCCCGTGCCGGGGGACTGCGGTGGGGCGGGGGCGGGCGCCGCAGGGGCCCCGGTCGCGCTGGGCGCCGTGGGAGCCGCAGGGGCGGTGGGTGTCGCGGGGGCGGCCGGGGCCGGCTGCCGGTACGACGCGTGGCCCTGCGCCCTGGTCCACTCCCGGCGCTGCCGCTCGGTCAGCACCGCACCGAGGTAGGCCGCCGGGTGCAGCCCGTACGGGACCGGGTGCCCGGTGCGGGCGGAGAGGTCGTCGGCGAGCCGGGCGGACATCTGGTGCGCCACCGCCGGGTCCAGCTCGCCGATCCGCCCGAGCAACTGGCGGACCGCCAGCCAGAGCGGCTCCGGCACGGCGGAGAGATCCATCGCGACCAGCTCGGCGCCCATCGCCTGCAACAGCTGCGGGTGCACCACCGGCAGGGCGGTCGCGGCGCCGCCGCCCGGCACCCGCTCGCGGACCACCAGCGTCCCCGCGAAGATGTCGCCCAGTCGCTTGCCGTCCGAGGACACCGCCGAGCAGATCGCGGCCGGCACCCCGCTCAGCGCGACGATCTCGAAGAAGCCGACCAGGCCGCGCACCAGCGAGTGCCGGAACCGCACCGGCCCGCCGTCGCTGCGTACCACCCGCAGGCCCAGGGCGGCCTTGCCGAGCGAACGTCCGCGGGTGAGGGTCTCGACCATGACGGGCAGGGCGACCATGAAGAACACCAGCAGCCCGAGCGTGAGGGCGGCGAAGGCCGCGCTGTCGAGCCCGGTGAGGACGATGCCCAGGATCAGGGACGACAGCACCAGTGCGGCCGACTGCACGATCAGGTCCAGTGCGATGGCCAGCGCCCTGCTGGGAAGCTTCGCCGTGCGCAGGCCGAGGACGACCGCCTCACCCGTCACCAGGTCGCTCAAGACACCCGTCCGTTCCCATTGGTGGTCCGTGGGGGAGGGGACGTCCGTCGGATCGTCCCCCACGACCCCGATCTGCAGTCGTCAACATACGGGGCCGCGCACCCGTGCGGGAAGTGAGGTCCCGGCGGCCGGGGCGGCCCCGTCGGCTGGCATGCTGGGCCGCACCTGCACCCGACTGCCCCGCGCGCCCCGCGCCGACCCTGGAGCCGCCGAATGGACCTGGACGTCTTCGTCGCCACCCACCAGGGGGAGTGGGCCCGGCTGGACGCCCTCGCCAGGAACCGCCGGCTCAGTGGTGAGGAGGCCGACGAGCTCGTCACCCTCTACCAACGCGCCACCGGCCACCTGGCCAAGGTCCAGGCCGCCGCGCCCGACCCCACGCTCGAAGGCCGGCTCACCAGCCTGGTCTCCCGGGCCCGCGACGCGGTCACGGGCAGCCGCAGCAGCGGCTGGCGGGACGTCGCGCGGTACTACACGGTCAGCTTCCCGGCCGCGCTCTACCGCTCGCGCCGCTGGTGGCTGCCGGTCGCCGTGCTCTCTCTGCTCGCCACCGCCGTGGTCGCCTGGTGGGTGGCCGCGCACCCGGAGGTCCGCAACAGCCTGGCCACGCCGGAGACGCTGCGGGAGATGACCAGGCCCGGCGGCGAGTACGAGGCGTACTACTCGGACCGCCCGGCCGGTTCCTTCGCGGCGCAGGTCTGGACGAACAACGCCTGGATCGCGGTGCAGTGCCTGCTCTACGGCATCGCGCTCGGCATCCCCGTGCTCTTCGTGCTGTGGACCAACGTCCTCAATCTCGGCCTCGGCATCGGCCTGATGGCCTCGGCGGGCCGGCTCGACGTCTTCCTCGGCCTGCTCATTCCACACGGCCTGCTGGAGCTGACCGCCGTCTTCGTGGCCGGCGGCCTGGGCCTGCGCCTCGGCTGGACGATCATCGACCCGGGCCCGCGCACCCGCGGGACGGCGCTGGCCGAACAGGGCCGGTCCATCATCGGGATGGCCATCGGCCTGACGACCGTTCTGGCCGTCTCCGGTGTCCTGGAAGCCTTTGTGACCCCGTCCGGCCTTCCCACCTGGGCGCGTATCGCGATCGGAGCCGCCGCGGAGGTGGCGTTCCTGTTGTACGCCCTCGTCCTGGGCCGGAAGGCCGCCGCGGCCGGCGAAACCGGCGATCTGGACGCGGCCGACCGGGCGGACCTGCAGCCGGTCGCGGCCTGAGCCGATGTGATCCACAGGCCTCTGACCTGGTACTGTTCTCACATCCCAGCAAAACCATTGACGTGGTGGCGGTGGGCTAGTAGGTTTGAACGGTTGAGACCGACTGGACAACGGTCGGGCTCGGGCGCTAGTGTCTACGACACCGCCGAACGAGGCCAGCGTGTTTTACGAATGCGCTCCCTCCGACGAGGTAAATTCCGGAACTGAGCACACCGAAAGCTTTGATAAGCTTCGGAGCGAAGTGAAGGAAATCCCCCCAGCGGGAATTCAGAGAAACAAACGCCGGTCAAACCGGCAGCGCGGATCTGATAAGCTGGGAACACGAAAGAACGAAGCGCCCGGAGGGCCCGCTGGAAGGCGGACTGAAGGAAGTGTCCGTTCCTTGAGAACTCAACAGCGTGCCAAAAGTCAACGCCAGATATGTTGACATCCCCGGCCTCGGATTGTTCCGGGGTTGGA